>CAZBGV010000051.1:0-21878 GCA_964491485.1 uncultured Woeseiaceae bacterium | reverse complement strand
TCCAGAACGTGTTGATGAACGAGCTCGCCACGTCCTGCACGATGTCGACCGAGATCCGTTTCTGCACGTCCGGCGACAGCCGTGCGAGGAAGTACCAGCGCAAGGCGTCCGCACCGACCGTATCGAACACGTCGTAGGGGTTCACGATGTTGCCGAGCGACTTCGACATCTTGCGACCGTCCTTGTCGACGATGTGGCTCAGGCAGATCACGTTGCGATAGGCGACGCTGTCCGACACGAGCGTCGCGATGGCGTGCAGCGTGTAGAACCAGCCGCGCGTCTGGTCGATGGCCTCGCAGATGAAATCCGCGGGGAAATGCGCAGCGAACGTTTCCCGGTTCTCGAACGGATAATGCCATTGCGCGTACGACATGGCGCCGGAGTCGAACCAGCAGTCGATCACCTCCGGGACCCTTCGCCAGGTCTTGCCGTCCTTCTCGAACGTGATGTCGTCGATGGCCGGGCGGTGCAGGTCGAGCCCGGACAGCCCGCGCCCGGCGAGCGCCTCGAGCTCGGCGAGCGAGCCGATGCAGACCCAGGCGCCCTCGCCGTCCGTCCAGACCGGCAGCGGCGTGCCCCAGAAGCGCTCGCGCGAGAGCGCCCAGTCGACGTTGTTCTCCAGCCAGTTGCCGAAACGCCCGTCGCGGATCGTCTCCGGAACCCAGTTGATGGTGCGGTTCAGCTCGACCATGCGGTCCTTGAAATCCGAGGTCCGGATGAACCAGGCGTTCTTCGCGTAGTAGATCACGGGATCGCCGGTGCGCCAGCCGAACGGGTAGTTGTGCAGGAGCGTCTCACGCCGGAACAGCAAACCGCGTGCTTCGAGAAGGCGCATGAGCGGCGGGTCGGCGTCCTTGAAGAACGCGCCGGCGACCGGCTCCACGACCGAAAGGAAATGCCCGTCCTCGCCGACCGCGTGCACGACCGGCAGCCCGTGCGCCTGCCCCAACGCGAGGTCGTCCACGCCGTAGGCGGGCGCGCAATGCACGATGCCGGTGCCGTCCTCGGTGCTCACGAAGTCCGCGGGGAACACCTGGAACGCCTGCGGAGCATCGACCGGCAGGTACTCGAACGGCCGGCGGTAACGCAGGCCGACGAGCTCCGCGCCTTGCACGGTTTTCGTCACGCGGTGGGCGACGCCTTCGAGCACGCGCTCGCGCAGCGGCTCGGCCAGGATCAACGTCTCGTCATCCGTCTCGCAAAAGGCGTATTCCACGGCGGGGTGCACGGCGAGGCACAGGTTCGCGGGCAAGGTCCACGGCGTGGTGGTCCAGACGAGAAACGCCGTGTCCGGCCGGTCGGCCAGCGGAAAGCGCACGAAGATGGACGGGTCCTCGACTTCGCGGTAGCCGAGCGCGAGCTCGTGCGAGGACAGCGTCGCGCCGATGCGCGGGTCGTAGGGCACGACCTTGTAGCCCTGGTAGATCAGGCCCTTGTCCCAGATATCCTTGAGCAGCCACCACACGCTCTCGATGTACGTGTTGTCGAGCGTGTAATAGGCCTCGTCGAAATTCACCCAGAAGCCCATGCGCTCGGTCATGCGCTCCCAGTCGCCGATGTAGCGCATCACCGACTCCCGGCAGCGGCGCGTGAACTCGGCGATGCCGACCTTCTCCTCGATCTCCTTCTTGTCGAAGATGCCGAGCTCTTTCTCGATCTCGTGCTCGACCGGCAGCCCGTGCGTATCCCAGCCGGCCTTGCGCGGCGCGTAGTAGCCGCGCATGGTCTTGTAGCGCGGGAACGCGTCCTTGAAGCTGCGCGCCAGCACGTGGTGGATGCCGGGCCTGCCGTTGGCCGTCGGCGGCCCCTCGTTGAAGCTGAAGCGCGGCCGGCCTTCGCTTCTTTGGACCGTCTGCTCGAACACGTCGTGCTCCCGCCAGAAACCGAGCACTTCCGCTTCCAGCGCGGGGCCGTCGTAACGACCCGATACTTCCCTGAACTTCGTCGTCGATCCCATCTCGCGGTCCGTTGTCTCCCGAGGAGCCAGAAACAAAAAAGCCCCGGACGCACACCTGGCGCCCGGGGCGATTCGAAGGTTCGAAATCGCGGTACCACCCGGATTCACGGCCGCGGCGCGGCCGCCTCTTTCGGGCCCGGTCTCGGGGGCCAGCCGGCCGGGCCTACTGCGCGGGATTCCGCGGTTCGGGCGGCGACTCCGGGGTGATATTCGGCGGGTTCCGCTGCGGGGCTCGCACCGTCCCCCGCTCGCTGCGAGCGGCAAAATCCGCCTGTTTGTCCCCTTCCACGTCCTTCGGCGAAGGTATCGCCGGAGCGCGGAAATTACAACCGGCCGCCCCGGCGAATGTCTGTCAGCCGCTCACGCGACTGGCGCGGCGGGGCATCCGTGCCCCTAATGCAGGACGGGGGACACGGGGCGGTCGCTCTCTTCCCCGAACATCGCCCGGTCGAACACGTTGACCAGTGCCTCGGTGCTCTGGGCGCCGATCACGAACAACCGCTTGTTCACGAGGAAGTTCGGCACGCCCGTAAGACCGCTCTTGCGGATTTGCGCGTCCTGGGACAGGACGAGCTGCCGGCTCGTCTCGTCGGCCAGGCTGCGCCGGAGGAGTGCGGCCGACAGCCCGGCACGGCGGCCGAGCTCGACCAGCACGTCGTGGTCGGCGAGATCCAGGCCCTCTTCCAGGTAGCCGCGAAACAGGCTCTCCGCGACGACCGGGGCCGCGGCGCCTTCGGCTTCGGCGAGCTTGAGCACGCGGTGAGCGCCGAGCGTGTCGGGGATGGTGGACAGGCGGTCGAAGCGGAAACAGATGCCCTCCGCCTTGCCCGCGAGCACCAGGTCTTCGAGCCCGGGCCCGAGCGCCTCCGCGTCGCCGAAGCGCGAGGCGAGATAGTCCTTGAAGCGCATGCCGCCGTCCGCCACCCCGGGATTGATACGAAACGGATACCAGCTCAGGCGCGTGGGGCCGCGGACGGCGAGCAGGGCATCGTCCAGCCGCCGCTTGCCGAGCCAGCACCACGGGCACACGAGGTCGGCGATCACGTCGATCTTCAAGGTCGCGAGCGCGCGGCTGTCGGCCGCCTGCTGGGTGCGGGTCGGATTCGAGGATGGATTCGGGTTCATCGTCGTCGACTCCCGGCGTTGCCTGGTGCTTTCGGTCCCGGCCGTCGAGCTCAGGGCCGGTTCGCGGGTTCCGCCCGGCAATCCGGGCCCAAACCCGCCGCGAGTGCTGCAATAATCGGGCCCAATGGCAGGTCTACTTTCCGTAGCCGCGCGAGGAGCCCCGCCAATGCTGATCAGGAAGCCGGACGATATCCGCCCGTCGGAGATCACGAGCAAGGACAATTACCTGAATCGCCGCCGCTTCCTGGCGGCCGCGGGAGCAGCCGGCGCGTCCTTCCTCGTGCGCGGCGCGGACGCGGCCGCATTGCCCGGGGAGCCCGGGTCGAAGCTCGCAGGCGTCGCCAGGAGCCCGTTCAGCACCGACGAGGCGCCGAACACCTTCGAGGAAATCACCACCTACAATAATTTTTACGAGTTCGGTACCGGGAAGTCCGACCCGTCCGAAAATGCCGGAACGCTCCGGCCGCGGCCGTGGTCCGTCGAGATATCGGGCCACGCCGCGAAGACCGGCCCCTTCGACCTCGAGGATTTTCTCGCGCCGCACCGGCTGCAGGAGCGCATCTACCGCATGCGCTGCGTCGAGGCGTGGTCGATGGTGATCCCGTGGGTCGGGATCCCGCTCGCCGACGTGATCCGGCGCTTCGAGCCGACCTCACGCGCGAAGTATGTGTACTTCGAGTCGCTCGCGGACCCGGCGCAGATGCCGGGCGTCCGCGCGCCGATCCTCGAGTGGCCGTACCGCGAGGGCCTGACGATCGCCGAGGCCACGCATCCGCTGACGATCCTCGCGGTCGGGCTCTACGGGGAGGTGCTGCCGAACCAGAACGGGGCGCCGCTCCGGCTGGTCGTGCCGTGGAAATACGGCTTCAAGGGCCTGAAGAGCATCGTGCGCATGAGCTTCGTCGAGCGCATGCCGAAGACCACCTGGTCGATGGCGGCGCCCGACGAATACGGCTTCTACGCCAACGTCAATCCGCACGTCGACCACCCGCGCTGGAGCCAGGCGCGCGAGCGCCGTATCGGTGCGGGCCTGTTCGCCGGCAAGCAGCCGACGCTCATGTTCAACGGCTACGCCGAGCAGGTCGCGCACCTTTACGAAGGCCTCGACCTCCGCAGGAACTTCTGACCGCGCAGCGCGCCGACTCATGCCGTGAACACGCTCACGCAGATCCGCTTCGCCTGGAAGCCGCTGGTTTTCCTCCTTTGCCTGGTGCCCGCCGTGCTGGTGATCACCGACGCCGCCGGGCTGACCGGAGGACTCGGGGTGAACGCGGTCGAGGACATCCAGGACCGGTTCGGGAACTGGGGCTTGCGTTTCATCATGATCACGCTGGCGGTCACCCCGCTGCGCCAGCTCACCGGCCGCAACTGGCTCCTGCGCTTCCGCCGCATGCTGGGCCTGTTCGCGTTCTTCTACGTGCTGCTGCACTTCCTCACCTGGCTCGTGCTCGACCAGACCCTGCTCTGGTCGGAGATCCGGGTGGACATCTTCGAGCGGCCGTTCATCACGGTGGGGTTCGCCGCGCTCCTGCTGCTCACGGCCATGGCCGTGACCTCGACCAACGGCATGCGCCGGCGCCTCGGCCGACGCTGGCAGCAACTCCACTATTCGGTATACGCGGTCGGCATTCTCGCCGTGGTGCATTTCTGGTGGCAGGTGAAGCTCGACACCCGCGAGCCCGCCGTCTACGCCGCCATCCTGAGCCTCCTGCTCGGCTACCGCCTCCACCGGCGATTCTCGTCGCGGGCTTCCACCCGCCCCCGGCCGGTGCCGCGCCGTGATCCCGCAACGACGCGGGCGCGGGAGAGTGTCGGCTGACTTTACAGCTGCTTTCGCCCTGCCCAACAGGGATGGAAAAAAATCCTGTACACTCCGTACGTTACACGCGTGACCCGATGTGGCACGATGTGTGCATCGTTCCGGGCAAATCCGCATTGCAAAGGACGTGCCCGGCAATGAACAAAGCCTTAGCCTGGATCGCCGCAGCCCTCGGCTTTCTCGCACTCGCGGGAACGGCAGCCGCGGCCCCGATTCCCTTCCAGATCACCGGCAGCGACCTGAACGTCGTTTTCGACGACGAGAGTGGCGGTATCGGAGCGTACCTCGACGAGTCGATGGACGCGCCTGCGTACCTGGACGAGGGTGAGTCCTTCAATTTCAATTTCGGAACGGTCTTGTCGGCGGCATTCGGCAGCGGGATCGCCGAGCTGGTCGTGCACCTCGCGACTCCTGCGCCGGAGGGCGTCGTCAGCGATCAGGGCGAGTTTTCGGTCTTTTCGCTGTTCATTTTCACGCTTGCCGACCTGGACTGGGGTGGTCCGGTGCAGTTCGGTTACAGCTACGCGGGACTCGGCGGCGGTGTTCTGGCGCTAAGCCTCCGGGATTTCGAGGGAATCGTCGGCGGTGGGTTGGCGCTCAACGGCACGATCACAAACGTCAAGTCACCTGACACCCCGGTGTCGGTCCCGGAGCCGGGAATCCTGCTGCTGCTCGGCAGCGGGCTGCTTGCGACTGCCGCCACGCGGCGCCGAGCCCGGTCGCAAGCCTGAGCGAATCGATACCTGGACAAAAAACCCGCCCTCGTGGCGGGTTTTTTGTGTCTGGCTGCCGGTGTCGGCAAACCTTCCACCGGGCTGCCATCCGGGAGGACGCGCGACGCCGGCCGGCTGAACCGCCGTTGACGGAATCCGCGGCCTGGCCGGCGGTCAAACGCTCAGCGTCGCATCCGACGCAGTCCGCCGGAGGCCTCTATGTCATGCAAACCGGGGAAGGCTTGGGGGGTATTTGCCGCAGCCGTCGCCACGCTCCTCGGCTGCGCCGCGGAACCGACCTACGCGCCGCCCGAGCACCCGTCGGCGGCGGAACGGTGTAACTTCGGCGAGGTGTGGGTGTGTCACGATCACTACGCATCACGGCTCGGCACCGAGCCGGAGCCGGAGCACTGCAGCTGCCAGGATCCGTCCCACATCTGGTGAGTGCCAAAAAGAAGCCCCGCACGCGGCGGGGCTTCGGGGTTGCGCGGTATGAACCGGCGGATGCTTACATCATGCCGCCCATGCCGCCCATGGCGGCCGCGTCCGGGCCGGCATGGCTCTCTTCCTTCGGCGCTTCCGCGATCATGGCTTCCGTCGTCAGCAGCAGCCCGGAAACCGAAGCCGCGTTCTGCAGCGCGTAACGGGTGACCTTCGTCGGGTCGAGAATGCCCATCTCGATCATGTCGCCGTACTCGCCGGTCGCCGCGTTGTAGCCGAAGTTGCCCTTGCCCTCGGCAACCGCGTTCAGCACGACGCTGGCATCACCGCCGGCGTTACGCACGATCTGGCGCAGCGGCTCCTCGACGGCCCGGCGCAGGATGTTGACCCCCACGGTCTGGTCGTCGTTGTCGCCCTTGAGATCGCCGATCGCGGCCACGGCGCGGATGAAGGCGACACCACCGCCCGGCACGACGCCTTCCTCGACGGCGGCGCGGGTGGCGTGCAGCGCGTCCTCGACGCGCGCCTTCTTCTCCTTCATCTCGACTTCCGTCGCGGCACCGACCTTGATCACGGCCACACCGCCGGAGAGCTTCGCGACGCGCTCCTGCAGCTTCTCCTTGTCGTAATCCGAGGTCGACTCCTCGATCTCCTTGTTGATCTGCGCGACCCGGGCCTTGATGTCCTCGGCACGGCCGGCGCCGTCGATGATCGTGGTGTTCTCCTTGGAGATCTGCACCTTCTTCGCCTCACCGAGGTCGTCGAGCGAGGCCTTCTCGAGGGACAGGCCGACTTCCTCGGAGATCACCTGGCCACCGGTCAGGATCGCGATATCCTGCAGCATGGCCTTGCGGCGATCGCCGAAGCCGGGCGCCTTGACCGCGCAGACCTTCACGATACCGCGGATGTTGTTGACGACCAGCGTGGCGAGCGCCTCGCCCTCGACGTCTTCCGCGATGATCAGCAGCGGACGGCCGGCCTTGGCGACGCCCTCCAGCACGGGCAGCAGGTCACGGATGTTCGAGATTTTCTTGTCGTGCAGCAGCACGAGGGGATTCTCGAGCTCCGAGCTCTGGCTCTGCTGGTTGTTGATGAAGTAGGGGGAGAGATAGCCGCGGTCGAACTGCATGCCCTCGACGACCTCGAGCTCGTTCTCGAGACCGGAGCCTTCCTCGACCGTGATCACGCCTTCCTTGCCGACCTTCTGCATGGCTTCGGAGATGATCTTGCCGATCTCGGGATCGGAGTTGGCCGAGATGCTGCCGACCTGCGAGATCGACTTGTCGTCCTCACAGGGCTTCGAGAGCTTCTCCAGCTCCTTCACGATGGCGGCGGTGGCCTTGTCGATGCCGCGCTTCAGATCCATCGGGTTCATGCCCGCGGCGACCGACTTCAGGCCCTCACGAAGGACCGCCTGGGCGAGCACCGTGGCGGTAGTGGTGCCGTCACCGGCGATGTCCGAGGTCTGGGACGCGACTTCCTTCACCATCTGCGCGCCCATGTTCTCGAACTTGTCGTCGAGCTCGATCTCCTTCGCGACCGACACGCCGTCCTTCGTGACGGTCGGGGCGCCGAAGCTCTTCTCGAGCACGACGTTGCGGCCTTTCGGGCCGAGCGTGACCTTCACCGCATTCGCCAGGATGTTCACACCCGAGAACATCCGCTGGCGCGCGTCGTCACTGAAACGAACTTCTTTCGCAGCCATTTAACTTAACCTCTGTTGCACTGAATTCACGAGCGCGTCTCGGGAAGGGACGATGCCTGCGTCATCCCTCGATGACGGCCATGATGTCGTCTTCCTTCATGACGAGCAGCTCTTCGCCGTCGACCTTGACCTCGGTGCCGCTGTACTTGCCGAACAGCACCTTGTCGCCGGCCTTGACGTCGAGCGTACGGGTCTCGCCGTTGTCCAGGATCTTGCCGTTGCCCACGGCAATGACCTCACCCTTGATCGGCTTCTCGGCGGCGGCGTCGGGGATGACGATTCCGCCCGGCGACGTACGCTCCTCTTCCATGCGCTTGACGATCACGCGATCGTGAAGTGGACGAATCTTCATCGATGGACACTCCTCTAAATAGTTGATTTCCGGGCCCGATCGGCCCTCGGAGGCCGGCCTGGCTGGCACTCGGCCTCAGGGAGTGCCAATGATAGGGACAAGGCGCCAAAATTCAAGGGCCGCTCCGCGGTCGGCAAGCGTGTCACGGCAGCGCCGCCCCGTTGCCTGTAACATCCTCACCTGTCAGACGGTCAGATACGGCGACAGGACAGCCTCACCACGACATGCGGACGCTCATGGCCATTGCAAGGCGGCTTTCGCCGGCACTCCTCCTGCTGCTGCTCGGGGGCTTCGCGGCGCCTTTGCCGGCGGCCGAAGACGTCCTGCCGCCGGGCGAAGCGTTCCGTTACGCGATCACCGATACCGGCCGTTCGCTCGAGATCGACTGGGTGGTCGCCGACGGGTACTACCTGTACCGGGACAAGCTCGGCGTCGGCAGCCGCACGCCGGCCGTCTCCCTGGGCGCCCCGGAGCTGCCCGAGGGCGAGCGCCACGAGGACGAGTACTTCGGCGTGCAGCAGGTCTATCGCGACCGGTTCTACGTCACGGTGCCCTACACCGTGTCCGGGGAACGCCCGCGGCGTCTCGACCTCGACCTGAAGCTGCAAGGCTGCGCCGATTTCGGCTTCTGCTACCCGCCCCAGACCTGGCCGGTATCCGTGGAGCTCGCGGCGGCGAAGGCGCCCGCGAGCGGGTTCAGCTTCCTCGGCGGCCTCGACGCGAAGGACGACGAGTTCCTGCCGGTCGACGAGGCGTTCCGGCCGCAGGCCGTGGCGCTCGACGGCAACACGCTCGAGGTGTCGATTGCCGTGGCGCCGGGCTACTACCTGTACAAGGACAAGATCTCGGTGCGCACGGCCGCAGGCCGCGTGCAGCTCGGCCGGCTCGCGCTGCCGGCCGGCGAGCTGAAGAACGATCCGTATTTCGGCGAGATGGAGGTCTACCACGAGGACGTCCTCGGCAAGCTGCCGCTCGCCCGTGCGACGCCCGACGCCCAAAAGCTCGAGCTCGAGGTCGGCTACCAGGGCTGCGCGGACGGCGGCATCTGCTACCCGCCGCAGAAGCGGACCCTGACGGTCTCCCTGCCGCGGGCCACGGCCGTGGCGGCACTGGCGGCCGCCGGTGACGGTCCCCCGGTATCGGAGCAGGCGCGGCTCGCCACCCTGATCGCCGGCGGCAGCGTGTGGGCGGTCGTCGCGACGTTCTTCGCAGCGGGCCTTTTGCTTGCCTTCACGCCGTGCGTGCTGCCGATAATTCCGATCCTTTCCGGCATCATCGCGGGCGACCGCGAGGCGGCGGGCCCTGCGCGCGGGTTCTCTCTCGCGCTCGCCTACGTGGCGGGAATGTCCCTCGTCTACACGGCGGCGGGCATCGTCGCCGCGGCGGTGGGGGTGCAGCTCCAGGCGGCATTCAACCAGCCGTGGGTGCTGGCGCTCTTCGCCGCGCTGTTCGTGGCCCTCGCCCTCGGCATGTTCGGGCTCTATGACCTGCAGATGCCGTCGGCGGTGCAAACCCGCCTTGCCGCCCTGAGCGGGCGCCAGCGGGGCGGCACGTTCGTCGGCGCCTTCGTCATGGGCGCATTGTCCTCGTTGATCGTCACCGCCTGCGTGGCGCCGCCGCTGGTCGCGGCGCTCACGGTGATCGGGCAGACCGGCGACCTCGTGCGCGGCGGCGCGGCCCTGTTCGCATTGTCGCTCGGCATGGGCGCGCCGCTGCTCGTGGTCGGCGCCTCCGCGGGCCAGCTCCTGCCGAAGGCGGGCGCCTGGATGGTCGCCGTCAAGAACGCGTTCGGGTTCCTGATGCTCGGGCTCGCGGTGTGGATGCTGTCGCGGGTCCTGCCCGGCTACGTCACGCTCGCGCTCTGGGGCGTGCTCGTGTTCATGGCGGGGGTGTGGCTCGGTGGCCTCACGAGCCTGCCGCCGCAGGCGCCGGGGGCACAGAAGCTCGGCAAGGGGTTCGGCGTCATTGCCATGCTCTACGGCGCCGCGCTGCTGGCGGGCGCCATGACGGGCGCCGACAGCCCGGTGCAGCCGCTCGCGCGAGTGTCCACGATTTCCGCCCCGGCGGCACAGCCTGAGCGCGCGCTCGACTTCCAGCGCGTCAAGACCGTCGAGGATCTCGACCGCGCGCTGGCGTCGGCCGCGCAAGCGGGCCGGCCCGCGATGCTCGATTTCTATGCCGACTGGTGCGTCTCGTGCATCGAGATGGAGCGCTACACCTTCAGCGACCCGACCGTGCAGGAGGCGCTGTCGCACGTCGCGCTGCTGCAGGCGGACGTCACCGCGAACGACGCAGCCGACCAGGCGCTCCTGCGCCGCTTCGGCGTGTACGGGCCGCCGACGATCATCTTCTTCGGACCCGACGGCCTGCAGCGCTCGGGCTTCGAGGTGGTCGGTTACATGAAGGCCGACGATTTCGCCGCGCACGTCGCGCGCGCCGTCGGCACCGGCTCGTTGAGCGCACGTTCCGCGGAGGACGCCAACCCGTGAAGAAAGTCCTGGTCGCCGTTCTGCTCGTCGCCGCGGGAGTCGGCGGCTGGCTGACCTTCCGGTGGGCAGAGACGCCCTCGGTACCCGACGGAGGCCTCGCCCTCACCCTGCCGGACCTGGAGGGCCAGCCGCGCTCGCTCACCGATTGGGGCGGCAAGGCGCGGCTGGTCAACTTCTGGGCCACCTGGTGCGCGCCCTGCCGGAAAGAGATCCCGCTGCTGAAGCGCGTGCAGGCCGAGCACGGGGCGACCGTGCAGGTCATCGGGGTCGCCGTGGATCACCGCGAGGACGTCGTCGCCTATGCGCAGACGGCCGGGTTCAATTACCCGATCCTCATCGGGCTCGACGACGCGATCGCGGCGGTCGAGGCGGCCGGCATCCCGTTCCAGGGACTGCCGATCACCATCGTCATGACCCCCGACGGCCAGCTCGTGAAGACCCACCTGGGCGAGATCCACGCGGACCAGCTGCAGAAAATTACCGAGGTGCTCAGCCGCCTGCATTCCGGCGATCTCGACCTGGCCGGTGCGCGCGCCGCCCTCGGCCGCATCTGACGTCCCTCCCGCCGGGACGCCGCCCGCCCTCGTCACCGCGGCACGCCGGGCCGTCGCTCCGCTTGCCGGATTCGCGACCCGGGTCACGCTGGCGGCGCCCGGGCCTTGCACCATTTGCGGGCAATCAGAGTAGAATTGCCGCCAACTTCGGCCATCTCGCGGCGAACCGGCGGAAATGCCCAGGCTTCTCCTGATCAACGGGCCCAACCTCAACCTGCTCGGCAGCCGCGAGCCTGCGCTCTATGGCGGCACCGGCCTGGCCGAGATCGAGCGCCGCATGAGTGCGCGGGCGACCGCCCTCGGCCACGAGCTCGCGGTGTTCCAGAGCAACGCCGAGCACGAGCTCGTCGGGCGCATCCAGCAGGCCGGCCCGGAGGGCGTGGCTTACATCCTGCTGAACCCGGGCGCGTTCACCCACACGAGCATCGCGCTGCGCGACGCCCTGCTCGCCGTCGCGATTCCCTTCATCGAGATTCACGTGAGCAACACGTTCGCGCGCGAGTCCTTCCGGCACAGGAGTTACTTAAGCGACGTCGCGGCGGGTTGCATCATCGGGTTCGGCCCGTTCGGCTACGACATGGCGCTCGAGGCCGCCGCGCGGCGGCTCGCGGCGGCCGGGGGAAATTGATGGACATACGCAAGGTCAAGAAGCTCATCGAGCTCCTGGAGGAATCGGGCATCTCGGAAATCGAGATCACCGAGGGTGAGGAGTCGGTGCGCATCAGCCGCCACGGCCAGGCCGCGCCCCCGCCGGCCTGGGCATGGGCGCCTCCCGCCCCGCCCGCGCCTGCCGCGGCGCCCGCGGCGCCCGCGGCCGCTCCGGACGCGCCCGCCGCCGCGCCGGCCGAACCGGAAGAGGAAGGCTACGTGGTAACGGCGCCGATGGTCGGCACGTTCTATGCCGCCTCGTCGCCCGGCTCGCCGCCTTTCGTCCAGGTCGGCGATCGGGTACACCCGGGCGACACGCTGTGCATCATCGAAGCGATGAAGATGATGAACCAGATCGAAGCCGAGGTGTCGGGCATCATCAAGTCGATCCGCGTGCAGAACGGCGAGCCGGTGGAATACGGGCAGGTGCTGTTCGTCGTCGATCAGCGGGCCACCTAGGCGCGATGCTCGAAAAAGTCGTCATCGCCAACCGCGGCGAAATCGCGCTCCGCATCCTGCGCGCGTGTCGCGAGATGGGCATCAAGTCCGTCGCCGTGCATTCCACCGCCGACAACACTTTGAAGCACGTGCTGCTGGCCGACGAGACCGTTTGTATCGGGCCGCCGTCCTCCAGCGAAAGCTATCTCAACATGCCCGCGATCATCGCCGCCGCCGAGGTCACCGACGCGGTCGCCATCCATCCGGGCTACGGCTTCCTGTCCGAGAACGCAGATTTCGTCGAGCGCGTGGAATCGAGCGGCTTCATCTTCATCGGCCCGCCCGCCCCCGCGATCCGCCTGATGGGCGACAAGGTGTCGGCGATCCGGGCGATGAAGGCCGCCGGCGTGCCCTGCGTGCCGGGCTCCGACGGACCGGTCTCCGCCGACCCCGACGAGAACCTGCGCATGGCGCGCGAAATCGGCTACCCGGTCATCATCAAGGCCGCCGGCGGCGGCGGCGGGCGCGGCATGCGCGTCGTGCATTCGGAGCCTTCGCTCATCGGCGCGATCGGCGTGACGCAGGCGGAGGCGCGCGCGGCGTTCGGCAACGACACGGTGTACATGGAGAAGTACCTGGAGAAGCCGCGTCACGTCGAGTTCCAGGTGCTCGCCGACGGGCACGGCAATGCGATCCACCTCGGCGAGCGCGACTGCTCGATGCAGCGCCGCCACCAGAAGGTGATCGAGGAAGCGCCCGCGCCCGGCATCACGGAAGAGCAACGGCAGAGAATCGGCTCCCGCTGCGTGCAGGCGTGCATCGAAATGGGCTACCGCAACGCCGGCACGTTCGAGTTCCTGTACCAGGACGGCGAGTTCTACTTCATCGAGATGAACACCCGCCTGCAGGTCGAGCATCCGGTCACCGAAATGATCACCGGCGTCGACATCGTGCGCGAGCAGCTCAGGATTGCGGCGGGCGAGAAGCTCGAGCTCAGGCAGGAGGACATCAAGATCTGCGGCCACGCGATCGAGTGCCGGCTGAATGCCGAGGATCCGAAGACTTTCATGCCTTCCCCCGGCCTGATCGAGCTGTGGCACGCACCGGGCGGCCCCGGCATACGCGTCGACAGCCACATCTACAGCGGCTACCGCGTGCCGCCGTACTACGATTCGATGATCGGCAAGCTGATCGCGCACGGCAGCACACGCGCCATCGCGATCGCCCGCATGCGCAACGCGCTCACCGAGATGGTGATCGAAGGGATTCGGACCAACATTCCGCTGCACCAGGAGATTTTCCAGCACGCGGCGTTCCAGGCGGGCGGCACCGACATTCATTACCTGGAAAAGAGGCTCGGCCTGTAGTGCCCCGCACCGGCCAGGACCCGTGCACATGGCGGTTCGCCAGTTCGTGATGCAGCTCGGCGCGCTGCCGGCGCCGGAGGTCGAGGCCGTGTTCCTGCGTAACGGTGCCCAGGCGATCACCTACAGCGATGCCGCCGATGCGCCGGTGCTCGAGCCCGCGCCCGGCGAAACGCCGCTGTGGCCCGAAACGACGATCACCGGCCTGTTCGGCGCCGACCAGGACCTCCGGCCGCTGACCGTGGACCTGCTCTCCTCGTTCCGCCTCGGCGAGTTGCCCCCGCACCGCGTCGAAACCCTCGAGGATCGCGCGTGGGAACGCGAGTGGCTGCAGCACTTCCGGCCGATGCGTTTCGGGCGCCGCCTGCTCGTCGTGCCCGGCGAGGCGCGGGCCGGCGGCCCGCACGACGTCACCGTGCAGCTCGATCCCGGACTCGCCTTCGGCACCGGCACGCATCCGACGACCGCGCTCGCGCTCGAATGGCTCGAGAGCCTGGAGCTCGCCGGCCGGCGCGTGCTGGATTTCGGCTGCGGCTCGGGCATCCTGGCGATTGCCGCGCTCCGCCTCGGCGCGCGCGCGGCGTACGCCTGCGACATCGATCCGCAGGCACTCCAGGCGACGCGCGAGAACGCGCGGCGCAACGGGGTGGCGGAGCGCCTCACGGTGGCGGCGCACGTCGAGCCCGTTCCCGCAAGCTTCGACGTGGTGCTTGCGAACATCCTTGCCGATACCCTGGTCGCGTCCGCATCCATGCTCACCGCCCTGCTGGCGGAGGGCGGCCGCCTGCTCCTCTCCGGCGTGCTCGAAGCCCAGGCGGACGAGGTCGCGCGCGCGTACGCCGGCCGGGTGGAGCTCGATCCGCCGCTCGTGCGTGAAGGATGGGTACGGCTGGCGGGCCGCAAGCGCGGCCGGCGCGACGACGGCGGGCCGGTCGAACCGGCCCGCAACGGGCGATAGGAACGCACGATGTACACGCAGTGCCCCGACTGCAACCAGGCGTTTCGCGTCACCGCGGAGATCCTGCAGCAGGCGGCGGGCCGCGTACGCTGCGGCGCATGCGGACACGTATTCAACGCGCTCGACGGGCTGTCGGAAGCGCCGCCCTCCCCGGCCGGGCCGCCGGCGAGCCGCGAACGCGAGCCGGTCCCGACCGGCATCGACGAGCTGGATGGCGGCGACGACGTCACCATCGAGGACACCGGCGTGGAATGGCGCGTCGTCGACGCGCACGGCGATGCGGCAAGCGACGGCGACGACGCAGGCGATGACGCCGGCGCGAGCGCGCACTGGTACATCCACGACGAGGGCGCACAGCCGGGCAACGACGCGCGCATTCCCGAATCCGCCGCCGCGCGCCGCCAGCCCTCGCTGGAGCTCCGAACCGCCGAGCCGGGCGAGCAACGCTACGACGACAACACACCGCTCCCCGGGTTGCTGGATGAAGACGACGAGGACGAGGCTTTCCCGCTCGCCGAGCCGCCGCGGCGCCGCGCCGGGGACTGGCTCGAGCCGCGCGCCCCCGAGCTCGACGAGCGGCAGGTGGACCTGGCGCTCGGCGACCCGGAGGAATGGACCGACCTGCTCGAAGAGGTCGGCGAGGCCGACGCGGCGGACGCGGCGGCGGACGCGCAGGGGCCGCGCCTCGACGATGGCGCGGCCGCGCGCCGCGACGAGCCGGACGACGAGCCCACCGCCGAGCACCCGACAATCGATCCGGGCGCCGTCCCCGAAACCGCGGCCGGCGGCGAGCGCGACGTGGCGCTCACCCTGGCGGAGGACACGCCGGCGTCCGGGGACGAGCCGTTCGCGCCGTTCGACGACGACGCGCCCGCCGATGAGCCGCTTACGCTGGTCGACGACGACGTACCGGGTGACGAGCCGCTCACGCTGGTGGAGGGCGACGCATCGGGTGTCGAGCCGTTCGCGCTGGTCGACGACGACACGCCCGCCGACAACGGCCCGGCGCCGGCACCCGCGGGCGACCGCGCCGCCCGCCGCGAACCGCCACCCGGGCCCGCGGCGGCCGGCGGCGACGACAGGGCGCGGGAACGGCTGATCGACGCGGATCTCCTGAGCGCGTCCGGCCGCCTCGATGACCTCGCCGCGAGCGGCTCGCGCGCGGCGCCGCTGCCGCAGGTCGAGACGATCATCATGGAAGGCGATCTCGTCCGCAGCTCGTTGCACGGCGAGCTGGTCGTTTCCGGCGCCCCCGAGGAGCCGTCGCCGGCGGAGCCTGCCGCGCCCGCGGAAAGCCAGGAGAAGTCGCTGCGCGACACCTATCTCAGGGTGCGCGACGTGCTGCCCGCGCGGCGCGAGTACGCGCCCCCGCGCCGCCCGCTCGCATTCGCCGCCGCGCTCCTCCTCGGCGTGCTGCTCGCGGCGCAGATCGTGCACGCGCATCGCAAAACGCTCGCGACCTGGCCCGCGTTCGCCGATACCGTAGGCGTTCTCTACTCACGTCTCGGCGCTCCGATCACGCCGGACTGGAACGTCAACGGCTGGCAATTCGAAACGACGAGCGGCGGCACCGACGCGAGCGATCGCATCCTGACGATCTCCGCATCGGTGACCAATCGCACCGAGCATGCATTGCCTTATCCGTTGCTGCACGTTGCGCTCACCGATCGTTACGAGGAAATCGTGAGCGGCGAGTTGCTGCAGCCCGAGCAATATCTCGAGCTTCGTTCCGCGGAGGGCATGGTCGACGCCGGTGACCGGTTCACGGCGACGGTCACGATGGCACCCGTGGCGCCGGACGTGTCCGGTTACAAGTTGAATGTCTGTTACCCGCTCACCGACACCAGGGTGCGTTGCGCCACCGGGGCATTCCGCAACCATTGACGCGCACTCCGCGCGCGCTGCGGCGCGCACGGCAGCTTCCGGACGACGGGTTTCCGCGGCGCGCAATCCACATTTCCGAGAAGTCGCATGAAGTTCTCTGTCTAAGCAGCGTGACGCGTTGGGCGAACGAAACGATTGCAAATTTTCTGCCATGTCATTGCTTGCGCGATGATCTTTTTTTTCCGTTGTGCACTCACGGACCGGCCCTCGCAAACGTCGTCGGCCGTGCTATGATCGCCGTCCACCTTCATGGCCCGTACCGGTTTCCGGGGATCAACCGGTGGTCGATGGTGTTTCTGGGGAAGTCTCGAGACGTGGTCAAGAAAAGAACGAAACGGAACAGGGAGCTGCGGGCCGCCAGCAAAAAGCCATTGCGAAAACACGCCGAGGAGGCACTCGATCATTACTTCGCCAGCCTGAACGGCGACCGTCCGGGGGACCTGTACGATCTCGTCCTCGGCGAAGTGGAACAGCCCTTGTTCAAAGCAGTCATGGAATACACACAGGGCAACCAGAGCCAGGCGGCGGGCATCCTGGGCATCAACCGGGGGACATTGCGCAAGAAGCTCAAGTGCTATTCGCTGATCCAGTAAACATCCGGATCGGCCGAGCGAGCACGGCGGTGTGGCGGTGAAACCGCGGCGGGCACTGCTCTCGGTTTCCGACAAGCAAGGGCTGGTGCCGCTCGCGCGCGCGCTGTCCGGCCTGGGCATCGAGATCCTTTCCACCGGCGGCACGCGCCGGGCGCTTCTCGAAGCCAATGTCCCGGCGATCGAAGTTTCCGAACGTACCGGCTTTCCCGAGATCATGGACGGCCGGGTCAAGACGCTGCATCCCCGCGTGCACGGCGGCCTGCTCGGCCGCCGCGGCGTCGACGATGCCGTCATGGCCGAGCACGGCATCGAGCCGATCGACCTGCTCGTCGTCAACCTCTACCCTTTCGAAGCGACCGTCGCACGCGGCGACGCCAGCCTCGGCGAGGCGATCGAGAACATCGACATCGGCGGGCCGGCGATGATTCGCGCCGCTGCCAAGAACCACGAGTCGGTCGCGGTCGTCGTGGATCCGGCCGATTACGACGACCTGCTGGAACGCCTGCGGCAGGGCGGCATCGATCTCGAGCAGCGTCGGCGGCTGGCGGCGAAAGCCTTCGCGCACACCGCCGCCTACGACGCGGCGATCACGCGTTATCTCGGTTCCGTATCGGGCGATGCTTTCGGCGAGCGCTTCGTGTGGGCGGGTACGCGCGTCATGCCGCTGCGTTACGGCGAGAATCCGCACCAGCGCGCGGCCTTCTACCGCGAGGCGCTGCCACCGGCCGGCACGCTGGCCGCGGCCCGGCAGCTGCAGGGCAAGCCGCTCTCGTACAACAACATCGCCGACGCCGATGCCGCGCTCGAGTGCGTGCGCCAGTTCGAAGAGCCGGCCTGCGTCATCGTCAAGCACGCGAACCCGTGCGGCGTCGCCGTGCGTCCCACGCTGCACGAAGCCTACGAGCGCGCGTTCGCCACCGACCCGACGTCGGCGTTCGGCGGCATCATCGCCTTCAATCGCGGGCTCGACGCCGTCACGGCGCAGGCGGTGCTCGAGCGCCAGTTCGTCGAAGTGATCGTCGCCCCCGAGGTGGAGGCCGACGCGCGCGAGGCGCTGCGCGCGAAGCCGAACGTGCGCGTGCTGGAGACCGGGGCACCGCAGGTGGCAGCCTCCGCCATCGACGTGAAGAAAGTTTCCGGCGGGCTCTTGGTGCAGGACGCGGATACCGGCACGATCTCGGCAAGCGATCTGCGCGTCGTCACGCGGGCCGCTCCCGACGAGGGACAGGTCGCGGACCTGCTGTTCGCCTGGCGCGTCGCGAAGCACGTCAAATCGAACGCGATCGTCTTCTGCCGGGAGCGCGCAACCATAGGTGTCGGCGCGGGCCAGATGAGCCGCGTCTATTCGACGCGCATCGCCGCCATCAAGGCGGCGGACGAGGGTCTCCCCGTCGCGGGCTCGGTCATGGCCTCGGACGCGTTCTTCCCGTTCCGTGACGGCATCGACGCGGCGGCGGAGCACGGCATCGCGGCGGTCATCCAGCCCGGCGGCTCCGTGCGCGACGAGGAAGTCATCGCGGCCGCCGACGAGCACGGCATCGCGATGGTTTTCACCGGGATGCGGCACTTTCGACATTGAGCCGCGTTTCGGCAAAGATGCCGGGCATGAGGGCACCTGAAAGGATCCTGATCGTCGGCGGCGGCGGACGCGAGCACGCGTTCGCCTGGAAATGTGCGCAAGCGGCGGGCGTGCGCGAGGTGCTGGTCGCTCCCGGCAACGCCGGTACCGCCGCCGAGCCCGGAGTCCGGAACGCGGCGGTGGCCGCCGACGACATCGACGGCTTGCTGGTCCTCGCCGAGCGCGAAGCCATCGATCTCACGATCGTGGGCCCGGAGGCGCCGCTCGTCGCCGGCATCGTCGATCGCTTCAGCGAGCGCGGGCTGCCGTGCTTCGGCCCGACCGCCGCGGCCGCGGCCCTCGAAGGCTCGAAGGCGTTCGCGAAAGCCTTCCTGAAGCGCCACGGCATTCCGACGGCCGCCTTCGAGACGTTCACCGAGCTGGAACCGGCGCTCGCGTACGTGCGCGCGCACGGCGCGCCGATCGTCGTGAAAGCCGACGGCCTCGCGGCGGGCAAGGGCGTCGTCGTCGCGCGCTCGGTGGAGGAAGCCGAAGCCGCCATCCGCGGCATGCTGGCGGACGCGCGCTACGGCGACGCGGGCCGCCGCGTGGTCGTCGAGGAGTGCCTCACGGGCGAGGAAGCCAGCTTCATCGTGATCACCGACGGCGAAACGCTCCTGCCGCTCGCCACCTCGCAGGACCACAAGGCGCGGGACGACGGCGATCGCGGGCCGAACACCGGCGGCATGGGCGCGTATTCGCCCGCGCCGGTCGTCACGCCCGGGCTCGAGCGCCGGATCATGGCGGAAGTGCTCGAGCCGACGCTCACCGGCCTGCGCGCGGAGGGCATTCCGTATCGCGGCTTCCTGTACGCGGGCCTGATGATCGCGGCCGACGGCGCGCCGCGCGTGCTCGAGTTCAATTGCCGCTTCGGCGATCCCGAGACGCAGCCGATCCTCGCGCGCCTGCGCTCGGATTTCCCGACGCTCTGCCAGGCGACCCTCGACGGCCGGCTCCGTGAGATGCGCGCCGACTGGGATCCGCGAGCGGCGGTTGGTGTCGTGATGGCCGCCGAGGGCTACCCTGGCGCATACCGCAAGGGCGAGCGCATCGAGGGGCTCGCGGACGCGGCCGCGGAAGGCGTCAAGGTCTTCCACGCGGGCACCGCGCAAGCCGACGGTGAAGTCGTGACGACCGGCGGGCGCGTGCTCTGCGTCGTGGGCCTCGGCGACACCGTGAGCGCGGCCGCGGACAAGGCGTATGCCGGCGTGCGCCGCATTCGGTGGCCCGGCGCGTTCTGGCGCAGCGACATCGGCTATCGCGCGATCGCGCGCGAGCGCGGGGAGCGCTCGTGCTGACCCCGGCTGCCGCGCTTGCCGCGATCAGGGACGCGATGCGTCCTTTCGATACGGAAACCGTGCCGCTCGCGCGTGCCACCGGCCGGGTGCTGCGGCAGGCCGTGAGCGCCGAGCGCGACCAGCCGCCGTTCGACCGGGTCACCATGGACGGCATCGCGATTGCGTATGACGCGTTCGCACGCGGGGAGCGGCGCTTCACGATCGCCGCGCGCCAGCACGCGGGCGAGCCGCCGCGGGTGCTCGACGATCCGGCTCAATGCCTCGAGGTGATGACCGGCGCCGTGCTGCCGGCGCACGCGGACTGCGTCGTGCCGGTCGAGCGAATCGCGGTTGCAGGCGGCGTCGCCGAAATCGAGGACGGCTACGCGGCCGAGCGCCGCCAGCACATCCACCCGCAAGGCTCAGATCACCGGGCGGGCACGGAGCTCCTCGCACCCGGCGTCGTCGTCGCGCCGGCGGAGGTCGCGATCATCGCGTCCTGCGGCGTGACCGCCGTGCAAGCCGCCCGCCTGCCCGTCATTCGCGTCATCTCCACCGGCTCCGAGCTCGTCCCGGCCGGCCGGCCGATCGCAGCGCACCAGGTACGCTCGTCCAACGGACCCGCGGTGCTCGCCATGCTGCAACAGCACGGGTTCGAGGATTGCGCGCACGAAGCGCTCGCCGACGAGCCCGCCCTGCTCCGCGAACGCCTCGCCCGGCATCTCGATGCGGCCTCCGTGCTCGTCCTCTCCGGCGGCGTGTCGATGGGCAAGGCCGACTTCGTGCCCGGCGTGCTGGACGCGCTGGGCGTGGAGCGGGTGTTCCACAAGATCGCGCAACGGCCCGGCAAGCCGATGTGGTTCGGCATCGGGCCGCGCGGGCAGGCCGTGTTCGCACTGCCCGGCAATCCGGTATCCACGCTCGTCTGCTGCCGGCATTACGTCCTGCCGGCGCTGTTTCACGCGAGCGGGCGCTCCACACCGACCGGCGAATGCGCCCGGCTCACAGACGACGTGACCTTCAAGGCGGATCTCACCGCGTTCCTGCCCGTGCGGCTCGCCTGCGGCGAGGACGCGACGCTGCGCGCGACGCCGGTGCCGACCAACACCTCCGGCGATTTCGCTGCGTTAGGCGGCACGCACGGCTACGTCGAGCTCGCCCGCGACCGCTCGCACTTCCCGCAGGGCACCGCCGTCCCCCTCCACCGCTGGCAGCTGCTGTAGCCAACCGCCACTTGCGTGCCGGCTCGGCAGCACCGGGCACGGACTGTTGCGCGTTGCTGCGGGTTCGGCAGCACCGGCGACGGACTGTTGCGCGTTGCTGCGGGTTCGGCAGCACCGGCGACGGCGGGGTGCCTTTGGGGGAATGGCTCCCATGCGGACGTTGCGGAGCAGCCGAAGCTGTTGGGAGGCGGTTAGTTAGGCGCTGGCTGCTCCGCAACGTCCTCGGTCCGCTTTATTTCCCCCAAAGGCACCCCGCCGCCACCGGTGCTGCCCTGGTTCCGTGGCTCGCACCGTTTGCGTTGCTCGCTGTGTTTGCGTTGGCGCGTTGTTTTGCGCTGGTCGCGGTGTTTGCGCCGTAGGAGCGCGCCATGCGCGCGACCGAACGCGGGCACATGGCCCAACGAGAGCGGGCGCGCGATGCGCGTACGGGAGTGGCGGACCCGCGGGGGGCGGGTCAGCGCTTCATCGCTTCGAAGAACTCGGCGTTGGTCTTCGTGTCCTGCAGCTTGTTCAGGAGGAACTCGACGGCGGCGAGCTCGTCCATGGGGTGCAGGACCTTGCGCAGCACCCACATCTTCTGCAGCTCGTCCGGCTGCGTCAGCAGCTCTTCCTTGCGCGTGCCCGAGCGGTTGATGTTGATGGCCGGGAACACGCGTTTCTCCGCAATGCGGCGATCCAGGTGGATCTCCATGTTGCCCGTGCCCTTGAACTCCTCGTAGA
>CAZBGV010000050.1:0-22312 GCA_964491485.1 uncultured Woeseiaceae bacterium | reverse complement strand
CCGCACGAGCACGTGGAAGGGCTGACCACGGCCGCATCGCTCCTGCTGGTCGCGGCCATCGGCATTTCCGTGGCGCTCGGTCAGATCCTCGTGGCGGTGGCGATCACTGCGCTGACGCTCATCCTGCTGCGCGTCGTGCGGTACTTGTTCGCGGAGCGCAAATCCTCCCGTCGGTAGGAGCCCGCCACGCGAGCGACCGCGGCGACATCGGCGCGGCTTGCCCCGCGCGCCGCTGCCCTCACGCGACGCGCTGGTGCCGGCCCTCGGCGAATTCTTCCACGGCCTTGGCGCAGAAGGCGTCGAGGTCTGCGGGTTTGCGGCTGGTGACGAGGCCGTTGTCGACGCACACCTCCTGGTCGACCCAGTGGCCGCCGGCGTTCTCTATGTCGGTTTTCAGGCTCGGCCACGAGGTCAGTGTGCGGCCTTTGACCACGCCGGCTTCGATCAGCATCCACGGTGCATGGCAGATCGCCGCCACCGGCTTCTGCTGCTCGAAGAAGCTGCGTACGAACTCGACTGCCCGCTCGTCCACGCGCATGGCATCCGGGTTCGCGACTCCGCCCGGCAGGCAAAGTCCGTCGTAGTCCGCGGCGTCCGCCTGGTCGATGGAGCGATCGACTTCGAACGTTTCTCCCTTGTCGAGATGATTGAACGCCTGGATGTCGCCGGAGTCGAGCGAGATCAGCTCGACCTGGGCTCCGGCCGACTGCATCGCTTCCCAGGGCTTGACGAGCTCGACCTGCTCCACGCCGTCGGTGGCGAGAAAGGCGATTCTTTTCTGCTTGAGTCTCTGCACCATGATGGTCCCTCGGTCTTCAGTGGCTGAACGATACGAATGGGAGTCGGGAGCAAGGTTTGTGCCACCGCGCACGCTCATGCGAACGGTGCGGCGGCCGCGGCCCGGGCGCGGCCGTTCCATGGCGGCCGGGCAATTGCCGGTAAGAATTGCGCGGAGCTTCGCGGCGGCCGGATGGAACGCGGCTTGCATGGCGCGGACCGGAAGTCTGCACGGGAGATCGCGCATGCCGTACCGCAGCAACCGGGAATTGCCGGACAGCGTGAAAGACAACCTGCCGAAACACGCCCAGGACATCTATCGCGAAGCGTTCAACAGCGCGTGGGACGAATACGCCGATCCCGACGAGCGCCGCGGGGACGCCTCGCGCGAGGAAACGGCGCATCGCGTCGCCTGGGCCGCGGTGAAACAGAAATACGAGAAGCAGAACGGCGACTGGCGGCGCAAGCACGGCTGAGGCGGGCATTGATTCCCTCCGCAGGAGCCCGCCATGCGGGCGATGCGATCGCGGATTCGCCCGCACGGCGGGCTCCTGCGGGTCGAAATCGCGGGTCAGGAGGACACGGCGCGTTCCATCGCCTTCGTGACGGACTGGCGGATGCCGTCGTAGGAGGCCCAGGGGTCCGCGCGCGCCATGCGCACGACCGCGGCCTCGATATCGAAAGCATTGGCCGCTTCGAGATGGGCGAGCTCTGCCCAGCTCACGGGCATGGCCACCGGCGCATTGGGCCTGGCGCGTGTCGACCACGGTGCGATGGCGGTCGAGCCCCGCTCGTTGCGCATCCAATCGAGGAAGATCTTCCCCGTGCGGTGCTTTTTGGCCATCGTCGCGGTGAACACGTCCGGATGATCGCTCGCGGCCTGCTGCGCGAAACCGCGCGCAAACGCCTTGGCGCGCTCCCACTCGGCGGTCCGCCGCAGCGGCGCGACCACGTGCACGCCCTTGCCGCCGGTCACGAGAGGCAGGCTTTCGAGCCCGAGTTTCTCCAGCCGGTCGCGCACCACCGCGGCAGCGAGGCGCACGACTTCGAAAGTGAGGCCCTCGTCGGGATCGAGGTCGAACACCAGGCGGTCCGGATGCTCCAGCTTGTCGATGCGCGATCCCCAGATGTGGAACTCGAGCGTTCCCATCTGCACGCCCGCGATCAGCCCCGCGACGTCTTCGATATAAAGGTAGTCCTCGGCTTTGCCGGAGCTCTCCCGTATCGGCACGCTTTTCAGCTCCGCAGGAAAGCCCTGCGACGCGTGCTTCTGGAAAAAGCACTTCTCGCCGGTGCCTTTCGGGCAGCGCACCAGCGACAGGGCACGCCGCTCGATGTACGGCAGCATGCGCGGCGCCACCGCGTCGTAATAGCGGACGAGGTCGGCCTTGGTGACGCCCTGCGCGTCGTACAGCACGCGATCGGGGTTCGTGAGGCGCACCCCGTGCACTGTGTCGGGAAGTCCGGTCGTGGCGCGGGCAGGCGTTTCCATCGTGACCTCCTCGGGGCGCTTGTCCTCACGCAGCCCCAGGAACGAGCCGTGGCGGATGTGACCGCCTTCCGTGAGCTCACTGTAATCGATCTCGGCTACCAGCTGCGGGGTCACCCACACGGCCTTGCGCGCGGAGGGGTCTTCCACGCGCGCGAAGGGCGACGTCTTGCGCTCCAGCTTCTGCAGGCGTCGCGCGAGGTCGCGCATCACCTCTTCCGAGTAACCGGTTCCGACCTTGCCGCGATACACGAGCCGATCGCCCTCATAGGTGCCGAGCAGGAGCGAAGAAAACGGCCGGCCGCGCTTGTCGGACGGCTTGTAGCCGCCGATGACGAACTCCTGCCGGTTTCGGCACTTGATCTTGAGCCATGCGCGGGTGCGCCGGCCGCTGTACGGTGCATCGGCGCGCTTGGAAACGATGCCCTCGTGCCCGCCCTTGCACATCTCCTCGAGGACGCGCGGCCCGTGTCCCTGCACGTGGTCGCTGAAATGCACGATGCGATCGTCGGGCAGCGTCTCGAGCAGCGTGCGGAGCGCGCGCTTGCGGTCGAGGAGGGGCCGGCGCCGCAGGTCCTCGCCGTCGTGCTCGAGCAGGTCGAAGGCGTAGTACTCCGTCGGCCGTCCTGCCGACAAGGCCGCCTGGAGTGCCGAAAACGGCGAGCCGCCGCCGGACGCCGGCGCGACGATTTCGCCGTCGATGAGCGCGCTCGTGCAATCGAGCTCGGCGAGCGCGTCCGCGACGCGCCGGAACTTGTCCGTCCAGTCGAGCCCGGAGCGCGTATAGCAGACGCATTTTCGGCCGCCGACGGCGGCGAGGCAGCGGTAGCCGTCGAACTTCACCTCGTGCACCCAGTCGTCGCCGGCCGGAGGCTCGTCCGCCAGGGTTGCGAGCTGCGGCGGAGAGAAGGCGGGCGGCTCGCCGGCGGCCCGCCGGGCACGCTGCCGTGGTTTTTGCTTGCGCGGTCGACTCGCGTCCGCCTCTGCGGCGGCAATCTGCGGCATGCTGCGTCCGGTTGCGATGCTGTCCGTGAACCGGCGGGTCAGGGCGTCCGCGTCCTCGTTCGCTGCATCGTCGCGTTCCTTGATCAACAGCCAGTTCTCGCGCTTCTCCTTCGCCCGGCCGCGCATGCGTACGAGGACCCAGCCGCCTTGCATGCGCTCGCCGTGTGCCGTGAAGCGCAATTTGCCCTCGGCCAGCCCGCGCTCGGGATCGTCCCGCGGCTCCCAGGTGCCGCGGTCCCACAGCATCACCGTGCCGCCGCCGTATTCACCCTTCGGGATGGTGCCTTCGAACTCCGCGTACGACAGCGGGTGATCTTCGGTGCGCACGGCGAGCCGCCGCTCGCCGGGGTCCGGGCTGGGGCCCTTCGTGACGGCCCAGCTCAGGAGGACGCCGCCCCATTCGAGGCGCAGGTCGTAGTGCAGCCGGCGCGCGTCGTGCTTCTGCACGAAGAACCCGAGCCGGCGGCGCGCGCGGCGCGTCTGCCCGCCTTGCGGCGGCGGCTCCGGGGTTTTCGTGAAGTCGCGCTTCTCGGCGTACTCGGTGAGCCGGTTCCTGCGCGCCATGGGCCGCTGTCCGCCCCGCGAACCCTCAAGCCCGCTTCTTCTTGCGGCCGGCGGACTTGCCCGACGACTTGCGTCGCGATTTCGCCGGCTTCTTGCCGCCTTCCTTCGCTGCCGCCGTGCCCTCGAGACTGCGCTTCAGCGCGGCCATGAGATCGATGACGTTGTCTTCGGTGCGCGGGCGCTGCTCGTCTTCCTCCTCGGTGATCTTCTTGCCGGTCTTGCGCTTGCGCTCGATGAGCTCGCGCATCGCGATCGTGTAGTTGTCCTCGAATGCTCCGGCGTCGAACGGGGCCGTCTTCTTGTCGATCAGGGCCGTGGCCACGTCCAGCAGGTCGTCCTGGACTTTCTCTTCGCCGATGCCGGCGAATAGCGGATCGGCCTTGCGGATCTCGTCGGGGTAGTGGAGTGTCTCCAGCAGCAGTCCGTCGCCGCAGTCGCGCACCGCGGCGATGTACTCGCGGCCGCGCAGCGTGATCTGGCCGAGACCGGTTTTTCCGGCCGTGCGCAATGCCTCGCGGATCACGCGATAGGCATCCTCCGCGAGCTCGTCGGCGGGCACGAGGTAATAAGGCTTGTCGAAATAGAGCGGGGCGATCTCGCACGCATCGACGAACTGCACGAGCTCGAAAGTGCGCTTCGACTCGAGCTTGACGGCGTCGATCTCTGCCTGGTCGAGCAGCACGTATCGGTCCTTCTCGATCTCGTACCCTTTCATGATCTCGTCCTTGTCGACCGGCCCGATGCCCGGCACGACCTTCTCGTAGCGGATCCGCTTGCCGCTCGGCTCGTGTATCTGGCGAAAACTGATGCGCGCGCCCGAACGCGTCGCGGAATAAAGATCCACGGCCATCGAGACCAGGGAGAGACGGAGCTGACCGCTCCACAGGGGGCGTGCTGCCATCGCTGCGTTTCCTTGCGTTCGTTTAGTGGTCGCGTTCGACCCGTGAGAGTCGTCGCGTGGCGACAGTGCGTCGGCGAGTGGCGACAGCAGAAATTTTGCAAGGTCTATGCCAGCCTTCGCTTTGGAGCATCGCGGGCGCGGCAGCGGCGTTTGTAAATTTTGCCGGTCGCGAGTCGAAGTTGCCGTGTGATCGGAGCCGGGGGCACGGCATCTTTCGCTGCAGCCAGTGTTTTCCTTCTGGCATGCAACTTGCACCCGCTCCGCGGTGCAGGACTCCCCCCTGCTCGACGGGAAGCAAATTACATGAAGGACGGAACGACAGGATCGCATGACGCCGGACTCGGCGGGCGGCGCTTGATCCTCGCGAGCAATCGTGAGCCATTCAAGGTAATCACCGGACGCAACGGGAAGGAGCGGAAATACGAACTGTCGATGGGGGGGCTGGCCTCCGCGCTCAACCCGGTTCTCGAGCGTTGCGAAGGACTGTGGGTTTCCTGGAACCCCGTTCCCATCGTTCACGGCCACGGCACGGTGATCAAGGAGCTCAGGGGTCCCGATTGCCCGTTCCCGCTGGTCCAGATCGGACTCGACAAGGAAGAGATCAAGGGCTACTACAACGGCTTCTGCAATCGCGCGTTGTGGCCCCTTTGTCACACCAACCTGCGCTACGTCACGCCCAGGCTCGATTACTGGCATCGCTATCGTGACGTGAACTATCGTTTCGCCGACGTCATCGCCGGACAGGCCGCTCCCGGCGACGTCGTCTGGATCCACGACTATCACCTGATGCTCGTGCCCGCGGCCCTGCGGCGCCAGCTGGGCGACCTGCAACCCATCGGCTACTTCCACCACGTGCCGTTCCCGAACGCACGCATCCTGAGCGCCTTCCCGTGGCACCGGCGCCTGCTCATCGGCATGCTCGGCGCGGACTCGATCGGCTTTCACACTCCCGAATACGCCAACAACTTCCTCGAGTGCTGCCGCGAGCTGCTCGACTGCGACGAGAGCAGCGAGGAAGGCGTGGTGAGCTACCGGGAACACCGGACGACGGTGGGCGTGCGACCGATCGGCCTCGACGTCGAGCAGTTCGAGCGGCTCGCCGCCGAGCAGCGCGTCAAAAAGCGCGCGGAGCAGATCCGCAAGGAAGCCGCATCCAGCCGCGTCGTGCTTTCCGTCGACCGGATCGACTACACGAAAGGCCTGTTCGAGCGCGTCGAGGCCATCCGGACGTTCTTCGCGCGCATGCCGCAGGCGCGCGGCGTCGTCACGTTCCTGCAGGTGGCCGTACCTTCGCGGCTCGGCGTGCCGGAATACCGCGAGTACCGCGAGCGCCTCGAGAACGCGGTGAAGGCGGTGAACCGGGAATTCGGCCGCGACAACTGGAGGCCGATCATCTACCGCACCGACGCGCTGGACCAGGACGAGCTCACTGCGCACTACCTCGCGGCCGACGTCGCCCTCGTCACGCCTTCCAAGGACGGCATGAACCTGATCGCTTCGGAGTATTGCGCCGCGCGCGGCGACGGTGACGGCGCCGTGGTGCTTTCCTACCAGGCCGGCGCCTCGACGTACCTCGGCGAGTTCGTCGTGAACGTCAACAGCAAGCGCAAGGAAAGCATCATCAACGGCATCATCCAGGCGCTGACCATGTCGCCTGCCGAGCGCGCCTATCGCATGTCGCGGCTGCGCTCGCTCGTGAAAAAGAACACGACCGATGTCTGGCTCAGGAACTGCCTGCGCGACATCGTGCAGCCGCAGAAGCGCACGCTCGACACACCGATCGCGATCCATCCGCCGGTCAGCGAACTGGCGTCGGGTTCCATGCCGTCGCGCCCCGGCGGCCGCCGCCCGATGCCCGCCGCCTTGCGCCACTGACGCCCCCGCGACATCGTCCCGGCCACGGGCATCAGCACGTCGGCGGCGGTGGCTGGCGCGCAGCCCGCCATGCGGGCGACCGAACGTGCCCCGCGCCCCCTGTAGGAGCCCGCCATGCGGGCGACCGAACGCAGCTACGATGGCTTCTGCCTCGCACGCCGCCGAGAGGGACTCCCCCGGCCGCGGCGCAGCCCTGTTTGAGAGGGTGCCGTGCGTGAACGATGCTGAAGGGCGAACGTGGCTTCGTTCCTTGCACGTGCCTGCGTTCGGTCGCCCGCGTGGCGGGCTCCTACGGGCCTGGGTGCGGTCGTGCCGTGGGAACAGGGGCGCATTGGTTTCATGTGGCTCCGTTTCGGGCGCGTGTGGTGTGGTGTTCGGGCCGGGCGGCACGCGGTGCGGCAGCCGCGGGTTTGAGGTTTGTGCGGGGGCGGGCGGTTTTGCTAGCGTTGCGGGCCGTCGATAAAGAGAACAACGGCCGTCTTGAACCAAGCTTCCGACGCCCTTCGCGCTGCCCGCCGCCGGGCGGTGGCGCTCGCCGCCGCGGTCCTCGCCTTCGGCGTGCTGCTCGTGCTGCCCGCGCCCGAAGGGCTGTCGCCCGCCGGCTGGCGGGTGGCCGCGCTGGTCGTGCTGATGGCGATCCTCTGGATGACGGAAGCGCTGCCGCTCGCGGCGACCGCGCTCCTGCCGCTGGTGCTGTTCCCGGCCCTCGGCGTCGCCCCGGTAGACGCCGCCGCCGCGCCGTATGCGAATCCGCTCATCTTCCTCTTCATGGGCGGGTTCCTGATCGCCCTCGCGATCGAGCGCTGGAACCTGCACCGCCGGTTGGCGCTCCTGCTGCTGGCCGCGATCGGCGCGCGCGAGGACCTGCAGGTGGCCGGCGTGATGCTGGCCACCGCCGCGGTCAGCATGTGGGTGAGCAACACGGCGACCGCGCTGATGATGCTGCCCGTGGCACTGTCGATCGTCCCGCGTGACGGCAACGGCGAGATCGCGGCCAGGCACAAGAATTTCGCCGCCGCGCTGCTGCTCGCCGTGGCCTACGGCGCCAGCATCGGCGGGGTCGCAACCCTCGTCGGCACGCCGCCCAACGCGCTGTTCGCGGGTTACATGCTCGATCATCACGGCGTCGAGATCGGCTTCGGCCGCTGGATGCTGATCGGTGTGCCGATCGCGGCCGCCATGCTCGTGATCACGTGGGTGCTGCTCACGCGCGTGCGCTACCGGATCTCGCGGGCGCCGGTACGCGGCGCGCATGCCGCGGTGCGCGAGGCGCTCGCGGAGCTCGGCCCGGCGTCCGTTGCGGAAAAGCGCACGGCGCTCGTCTTCGGCGCCACGGCGCTCCTCTGGATCACGCGGCCGCTGCTCGAAAAAGGGCTGCCGGCCGGCCTCCTCTCGGACACCGGCATCGCCATGGCGGGCGCGCTCGCGCTGTTCCTCGTGCCGACCGGGCGCGCACGCGGCGAGCGCCTGCTCGACTGGGCGCACGCCGAGCGCCTGCCCTGGGGCGTGCTCCTGCTCTTCGGCGGCGGCCTGAGCCTCGCCGCGGCGATCGCGAATTCCGGGCTGGCCGACTGGCTCGGCGGGCAGCTCACGGCCCTGGACGCCTGGCCGACGCTCATCCTCGTGGCGGTCATCGTGCTGCTGATCACGGCCTTCTCCGAGCTCGCAAGCAATACGGCGACCGCCGCCACTTTCCTGCCGGTGGTCGCGGCGCTCGCGCTGAGCGTGGGGGAGGATCCGCTCGCCCTCGCGATCCCCGCCGCGCTCGCCGCGAGCTTCGGCTTCATGCTGCCGGTCGCGACGCCGCCAAATGCCATCGTGTTCGCGAGCGGACGCATCAGCGTCGGCGAAATGCTGCGCGCCGGCGCCTGGCTGGACGTCCTCGGGGTGCTCGTAATCGTCGGCGTCGTCCGCCTGCTCGCCGGCCCGGTGTTCGGATTCTGACCGCGCGCCCGTATTGCGCCGGCACGCGGGCGGCGGCAGGATGGCGGCGGGGCGAACCCCGCCCCTCACCGGATCCGCGAGATTTCCCGACCTTGAACGCCATTCCCGAGATCGCCGCACCGCCGCCGCCGTTCGCGCTGCCGCAGCCTTACCTCCTGTTCCTCGGCGACGTGCCGAACGCCGCCAATGCGAAGACCGCTTTCGGCCTGCGCGACTGGGCGCGCGACCAGTGCGTCGGCGAGTACGCCTGCCCGGGCGCCGTCGTGACCACGGGCCTGCCGTTCCTGCATCCCGCGGAGGCGCGCGCGCAGGGCGCCCGCTCGCTCGTCATCGGTGTCGCGAACGCGGGCGGGCGCATCCCGGAGAGCTGGGTACCCCTGCTCGTCGAGGCGCTGGACGCCGGCCTCGACCTCGTCAGCGGGATGCACGTGCCGCTCGCCGAGCTGCCGGCCGTGCGGGCGGCGGCGGAACGCGGGGGGCGCCGGCTGATCGACGTGCGCCGGCCGCCGCGCGGCATTCCCACGGCGACGGGGCGGAAGCGCTCCGGCCGGCGGCTCTTGACCGTCGGCACCGACTGCGCGCTCGGCAAGAAGTACACCGCGCTCGCGCTCGCACGCGCGTTCCGCGCGCGCGGCGTCGCCACCGATTTTCGCGCCACGGGGCAGACCGGCATCCTCATCGCCGGCGGCGGCATACCGATCGATGCCGTCGTCGCGGATTTCGCCGCCGGCGCCGCCGAGCTCCTGAGCCCCGACGCGGCGCCCGATCACTGGGACGTGATCGAAGGGCAGGGTTCGCTCGTGCATCCCGCGTACGCAGGCGTATCGCTTGCCCTCCTGCACGGCAGCCAGCCGGACGTCGTGGTCGTCTGCCACGAGCCCGGCAGGCGCACCACGCTCGGGCTGCCGCACTATCCGCTGATGAGCGTGGAGGAGACGATCGATCTCACGCTGCGCCTCGGCCGCCGCACCAATCCGGCCGTGCGCTGCGCCGGCGTCGCGCTCAACACGGCCGCGCTCGATGCGGCCGCCGCCGCGGCGCTCATCGCGACGGAGAGCGAACGCATGGGGCTGCCCTGCGCGGACCCGATGCGCGGCGGTCACGCCTTCGAGCAGCTCGTGGATGCCTGCCTCGACACGCCCGGCCGCGCAGGCTGACAGCGCGCGCGGACGGCGCTCGCGTCCTCGCTCGTCCCGGCCGCGGGGCGTCCCTGTCGACCGCCAACAGCGCACGCGGTAATATACGCGCGCTGCCGGTCGCAGCCGGCAAGTTCCCATCCCGATCCCGGTGAGCGCGCGTTGAGCGCGGGAGCACGTGCTCCGTACGGTGGCGGGCGATTCAGTGACATTCGTCCTGCCCGCGCGGTTCGAGCGATTCTCTGCTCCGCGGTCGCTGATCTGCGACGCGCGTGGCCCGCCGGGCGATGCGGCCTGACCAGGAAATCGAACATGAAACTACGCATGGCAGTGACCATCGGGCTCCTGATCGTCGTCTTCGGTCTGGTGTTCGGCTGGAATGCGGTGGGCAAGTACTTCATGCACCAGTACTTCGCCAACTTCGAGCCGCCGCCGGCGACGGTCTCCACCGCGACCGCGGAGCGCCAGGCGTGGCAGCCGCAGGTCCGGGCGGTCGGCCAGCTGTCCGCCGTGCGCGGCGTCGACGTGAGCAACGAAGTCGAGGGCACCGTGAGCGAGATCGCGTTCGCATCGGGCGACCCCGTGGCCAGGGGCGACCTGCTGGTGCAGCTCGACGACTCCATCGAGCAGGCGCAGCTGCCGGGCCTCGTCGCGCAGATGAAGCTCGCGGAGCTCAACGTGTCGCGCACGCGCGAGCTCATCGGCCGCTCGCTCGCCGCCGAGGAGGATCTCGACCGTGCGACGAGCCAGTTCGAGCAGATGCAATCCTCGGTTGCGTCGTTGAAAGCGACCATCGCCAAGAAGCAGGTCCGCGCGCCGTTCGACGGCACGCTCGGCATCCGCCAGGTGAACCTCGGCGAGTTCCTGCCCGCCGGCACGCCCATCGTGACGCTGCAGGCGCTGGACCAGCTGCACGTCGATTTCACCCTGCCGGAGGAATTCGTCGACGACGTCGCGCCCGGCCAGCAAGTCAACGTGCAGGTATCGGCCTGGCCGGGACAAATCTTCTCCGGCACGCTCAAAGCGGCGTCGGTCAAGATCGATCCGACCTCGCACAACTTCGCGGTGCAGGCCGTGATCGACAACCCGGAGCACCGGCTGCGGCCCGGCATGTTCGCGGACATCAGGGTGCTCGCCGGCGACATGCAGCCCGTCGTGGCGGTGCCGAAGACGGCCATCAGCTACTCGCTGCACGGCGACGCCGTGTTCGTCGTCGAGAAAGGAAAGGCCGCCGGCGGGGACGGGCCGGCACTCGTGGCCCGGCAGAAGTTCGTGCGGGTCGGGAAGTCCAACGGCGAGCTGGTCGCGGTCGTCGAGGGTATCCGGCCCGGAGACGAGGTCGTGACGGCCGGCGCCCAGAAGCTGCACGACGGCATGGCGGTGAACGTCAACAACGAAGTCGCCCTGCTCACTGAAACCGAATGAGATTCACCGATCTCTTCATCCGCCGCCCGGTGCTGGCGTCCGTCGTCAGCCTGCTGATCCTGCTGCTCGGCCTGCGCAGCTGGCAGGAGCTCGAGCTGCGCCAGTTCCCGGAAATCGAGCAGACGCAGATCATCATCACGACGTTCTATCCGGGTGCGAATGCGGACCTGATCCAGGGCTTCATCACGTCGCCCATCCAGCGCGCCGTCGCCTCGGTCGAGGGTATCGACTACATCACGTCCGAGAGCCGCCAGAGCTACAGCACCATCACCGTCAACCTGGAGCTCAACTACGACCGCTACCAGGCCTTCACCGAGATCCAGGCGAAGGTGGCGGAGGTACGGAACGAGCTGCCGCCGTCCGCCGAAGCGCCGGTGATCCAGATGGGCCAGACCATGGGCGCCGCGCTGATGTACATCGGCTTCTACAGCCAGGGCGCGATGACGGACGAGCAGATCACGGACTACCTCGTGCGCGTCGTCCAGCCGCAGCTGCAGACGCTCGAGGGCGTGGCCAGCGCCGACGTGCTCGGCGCCCGCACGTTTGCGATGCGCATCTGGCTCGATCCCGCGCGCATGGCGGCACGCGACGTCACCGCCGTCGACGTGGCGAACGCGCTCGAAGCCAACAACTATCTCGCTGCGGTCGGCGAGACGAAGGGCGAGAATGTCTCCGTCAACATCGCGGCGGCAACGGACCTGCACGACCCCGAGGGTTTCGCGGACATCGTGCTGCGGGAGGACGACGGCACGCTGATCCGCATTCGCGACGTCGCCGACGTCGAGCTCGGCTCGGAGTCCTACGACACCTCGGTGCTGTTCACCGGCCAGCGCGCCGTGTACATCGGCATCAGCCCGGTGCCGGGAGCGAACCCGCTGGACGCCGCCGCGCGCGTGCACGCGCAAATGCAGCACGTCGTCGAGAACCTGCCGCCCGGCCTCGAGGGGCAGGTGGTCTACGACGGCACCGAGTACATCGAGAGCTCGGTGGACGAGGTCATCAAGACCGTGGTGGAAGCGGCGCTCATCGTCATCGCGGTGATCTTCCTGTTCCTGGGCGCGCTGCGGGCCGTGGTCATACCGGTCGTGACGATTCCGCTGTCGCTGATCGGTGCGATGTTCATCATGCTGATGCTCGGCTACTCGATCAACGTGCTGACGCTGCTCGCCATGGTGCTCGCAATCGGGCTCGTGGTCGATGACGCCATCGTGGTGGTCGAGAACATCCATCGCCACATCGAGGAGGGGTTGCGGCCCTTCGACGCCGCGTTGCAGGGCGCGCGGGAGATCGCCGGGCCGGTCATCGCCATGTCGATCACGCTCGCTGCCGTGTACGCGCCCATCGGCTTCCTCGGCGGGCTTACGGGCAATCTGTTCCAGGAGTTCGCGTTCACGCTCGCGGCCTCCGTCGTCATTTCCGGCATCGTTGCGCTCACGCTCTCGCCGATGATGTGCTCGCGGCTGCTCAGGCCCATTGAGGAGGAAAGCCGCCTGGCAAAGCGGCTGGACCACGCGTTCGAGCGGCTGAAGGGCTGGTACCAGCGCCGGTTGCACGGGGCCCTCGAGACGCGGCCCGTGGTCCTCGTCGTCGCCGCGTTCGTGCTCGTGAGCTGCTTCTTCCTGTATACCCTTTCGCAGAAAGAGCTCGCGCCGACCGAGGACCAGGGCTTCATCTTCATCTCGGCGACCGGCCCGCAGAATGCCACCCACGCTTTCATGGAGCGCTACGCGCAGGAAATCGATACGGCGCTGAAGAGCTTCCCGGAGATGGACCAGTACTTCATGATCAACGGCATGGGGACGGTGAACAACCTGATCGCCGGCATGATCCTCGAGCCGTGGGCCGACCGCGAGCGCTCGCAGGTGGACATCCAGCCGCTGGTGCAGGAGAAGCTCGCGAACATCGCCGGGCTCGAAGCGGTCGCCATCAACTTTCCGTCGCTGCCGGGTTCCTCAGGGCTGCCGGTCGATTTCGTCGTCAACACGACCCAGCCCTACGCGGAGCTTTACGAGTACACGCAACAGCTGTTGCAGGCCGCGCAGGAGAGCGGGCTGTTCATCTTCGTCGACACGAACCTGACGTTCGACCAGCCGCAGCTCCAGGTGGGCATCGATCGCAACAAGGCTGCCGACCTCGGTATCAACATGATGGACATCGGCCGCTCGCTGGCAACGCTGCTCGGGGGCGGCTTCGTCAACCGCTTCAACCTGCAGGGGCGGGCGTACGAGGTCATCCCGCAGGTGGCGGACCGCTTCCGGCGCGACGGCAGCCAGCTCAACGAATACTACATTCGCGCTGCCGACGGCCAGATGGTGCCGCTGTCGACGGTCGTCCGGCTGACCAGCGAGGTGCAGCCGAACCGGCTCACGCAGTTCCAGCAGCTCAATTCGGCAGACATCCAGGGCGTGATGGTGCCCGGCGTCTCTCTCGGGGACGCCCTGGCGTTCCTGCAGGCCAAAGCGGAAGAGATACTGCCGCAGGGCTACAGCATCAACTATGCCGGTGAGTCGCGCCAGTACGTGGAGGAGGGCAGCGCGCTGCTGTTCACCTTCCTGTTCGCACTGATCGTCATCTATCTCGTGCTGGCTGCGCAGTTCGAAAGCTTCCGCGATCCGCTGATCATCCTCGTGGCCGTGCCGATGTCGGTCTGCGGCGCCCTGATCCCGCTCACGCTCGGGCTCGCGACCGTGAATATCTTCACGCAGATCGGCCTCGTGACGTTGATCGGGCTGATCTCGAAGCACGGCATCCTGATGGTGGAGTTCGCGAACAAGCTGCAGCTCGAGCAGGGACTCGACCGGCGTGCCGCGATCGAGGCCGCGGCGTCCATCCGGCTGCGGCCGATTCTCATGACGACGGCCGCCATCGTGCTTGGCGTGACGCCGCTCATCCTCGCCACCGGCGCCGGCGCGGAAAGCCGCTTCTCGATCGGCCTGGTGGTGGCCACCGGGATGGCGATCGGCACGGCGTTCACGCTGTTCGTGGTCCCGGCGATCTACACGCTGCTCGCGCGGCGCCACTGGCAGGAGCGTCGCGCAGGCATCGAGGGGCCGGAGCCCGCGACGGCCTGATGGCGCTGCGCGCGTTTCTTCCCCTGCTCGTCGCGGCGGCCGTCGCGGCGGACGCCGCGCCGGCCGAAGGACCGATCGACCTCCTGATCGAAAACGGGACGGTGCTCGACGGCACGGGCAGCGAGCCGCGGCGCGCCGACGTCGCCGTCGCCGGCGACCGCATCGTGTTCGTCGGCGATGCCGGTCCGGAGCTCGCGCGGCGCGCGAAGCGGCGTCTCGATGCAGCCGGGCGCGTGGTGGCGCCGGGCTTCATCGACCTGCATGCGCACGGCGACCCGCGGGCGACGCCCGCGTTCGAGAATTTTCTCGCGATGGGCGTCACGACCATCACCCTGGGCCAGGACGGCTCGTCGCCGGATACGCCGCGCCTCGCGAACTGGCTCGACAACGTGGACCACGCGGGCACCGGCCCCAATGTCGCCATGTTCGTGGGTCACGGCACGCTGCGGGACCTCGCCGGCATCGGCCGCGACCCGGAGCCTTCCGCGGAGCAGACGGCACGCATGCTGGGCCTGCTCGACCGGGCGCTCGATGTCACGTTCGGGCTGAGCCTCGGGCTCGAGTACAACCCCGGCCTCAACGCGTCGCGGCGCGAGCTCGTGGCGCTTGCGCGCGTCGTCGGGCGCCGCGACCGCATGGTCATGAGCCACCTGCGCAACGAGGACGACGACGCGCTCGAGCGCTCGCTCGGTGAGCTTCTCACGATGGGCGAGCACGCCCGGGTGCACGTCTCGCATATCAAATCCGTGTACGGGCACGGCGCCGCGCGCGCGGAGGAAATCCTTGCCGTGCTCGATCGTGCGCGCAGCGCCGGCATCGAGGTGACGGCCGACCTCTATCCGTACACCGCGAGCTACACGGGCATCGCGATCCTGTTTCCCGTGTGGGCGAAGACGGAAGCCGATTTCGCCCGCGCCAGAAGCGAGCGGCGCGCGGAGCTCGAGGACTGGCTGGTGGCGCGCGTCGAGCGGCGCAACGGCCCGGAGGCGACGCTGCTCGGCACGCCGCCGTGGACCGGGCAAACGCTCGCGGAGGTCGCCTTCGAGCGCGAGCAGCCGTTCGAGGACGTGCTGATCGACGCGATCGGGCCGCAGGGCGCGTCCGCGGCCTACTTCGTCATGGACGAGGCGCTGCAGGCGCGGCTGCTCGAGGATCCCACGGTGGCCATCGGCTCCGACGGCAGCCCGGGCGCGTTCCATCCGCGCGGCTACGGAACCTTCGCGAAGGTGATCGAGCAGTACGTCGTCGCGGAACGGCGCCTCACGCTGGCCGAAGCCGTCCGCAAGATGACCTCGCTGCCGGCGCACATCCTCGGGCTCCCCGACCGCGGCGAGCTCGCGGAAGGCCGGCGTGCCGACCTGGTCGTGTTCGCGCCGGAGGCCGTGCGCGCGCGTGCCGATTACACGGCTCCGCACCGCTACGCGGAGGGCTTCGATCTCGTCGTCGTGAACGGGACCATCGCGCGCGAGAACGGGAAGCTCACCGGCGCGCTTCCCGGCCGCGTGCTGTACCCGCACGAGTCGCGCGGAGCGGCGGGTATGGCGGGAACGCAGGTAAAGCCATCTAGCGCAGCCGCCGCGGGTCCCGCACCCGCGGCGGTGTGTCGATCACCTCAGGACGGCGAGCCGATGCGGACCGGCAGCGCGCGCTGCCGGCGCGCGAGCGCGATGCCGAGCAGGCCGGCGCCGAGCAGAACGAGCGTGCCGGGCTCGGGTACCGGCACCGTCCCGTAAGCGTGGTTGTCGCTTTCGAAGGCGTAATCCGTGCTTGCCAGGATGACCGAATCGAAGGTCGGCAAATCGAAGAAGTTGACGTACGTGTTGGTGGACGGAGCCGTCTGGTTGCCGTTTGCCGCGTTCGGGCTGGTGACGGCATCGCCGGTGAAGGAGGCGACGAGGGTGTAACCCAGCCAGAACTCGATCGTATTGTAGGAATCGATCGAGCCCCAGAGCAGCCCGAAGTAGTTGGCGGTCGTGCCGAGCTCGAAAATCGCCGACGTGCTTTCCTGCAGGTTCTCGGGAACCGTCAGGTAGGGCGTCGTATCGTCCTGAAGGGTTGCCGTGATGTACGGCGCGGCGTAGAGGCCGCTCGCGTCCCCTGTCACGAAGGCGAAGCTGCCCATGCACGCCGCATAGGAGCCGCAGGTACCGTCGTTGAAATCGACGATCGTTACACCGGCGACCGCGGACACGGGCACGTTGTCGCCGTCGAGCACCGAGTCGTACGTGATGACTACCGCATTGGCCGCGCCGGCAGCGATGAAGCCCGCTGCGGCCGTGAGCGTCGAGAGCAGCTTGCGCATTCCATTTCTCCTTGTTCCCTGTGTTCCGCCCGGGGCGGGTCGGCTGCTTCACGAGTGCCGGTTGCGAGAATCGTGCCAGCGATCCAAGCAGTTGAAAGACAAAGGATGACGCTCCGCGGCAGACCGCTCCTGTAAAGCGATCCGACGCCGCTGCCGGATTATGGAAAGCCCGCGGGCGGGCGCGCGCAGGAGGAAGGACCCGAGGTCGCTGCCCCCAGCGCGCGTCGCGCCGAATGGAGCGGCGGCTCATTCGTGCCGTCCGGTCCAGCCGGGCCCGTGCACGACCCGGCCCGGCATCGCGCCCGTGTGCCTGCCGTGGTCGAGCACCTGCACGCCGTTCACGAACACGGAATCGACACCGGTCGAGTACTGGTGCGGCTCGTCGTAAGTCGCGTGGTCGATGATCGTCGCGGGGTCGAACACCACCACGTCGGCGTAGCAGCCGGGGTTCAGGCAGCCGCGATCCTCGAGCTTCCAGTTGGCCGCCGGCAGCCCGGTCAGCCGATGAATCGCTTCCGCGAGCGGCATCAGCTTGCGTTCGCGCACGTAGTGTCCGAGGAAACGGGCGACGTTGCCGTACGCCCGCGGGTGCGGGCTCGAGGCCAGGAACACGCCCTCCGGCGCGGCGCCCTCCGCGTCGGAGCCCAGGCTGACCCAGGGCTGCTTCAGGCCGAGCTCCACGTTCTCCTCGCTCATGAGGAAATAGGCCGTGCCGACCCGGGAGTCGTCCTCGAGGATCAGGTCGATGATCGTGTCCTCCACCGGGGCGCCGCGCTGTTTTGCGACTTCGGCCAAAGTCTTGCCGGTCAAAGGCTTCAGCGCGGCATTCTTGAAGCCGCTCAGCAGCACCTTGTCCGCGCCGCCGGCGAGCAGCCGCAGGTTCTCCCATTCGTCGCTCGGCCGTTGCATCTCCTTGATGATGCGGGCGCGTGTCTCCGGATCGCGCAGGCGCGCCGTCATCGCGTCGTGCCCGCCGTCCTGTACCCAGGGCGGCAGCGAGGCGTCGAGGCCGGTCGCGCCGGCGGTGTAGGTGTACATGTTCGCGCTGATCGTGACGCCGTCCGCGCGAGCGGCCTCGACTCTCTCGACGGCCTGCGCCATCTTCGGCCAGTTCTCCTGCCCGGCCGCCTTGAAGTGATAGATCTCGACGGGCTCCCCGGTGGCACGGCCGATGGCGATCGTCTCGTCGATCGCTTCGAGCAGGCGGTTTGCCTCGCTGCGCATGTGCGTGATGTACCCGCCGCCGTATTCCGCGGCGGCTTCGGACAAGGCGATGAGCTCGTCGGTCGAGGCGAAGAACGCAGGCGGGTAGATGAGGGAAGCGCCGACGCCGAGGGCGCCCTCGCGCATCGCGGCCCGCACCAGCTCCTGCATGCGCGCGAGCTGTTCCGGTGTCGGCTGCACGTCCGCCTCGCCCAGCTCGTGGATGCGCACGGTCGTGGCACCGACGAAGGACGCGACGTTCGGCGTGATGCCGCGCTGCACCAGGTCATCGAGGTACTCGCCGAGCGTGGTCCACTCGACGTCGTAGCGGATGTCGGCCTGGCGCGCCACGACCTCGGCTTTCATCCGCTCGTTGAGCGGCCCCATGGACCACCCTTCGCCGAATACCTCGAGCGTCACGCCCTGCGTCGTATCGCTCATCGCCCGCCCGTCCTCGATGAGCGATTCCGTGGCCCAGGACAGCATGTTGATGAACCCGGGGGCGACCGCATGGCCCGCAGCGTCGACCACCCGCGCCGCGGTGGCGTCGCCGCCGGGCGGCAGCAGGACCGCGATCCGGTCGCCGCGAATAGCGACGTCGAGCGGCTGGCCCGGCGCGCCGCTGCCGTCGTACACGACACCGTTCGTGATCAGCACGTCGTAATGTTCGCCCGCGGGCTCGGGCGACGGGCCCTGCGAGCACGCAACGGCCAGCAGGCCGGCGAGAATGACCGGAAATGAGCGCATCCGAGGTCCCCCCTGTGCGAATCCGCAGGAGGAGAGTATCGCACGGACGGCGGCGCGCCCGCCGGCCACGGGCGGGCCGGGTGAGCTCAGCCGGCGGACGTCTCCAAACGCTGCGCGCCGTCACCTGCCGGCGCGGCAACGAGCGAATCGAAGACCCGCAGCGTGCGGCGCGCGCATTCCTCCCAGCTCAGGGCGCGGGCGCGCTCCAGGCCGCGCCGGCGCAGCCGCGCGCAGACGGCGTCGCTGCCTGCGACCTCGATCAGCGCGTCGGCAATGTCGTCTTCGTCGAGCGGATCGACCAGCCGCGCCGCGCCGCCGGCTACCTCCGGGGCGGCGCAGGTGTTGGGCACGATGGCGGGACAGCCGCTCGTGAACGCTTCGAGGATCGGGATGCCGAAGCTTTCGCACAGCGTCGCGATGACGAAGCAGCGCGCGGCGCGGAAGAAGAGGTGCATGTGCTCGTTCGGGACGAAGCCGGGCAGGTGCACGTCGCGGAGGTCGCGGTCGTCGAAACCTGCGCCATGCAGGAATTCCTCCACGCCGGCGCCGACCAGCACGAGTGGCAGCTCGCCGCCGCGACGGCGGTAGCCCTGCCAGCCGCGCAGGAGGCGCGGCACGTTCGCGCCCGGATAGGCGCGCTGGCGCCGGTCCGCGCCGTGGCGGACGCGGGCGATGCTCAGGATGAAGCGCTCCGGCAGCCCTCGTTCCCTGCGGAATCGCTCGAGCTCGCGCGCGCGAAGCCGCCGCGCGAAGTTCGGTGCAACCCCCGCGCCGCTTACGACGATGTTCGAGACGTCGATGCGCGTGTAGCGCCTGAGATCGTCGAGCGTGCACTGCGAGATCGCCAGCATGCGCGCGGCGCGGCGGCTGTAGAGCGGCAGCATGAGACGGATGTAGAGGTTGTCCCACCAGGGGTAGTTCTGCGGGTTGACGTACCAGTCGGACCCCTGCTGCACGAACACGCAGGGGCGCCGCGTCAGGAGCGGGATGGAGAATTTCGGATTGAAGACCAGGTCCACGTCGTAGCGGTGCGCCGCGAGGGCGACCAGCACCTGGTCCCACCAGAGCTTGCGTCGCGCGCGCAGCACGCAGACCTCGGCGTTGCCGAACGAATCGAACAGGTGCCGTGACTTGTCCGAGCTGAGGAAGATCACGTAGCGGCTGAACGCATCCTGCCGCAGGAGCTCGAAAAGCAGATTTTGGGCATAGACCCCGAGTCCATCGTCCTGGTCGAGCGTGCGTCCCATGACGCCGATGGTGCGATGCATGGCTTCTCCTGTCGCTGTTCGAATGCGCGTTCCCGGCAAGGCCGGCACGACTGCATCCTGCACTCGTGCAGCAACGCGGAGCTTTGCCCTGGCTTCCCGCTCGCAGTCCTCGTTCGGCCGGCGAGCCGGGAGCGTCCCTGTCCGCGGGGTAGCCCTGCACGGCGTGCGGAGCTTCCCTGGAGGACCGAGGCAGCAGCTTGCGTCCCATTCTTCTCGAAGCCGCCGGCGGCGGCGGCGCCTGTTGCGCGCTCATGCAAGAACGGTACCTGTCGCAGCATGCCGACCCATGCGGCGTGTGCCGCGCAGGGGCAGAGCGAGCCCGCAGAAATTTCAGCTGGCGGTGTAAGCCTTACAACGCCGTTCCGGGCCGAAGAGGAGGGAACGGCGGCCCGTTGCGCGCAACGACCTTCCGGGCGCGCACGATCCGGCTCGCATCAGCGCCGCTGCGGCTGGCATGACGTTTGCACCAACCGGCGGGTCGCCGCGGCCGCACGTCGACGAACGAAAAGAGGAGAGGAACGCGCAATGCTATCGAGCTCGGAGGCTTTGGAGGGGAGCGACGCCGGGGCCGGACCGCAACTGCATGAGGCCATGTACCTCGGCTTGCAGGCGTTGCGCGGGCGGCCGGTGGGCGCCTGCATCCGCCGCCTGCGATCCTGGGAATCGCTCGACCGGGCCGATTTCCAGCGGCTTTGCGATGCGCGGCTCACGGCCGCGCTCGAGCGGGCGAGCGCCACCGTCCCATGGTATGGGGAGAGCCCGTGGCGGGAGAGGCTCGCGCGCGGCGCACATCGCCGCATCGAGGCCTGGCCGGTGCTCGAACGCGACGTGCTGCGCAACGCAGGGCGAAAGCTCCTCGCGCACCCGAAGCCGCTCGGCACGTTTTACCGCAGGAGCTCCGCTTCCACCGGTGCGCCGCTCGCGGTCGCGTACGACCCGAAGGCGGCGGCCTGGAGCTGGGCGGCGGAATATCGCTCGGCACTGTGGCACGGCATCCCGCTCGGCGCCCGGACCTTGAAGCTCTGGGGCGGTCGGCACTCCGTCCTCGACTGGATCAGGAACAGCCAGGTCTTCAACGCCCGCGAGCTCGATGCAGCGCGCCTCGACCAGGCGGCGCGCTGGCTGCTCGAGGAGCGTCCCGACGTGCTCATGGGATTGTCCTCGGCAGTGGCGCGGCTGGCGCGGCACGTGCGCGCGCATTACCCGGAAGCGCCACGCTCGCTGTGCCGCTGGGCCAAGATCGGCGGCGAGCAGGTCTATGCGTTTCAGCGCGAGGAGATCGGCCGGCACCTCGGCGCGCACGTGCTCGACCTGTACGGTTGCACCGAGGTGGGCGCCGTATCGGCGGAATGCCCGGCGGGCTCGCTGCACGTGCACGCCGAGGTCGTGCACCTCGAGATCCTGCGCGACGGCGAGCCGGTTGCGCCCGGCGAGGAGGGCGACATCGTGCTGACCTCGCTCACGAATCGCGCCATGCCGCTCGTGCGCTGCCGCATTGGCGATCGCGGCGTGCTCTCCGGCGAGCCCTGCGCCTGCGGGCGGCCGCATCCCGTGCTCACGCGCATCGCTAGCCGCGCCGCGGACCTGTTCGCGGCGGCCGACGGCACGCTGGTGCACGGCTCGGCGCTGGCCGAAGGGCTGGAGGCCTTCCTCGCGAAAGCGCCGCCCGGCGCCGTCGGGCAGGTGCTGTTTCGCCAGCAGGATGCCCGGCACTGGCGGGTGCTGGTCGAAAGCGGCGCCGGTTTCGACCACCGCCTCGCGCGTGCGCTCGAGCGGCTGGTGCGCAGTCACTTCGGCGAAGCCTGCGGCGTCGACATCGAGCGCGTCCGGACCGTGCCGCGCGAGCCCTCCGGCAAATTCCGCTACTACGGCCGCGCCTCGATCGCCGGAAACTGACCGGAGGCCACACGACGCCTGCCACACCGGGTGGTGGCGGGTGCGCAGCGCCTCGGTTATGGTGGCGACCCATGCACCCACCGAACGCATCGCCGATCCTCGCGGTCGCCCCGATGATGAGCTGGACCGACCGCCACTGCCGCTACTTCCTGCGGCTGCTCTCGCCGCGCGCGCGCCTGTATACCGAGATGGTGACGGCGGCGGCCGTGCTGCACGGCGACCGGCGCCGGCTGCTCGGCTTCGATCCCTCGGAGCATCCGGTCGCGCTGCAGCTTGGCGGCAACGACCCGCGCGAAATGGCGGCCGCCGCACGCATCGGTGCGGAATTCGGTTACGACGAAATCAACGTGAACGTCGGCTGCCCGAGCGATCGCGTGCAGAACGGCGCGTTCGGCGCGTGCCTCATGGCGCAGCCGGACACGGTGGCCGCGTGCGTGCGCGCCATGCGCGTGGAAACGGCCGTGCCCGTCACCGTGAAAACGCGGATCGGCATCGACGACGCGGACAGCTACGCCTTCCTGTGCGAGTTCGTCGAGCGCGTTGCGGCCGCCGGCTGCGACACCTTCGTGGTGCACGCGCGCAAGGCGATTTTGGCCGGCCTGAGCCCGAAGGAAAATCGCAGTGTGCCGCCGCTCGACTACCCGCGCGTGTACCGGCTGAAGCGCGAGCACCCGGAGCTCACGATCGTGCTGAACGGCGGCGTCACGAC
>CAZBGV010000049.1:0-23364 GCA_964491485.1 uncultured Woeseiaceae bacterium | reverse complement strand
GATGCCGGGCGAGGAATGCCCCTGGATGTAGATCATGTCGCCGCCGTGCTTCTCGCTCGGCGCCCGCCAGAAGTGATTGAAACCCACCTCGTAGAGCGTGGCCGACGACGCATAACTTGCGATGTGCCCGCCAATGCCGGAGCTCAGCTTGTTCGCCTGCACGACCATCGCCATGGCATTCCAGCGGATGTACGACTCGATGCGCCGCTCGAGCGAGCGGTCGCCCGGATACTCGGGCTGGCGGCCGGCGGAGATCGTGTTGAGGTACGCGGTGTTCGGGCTGTACGGCAGGTAGGCGCCGGAACGTCGCGCGAAATCGATCATCTGGTTCAACAGGAAATGGGCCCGGTCGGGACCCTGCGTCTGCAGCACGGAGTCGATCGACTCCAGCCATTCGCGCGTCTCTGTCGGATCGATATCGTCGAATCGTCTGTATTCCGTCATGGCTCATCCAGGCTTGGCTTGGCTTTCACTTCCATCCCGCGCCCCGTGGCATGCTACGCTCCGCAGCTGCCCGGAAACGATCCGGTGCCTTGCAATCGGCAGGACGAAACAGAGCAAGCGCTCTTTCCGGCCACTTACCGGGATTCGGCTCGGCGGGATCAAGGTCGAGCTGCTTATTATGGCCTAACGGACACCCGAAGGTTAGCCCGAAGGGAAGGCCCGCGGGTGCACATGCTGATGGGAACTCTGCTTTCCGACAAATATACGGACGGGTTGCGCCGGGTAACCCAGGTCACCGGGGTTCCGGAGGCCCGCGCGCTGGCCGCACTCGATCATCTCGTCGTGTGCCTGCCGGCGGCACCGCCTGCCGCGGTATGGCGCGATTTGCCGCAAGGCCCGAAGCTCAAGGCGCTGCTCAAACGCTCCGGCGAAGGCGCGGTGCCCGCGATGACGACGCGCCTCGCCAACGAGCGCCAGACGGCGGTATCCGTAGGCCTGCTTGCGAGCGATACGGAACCTTTCGAGCAATTAAGTTTCGCGCGCAAGCTCCTGGCCCCGGCGCTCGGGGAAAAATCGGTGGCGCTCGGGATCGCGGTGCTGGGCTTCGATGCATCGCAGGCCGAAGGCATCGCCGAAAGGCTGGTGTCCGCCGCGCTCGCGCACGGTTTCGCGCTCGCCGATTTCAAGTCGAAACGCGAGCCGCAGCGTATCCGCAGCCTGCGCCTGCTCGGCCTCGAGCGCAGGCTCGATCTCTCCCGTGTCCTCGCCGAGGCACGCGGCAACAATCTCGCGCGCTGGCTCACCGCGCTGCCGCCGAACAAGCTGGACGCGCGTGCCTACATCGATCTCCTCGAGGAGCTCGCGAAGCAGCAGGGCTGGCAGTTCAGGAAATACGGCATGCGCGAGCTCGCGAAGCTCGGCGCCGGCGCATTCCTCGCGGTGGCACAGGGCAACGCCAACGACAGCGCGGCCATCGTGCGCCTGCGCTATCGACCCGATAGCAAGGCGCCGCAGCCCGCGCTCGGGCTCGTTGGGAAGGGGATCATCTTCGATACGGGCGGCACCAACCTGAAGCCGTTCGCGTCGATGTCGGACATGCACATCGACATGGGCGGCAGCGCCGTCGCGGTCGGCACGCTGCTCGCGCTCACGGCGCTCGGCTGGCCGCACGAGGTGGACTGCTGGTGCGCCATCACGGAAAACCGTACCGGGCCGACGGCCTACAAGTCGCAGGACGTGGTGACGGCCCTGAACGGCAAGACCGTGCAGACGATCCACACGGACGCCGAGGGCCGCATGGTGCTCGCCGACACGCTCGCTCTCGCGAGCCGCGAGCGGCCGCGGCTGATCGTGGATTTCGCGACTTTGACCGGTGCGTGCATCACCGCGGTGACCACGCGCTATTCCGGAGTGTTCACGAACCGCCCCGAGCTGCACCCGGTGCTGAAGCGCGCCGGCCGCGAGAGCGGCGAGCGCGTGTGGCCGTTCCCGGCCGGCAAGGAATTCCTCGAGGACCTGAAGAGCGAGACGGCGGACATCGCGCAGTGCCTGCCCGACGGCGCCGGCGACCACATCCTTGCCGCCACGTTCCTGAACGAATTCGTGCCGGCGAAGATTCCGTGGATTCACGTCGATCTCAGCGCGGCGAAGTGCAAGGGCGGCCTCGCGCACGTGCCGACCGAGATCACCGGCTTCGGCGTGCGCTACGCGCTGCAGCTCCTGCTCAACACCGAAGTCGGAGATTTGTAGGAGCCCGCCATGCGGGCGACCGCGATGTGCGATCGTGCGGCCGGGAGACGCCGCGTTGCGGTGGCCCGCGTGGCCGGCTCGCGAACGATTTGCGCCGCTGCGGTCCCGATCTGCTATCGTGCGCGTGTGACGGGCGGATTCTGCATGTCCCGCCGCTTCCGCGGCTTCCTTCCGGTTGCCGTGGATATCGAGAGCGGCGGCTTCAATTCCAGAACGGATGCGTTGCTGGAAATCGCGGTGGTGCTCATAGAGCCCGCGGCCGACGGCAACCTGCGCCGGGGCGACACCGTGCGTTATCACGTCAAGCCGTTCGAAGGCGCGCACATGGATCCGGCGTCGCTCGCCATCACCGGCATCGATCCGCACCATCCGCTGCGGCCTGCCATCGAAGAGCGCGACGCGCTGCAGCGCGTGTTTCGCGAAATCCGCCACGCGCTGCGCGCGCACGGCTGCACGCGCGCGATCCTGGTCGGGCACAACGCGGCATTCGATCTCGCGTTTCTCAACGAAGCGATCGCGCGCACCGGCATCAAGCGAAATCCGTTTCACCCGTTCTCGTGCTTCGATACGGCGACGCTGTGCGGCGTGGCTTACGGGCAGACGGTGCTGTCACGCGCGGCGAAAGCCGCCGGCCTCGTGTGGGACGAGAGCTCCGCTCATTCGGCCGCCTATGACGCCGAGCTCGCGGCCGATCTGTTCTGCGACGTGGTCAACCGCTTTCGGCCGATCTACGAGGCGCTGCGGCCCGCGGTCGCGGAGCCCTGCGACACCCCCGAAGACGCCGAGCTCGAGACCCGCTGAAAGCGGCGGCGCGACGAGCTCGCAGGAGCCCTGCCGTGCGAGCGACCGGCCATCAACGTCAACGTCGCCCGCATGGCGGGCTCCTGCGCGTCGAGTGCCGTCAGGCGGCGACGCCTTCCAGCAGCTCCTTCAGCTCGCCGGAGTGGTACATCTCCACCACGATGTCGGCGCCGCCCACCAGCTCGCCGTTGACATAGAGCTGCGGGAAGGTTGGCCAGTTGGAGAATTTCTTCAGGCCTTCGCGGATTTCCGGGTCCTCGAAAATGTTCACGTAGGCGAAGGGCTTGCCCACCGCCTTCAGCGCGGCCACCGCCTGTCCGGAAAAGCCGCACTGCGGAAAATCGGGGGTGCCTTTCATGTAGAGCAGCACCTTGTTGTCGGCGAGTTGCTGCCGAATCCGGTCGTTCACGTCCACTTCAGATGATTCCTCTGGCTTTCCGTTGCTTCGAGATGGGTGCACATGCACGCCCTTCAATCGGCGTGCACCTCAATGCGATTGTCGACGCCGGTCACGCCGGCGACATTGCTCGCGAGCTCTCCGGCGCGGCTGCGGGCGGTGTAGCTGTCCGCCGTGCCGGTCAGCGTCACCCGGCCCTTGTACGTCGAAACACCGATCGCCTGTCTCGCGAGCAAGGCATCGGCGCGCAGGCGCTGGCGGACGGCGGCAGTCGTGTCCGCATCCGCGGCATAGCGCCCGGCGCTGCGCTCGCCCGGCGGCGTCGCGCTGCCAGAGCCGAGCAGCATGGCGGTGCAGCCGGACAGCAGCACGAGCGAGGACAGTAAGAGGAGCCGCATGGGAGCAGGTCGGAGACAGGTATTTCGATTTCCGGTCGCCTATAATAAGCCCTTGATCCGGAAAAGGCGAAAGCCGCCGCACGGGCGCAGAACCCGCACGGGAAAAAGCACACCGGGAGAACGGCATGCATCCATTGAGCTCGATCGTGGGCACGATCGTGGCGGGGCTCCTGCTCGCCGTGCTCATCGTGCTCGTCACGGGCGGCAACACCGCCGCGGCGGGCATTTCCACGGTGATCTGGCTGCACGTCCTGGCCGGCATCACCTGGGTCGGGCTCCTCTATTACTTCAATTTCGTGCAAGTGCCGGCGCTCGCGGCCGCGGCGGCCGACCCGGGCGGACCGGGCGGCGCGGCCATCGGCAAGTACATCGCGCCGCGCGCGCTCGCGTGGTTCCGCTGGGCTGCGGTGGTCACGTGGCTCTCCGGCGCCGCCTACCTGCTGCACCTCGGCAAGCTCGACGATGCTTTTGCGCTCGGCTTCGTTACGGATACGATAGACGCTTATGCGTTGACGATCGGCATCGGCGCCTGGCTCGGCACCATCATGCTGTTCAACGTGTGGGTGCTGATCTGGCCGAACCAGAAGAAGGTGTTGGGGCTGGTCGAGGCGAGCGCCGATGAGATTGCGAGCGCGCGGCGCGTCAGCTTTCTCGCGTCACGCACGAACACGCTCTTGTCCATTCCGCTGGTCATGAGCATGGTCGGGGCGCACCACGGATTTTTCATGTAGGAGATGGCCGTCACTCTCTCCGGTCTCGCACGCACGATCAGGAAGAACGTTCGGGACGCACTCGCCGAGGATCTCGGCAGCGGCGACGTCACGGCCGCGTTGCTGCCGCCGGAAACCGCGGCGCGCGCGAACATCATCGCGCGGGAAGATCTCACCCTGGCCGGGCGGCCCTGGGTCGACGAAGTCTACCGCCAGCTCGATCGTGCCGTGCGCATCGACTGGTACGCGGCCGACGGCGAGCGCGTCATGGCCGGCGCCACGCTCTGCCGGCTCGAGGGTCCCGCGCGCCCGCTGCTCTCCGGCGAACGCACGGCGATCAATTTCCTGCAGCTGCTCTCGGGCACCGCGACCGTCACTTCGCAGTACGTGAGCCGGGTCGCAGGCACCCGCACCCGGATCCTCGACACCCGCAAGACCCTGCCGGGGCTGCGCCTCGCGCAGAAGTACGCGGTGCGCTGCGGCGGCGGCACCAATCACCGGCTCGGCCTGTACGACGCCATTCTCGTGAAGGAGAACCACATCCTGAGCGCGGGCGGCATCGCGGCGGCCGTAGAGCGCGCACGTGCGGCGCACCCCGGGCTGCCGGTCGAGATCGAGGTCGAATCGGAGGCGGAGTTGCGCGAGGCGCTCGCCGCGGGAGCGGATCGCGTGCTGCTCGATAATTTCCCGCTCGCCGGGATGCGGCGTGCCGTCGCCGTGAACGACGAGATGGGCAGGCCGGCCGAGCTCGAAGCTTCGGGCGGCTTGACGCTCGACGAGATCGCGGAGGTCGCGGCGACCGGCGTGGACTACATCTCCGTCGGCGCGCTCACGAAGCACGTGCGCGCAATCGACCTCTCCATGCGCGTCGAGCTGTAGGCGCGCGGAGCGAGCCTCAGCGGATCTTCGCGTAAGAGGCGGTAAAGCCCTTGAGGGCCACCGGCACCGTCACCGTCTCGCGCGACAGCGACTGGAAGCCGACCATGAGCTGGTTGCCGCGCTCGAGGCGCCGGACCACGTCGTCGTCGAGCTCGAGCCCGGCATAGCAGCCCTGGCCGTCGCAGGTCTGCACGTCGGTCTGGCTCCAGTCCTGGTCGTCGATCTTCAGCGTCACTCCGGCGGGCAGGTACAGGCCGTGCGGCAGCCGCAGCACCATGCGCGGCCCCGAGCCGTCGCCCGGCACCTCGATCTCGACGCGCAGCAGCACCTGCCGCGACTTCGGCACGATCACCATCTGGCTCATCTCGCAGTCCGGCTCCGCGTTGCGCACGGGCTGCGAGCAGGCGGTATCCCACGGTATCGTTTCCGCGCCGGGCTGGGCCTGTGCCTGCGGCTCTTCCGCGGCTCCGGACTCGTTCTCCTGCGCGCCGGCGTAAGCGGCGGCAAAGGCCAGCGGCAGCGCCGCAAGCGCCGCCAGGGCGCCGAGCCGGAAGTCCTCGTGTCTCATCATTCGAATCCCAGTGTCCAGTTGATTTCGATTCCCCAGGCGCGCGTCTCGCTGCCGAACTGCCCGTCGCCTTCGAGCCGCAGCACGCTGCCGTCGGTCGACAGGACGTCGAGCCCGAGCGCCACGTCGCTGAAGAAACGCTCCATGCCGCCGGTGACGGTAAAGGGCGCAACGCCTGGCGGCGCGCCGTCGAAGCTCGCCTGCACCGAAGGCGACGGACCGCTGCCGAAGTACAACAGGCCCGCGCGCCCGTACGGGCGTAGCAGCAGCCCGGAGGCCATCCGCAGCTCGGCTCCGAGCTCGAGGGCGGGCCGGAGCGACACGTAGGTACGATTCTGCTCTGAAACGCGGACGCCCACCACCGCAAGGCCGGTCTCCGTGAACGCGTCCATGTGCAGCCGGTTCAGTCCGGCGTCCATGATCGAGCGCAGATACCAGCTGTCGCCGACGAGATCGTGGGTAATGCGCCCGTGCGCCGCGACGAAGTCGATCCCGGGGCTGCTGCCGGCGCGGCCGGACAGCACGCCGGCGACGCTGACCCAGCGGCTCGTCTCGAACCAGCCGTGGCCGCCGGAGATTGCGCCGCTCAGCATGAGATCGCCGACCCGCTGCTTCAGGACAAGGCCCACCTGGGCAAGGTCCGCTTCGCCGCGCGCGCTGTCGCCGGTCTGCGAGTCGCTGCGCGAGAACGAAGCGCCGAACCCGAGGTGCCGGCCGGGTGCGATCTCGCCCTGGACGCCGAGCGAAAGCTCCAGCCCGTCCAGCTCCCACGCGAAATGGTCCGCGGATGCGTCGCGGTCGAGCGAACGATGACCGAAACGGAACCAGCGGCACGATCCTTCTTCCGCGAAGCGGAACTCGCCATCGCGCTCGTGGCATTCCATCAGCCGGTCGCCGAAGCGCGCGCTCGAGAGCAGCGAGTGCGCGAGCGATTCGGCGTGCACGACCGGGCTCAGCTCGTCGTAGGTGCCCTGCAGATCACCCAGCGTTTCGGTGAAGAACAGGTCGGCCGCGAGCGGCGCGAAGCTGCGCGATCCGCCGGCGAGCTGCAGGCGGTTCACGTAGTCGCCGAGCGCCGCCTGGTTTCCGTTCAGGCCGTCCGGCGCGAAATCGATGTCGGTCGCGAGCACGACGTCCGTGCCGTTCGGGTAGGCGAGGCCGAAATCGGCGACGATGGACTCCGGCATGCCGGTGAGCTCGAGACCCGGATCGCCGCCCGCTCCCCGGATACCGCCGGCCGCCGACAGCAACGCGTCCTCGTAGTGGCCCGGCATCACGAAGCCCGGGTTCAGCAGGTTGAGCTCGACCGTGCCGTCCACGATCGCGCTGCCGGTGATGCCGAGGCGATCGGCCTGCACGCCGGCGCCCCGCCGCGAGAGATCGTAGTCCGAAAAGATCAGCGCCCCGCTGCCCTGCTCGAAATCCCCGTCGACGGCGACGTCCAGCAAGGCGCCGCTGCCGCCCGGGTCCAGCGTGCCGAGGTTCACCAACGTACCGTGGCTGCCCGCGGCGTCGCCGGTGAGATCGACCGTGGAGCCCATGACGAACACCGCGTCGCTCTCGTTGCGCAAGAGATTCTCGCCGTCGCCGAGGAGCACCGAGCCTGCGACGGTGCCGAAGTTGTACAAGGCATCGTTGCCGGCGGAGTCATCGCCGTCCGCAATCATCGCAGAGCCCGCGACGCCGTCGACCGTGCCGAGGAACCCGCGATTGGTGACGCTGTTGTCGGCGCCGCCGCGGATCTCGATCGCGATGCCGCCGGCGCCGCCCGCAACCGAATGCGCCGGCCCGATGTCGATCGTGATGTTCCCGGCGCCGCCCGCGCCCTCGCTCTGCGCGAAGATGCCGATGCCGCCGTCGCCGGGGGCGAGCACGCTGCCCGTGAGGCCGATGTCGATGGCGCCGCCGCTGCCGTCGCCGCCCGCGGTGCCGGCGAAAACGCCGTCGATGATGCCGCCGCCGCCGCCCAGGCTTTGCGCGAAGATGCCGAACGCCGCCTCCCCCGTCGCCTGGATGTCGCCGTTCTGCGTGAACGCGATATCGCCGCCGTCGCCGGCGTTGGCAGCGCTTTGCGAGACGTCGAGCACGAGGTCGCCGTCGCCGGTGAAAGCCGCGCCGCCGCCGCCGCCGATCGACTGCAGGAACACGCCGTGGGCCATGAAGCCCGCGGTCGACACGTCGCCGTCGTTGGTGAGCGTGATGTCGCCGCCGTCGCCGCTCGCGCCGCCGCTGCCGCCGATCGTGAAGCTCGCGTCGCTGCCGGAGACGAGCGCGAGGCCGCCGCCTGCGCCGATGCTCTGGAAGAAGAGTCCGTGCGCCTGGCGGCCCGCCGTCGCCACGTCGCCCGCGAGCGCGAGGTCGAGATCGCCGCCGTCGAGGCCGGTGCCACCGGCCGCGCCGAGCGTCAGTCCGGCGCCGCCCGCCGCCGCGGGCGCGGAGCGGACCTTGGACGCCGCAGGGGCCGCCGCGACCGCAGCGGCGGATTCCCCGGGCGTCGCCTCGCCGCCGCCGACCGCTGCCGTCAGCACGCCGCCGCCGCCGCCGAGGGACTGGATGACCGTGCCGAACGCGCGATCGCCGGCCGTCGCGATCGTGCCGGAACGCGTGAGGGCGATCGCCCCGCCGTTCTCCGCCGTCCCGCCCGTCCCGCCGAGCGTGAGCGCCAGCTCGGGCGAGCCGCTGCCGCCCGGCACGATGTCGACGCTGGCGCGGCCGCCGCCGCCGCCGATCGACTGGACGAGCATCGCGTGCGAGCTCTCGCCGAGGCTGCCGATGTCGCCCGAGTGCCCGGCGGCGATGTCGCCTCCGGCGTTGCGCTGCCCGCCGGTGCCGCCGAGCACGACCTCCACCGGCAGGTCCGCGGGAGCGGCGAGCTGCGACAGATCGAGATCGAAATCGAGCAGCCCGCCGCCGCCGCCGATCGACTGCAGTGCGTGTCCCACGCTGTCGTCGGCCATCATGACGACGTTGCCGGTGCTGGTGACGCTCACGCGGCTCGCATCCGAATCCTGCGTATCCTCGGCGCCCAGCGCGAGATAGATGCCGGCCTCGTCGGTGAGGTCCGTGACACCGGTGAGGCCGAAGCGAATGCTGCCGCCGCCGCCGTTCACCGACTGCGCGACGATCGCCTGCGAGTCCTCGCCGAACAGCACGATGTCGCCCGTGTGCACCACGGTCACCTGGCCGCCCTGCCCGCCCGCGCCCGCGGTGCCGCCGAGGCGGTTGAGCAGCGGTGCCGAGATCCCGAGCTCGGCGCTCGCCGGATCGGTGGGCGGATCCGGCTCGAAACCCGTCTCCGGCAGGCCGAGGGTCAACGCCGCTCCGATCGCGAACGTCGCGTTGCCGCCGCCGCCCCCGATCGACTGCGCGACGATGGCGTGCGAAGCGACACCGTGGGTCACGATCGTTCCGTCGTTGCTCACGCTGACGTCACCGGCGTCGTTGCCGTCGCCGCCGAAGCCGCCGATGCCGAGGATCGGCGTGACCCCGGTTGCGCTGGGCAGGCTCGAGAGATCGATGTTCGCGACGAGATGCATCTCGCCGTTGCCGCCGCCGCCGCCGATCGACTGCGCGAAGACGCCGTGCGAGCCGTTGCCCAGCGTTTCGATCACCCCGGCGTTGTCGACGGTCACGTCGCCGCCGATTCCGCCGCTGCCGCCGCTCCCGCCGATGCCGAAGCCCAGCCCGAAACCCTGCGAGCCCGAGGCGATGCCGGCCGAGAGCTTCGACGTGCCGTTGCCGCCCCCGCCGCCGATCGATTGCGCGAAGATGCCGTGTGAGCTCGCGCCCTCGGTCGTGACGATGCCGCCCTCGTCGTTCGTCACGGTGACGTCGCCGCCCGTCCCGCCGGTGCCGCCCGTGCCGCCGAGTGTGAAGCCGAGCTGCGTGCTGCCGCTCTCGTCCTCGAGCGTGAGCTCCGCTTCGAGATCGCTGTTGCCGCCGCCGCCGCCGATCGACTGGGCAACGATCCCCGATGCTTCCTCGCCCGCCGTCGCGATGCGCCCGCCGTTCGCGACGCGGGCCTCGCCCGCGTCCGCGCCGCTGCCGCCGTCGCCGCCCACGGCGACGGACAGGCCGATCTTGCCCGACTTCTCCGCCGTGACCTGGCCGCTGAACTCGAGCGAGCTGTCGCCGCCGCCGCCGCCGATCGACTGCGCGTGGATGCCGGTCGCGCCGTCGCCCTGCGTGGAGACGAGCCCGGCGTTCCCGACGTTCACGCCGCCGGAAACCGCGCCCGTGCCGCCGCTGCCGCCGAGCGCGATCACCGCGCCGCCGGCGCCGGATTCCCAGCCGCCGTCCACGCTCATCTCGCTCGCGCCGCCGCCGCCGCCGATCGACTGCGCGAAGATGCCTTTGGCCTGCGCGCCGAGGGTGACGAGCTCCGCGGCGTTCTCGACCGCGACGAAGCCCGAGGTGCCGCCGCTGCCGCCCTCGCCGCCCTGCGTCAGCACGAGGTTGGAGGAGGTCACCTCGGAACCCATCTCCAGCACGCTCGCGCCGCCGCCGCCGCCCACGCTCTGCGCAAAGACGGCGTGCGAGGCGACTCCCTGTGTCTGCACGCGGCCTTGCGCCGTCACGCTGACGTCGCCCGCCGTCCCGCCGGCGCCGCCCTCGAGGCCGAGCGCCAGCGTAAGACCCACCGGGTTCTTCTTCTTGGGGTTCTTGCCGTCGCGGCCGAGCGCGATCGAGGAGCTGCCGCTCTTGCCGCCGCCGTTGCCGACGCTCTGCGCGTAGAGACCGACGGAGCGATCGCCGAGCGTCGTGACGATGCCGTCGGATGCCACGGTCACGTCCCCGCCCGCGCCGCCGGTGCCGCCGATCCGGCCGAGCATCACGCTGATCGTGCCGCCCGTCGTCGTGCCGCGCACGAGGTTGGTGGCGACGTCACCGCCGCCGCCGCCGATCGACTGCGCGAAAATGCCGGCCGAGTCCACGCCGGAAGTCGTGATGTCGCCCGTGTGGCGCACGGTCACCGTGCTGCCGGTGCCGCCGTCGCCCGGCGCGCCGCCGACCGCGAGATTCACGCCGACGCCGCCGCCGGCGTAGGCCATGCCGATGTTGACGCCCGCGTTGCCGCCGCCGCCGCCGATCGACTGCGCGACGATGCCCTCACTGCGATCGCCGGCGGTGAGGATGTTGCCGAAGTGCTCGACGCTCGCCGCGCCCGCATTGCCCGCCTCGCCGCCGCGCCCGCCGATCGCGATCTGCACCGCGACCGTCGACTTGCCGCCTTTCGACGCCTTGCGCTTGTCGAGCTCGGCGATGACCTTGTCCCAGTTGACGCAGTTGTCGGTGACGAGGCGCTCGTCCCAGCCGTCGCAGCGGTTCGCGTCGGGAATGCCCGTGCCGGTGCCGCCGCCCGCGCCGCCGGCGCCGAGCGTCACGCTGCCTAAGAAATTGCCGCCGCCGTTGCCGCCGCCGCCGCCGATCGACTGCGCCATGATGCCGGCCGAGTCGGAGCCGCTCGTCGCGATGAGGGTCTGTCCGCCGTCGATGCCGTGGATTACCGACACGCTGCCCGCATCGCCGCCGCCGGCACCGAAGCCGCCCATGCCGAAGGCCACCGGGCTGCCCTTCAGCGCGAACACGCCGGACACGTTCATCCCGCCAGTGCCTCCGCCGCCGCCGATCGACTGCGCGAGGATGCCGCTGCCGCTGCTCGTCCCGAGCGCGAACGCGTCGTCCTGCTCGGCGAACGCGCCGCTGGTCACGATGTTGCCGTCGCTCACCACGCTGACTTCGCCCGCGTCGGCGCCCGCGCCGCCGTGGCCGCCGATGCCGCCCGCGAACGCGAGGCGTGAGTTGCCGCTGGCATTCGCCGCGACGTTCAGCCCGCCGTTGCCGCCGCCGCCGCCGATCGATTGCGCGAGGATGCCGTGCGCGTCGGCGCCCGCGGTGCCGATAGCGCCGCGGTGGCTCACCGCGACGTTGCCGGCCGCGTCCGCCGCGCCGCCGAAGCCGCCCACGCCGAACACCAGCGAAACCGCCTTGCCCTGGCTCTTGGTCTGCGGGGTGATCGCGCCCGACACGTTGATGGCGCCGTTGCCGCCGCCGCCGCCGATCGACTGCGCGAGAATGCCCGACGACGACGCACCGGCCGTCTGGATGACCGTGTCGGAGGTAACGAGCACGTCGCCACCCGCTCCGCCGTCGCCGCCGAAGCCGCCGACGCCGAGCGCCACCGTGCCGTCGAGCGAAATGCCGCCGGAGACGTTGAGGCCGCCATTGCCGCCGCCACCGCCGATCGACTGCGCGGCGATGCCGGATGCATCGTCGCCCTGTGCCTGCACGACGTCGCCGTCGACGAGGACCGCGACCGAGCCCGCATCGCCGCCGCCGCCGCCGAAGCCGCCGACCCCGAGGGACGCGCCGTAGGACTTGCCGCTGCCGGGCGCGCCGACCGCGATCCCGGCCGCCACGTCGATGCCGCCGTTGCCGCCGCTGCCGCCGATCGACTGGGCGAGCACGCCGTGCGAGCCGCCCGCGCGCACGCGCCGCACGGTCGCCGGCACGAGCTCCTCCTCGCCGTCGAACACCGCGGGCACGACGACCGTCTCGTCGCCGCCCATGCCGCTCGCGACGACGTTGCCGTCGACGCTCACGCTCACGTCGCCGGCCGTACCGCCCGTGCCGCCGAAGCCGCCGACGCCGAGCCCGACCGCGATCGCGTTCGAGCTGTTGGTGGCCGCGAGGCCGGCGGACACGTTGAGCGCGCCGTTGCCGCCGCCCCCGCCGAGGCTCTGCGCGGTGATGCCGCCCGAGCTCGCGCCCTCGGTGAGCACGTCGCCGGTGTGCGCGAGGCGCACGTCGCCGGCCGTGCCGCCGACGCCGCCGAAGCCGCCGACGCCGAGCGCGACCCCCGCGCCGGTCCCCTGCAGGCTCAGGTTCAGCCCGCCGGAGACGTTCAGCCCGCCGTTGCCGCCGCCCCCGCCCAGGCTCTGGAGCAGGATGCCGGTCGCGCCCGCGCCGTGCGTCTCGACCTGCCCGACGAGCGTGGACGAGACGTCGCCGGCGTCGCCCGCGCCCCCGCCGAAGCCGCCGACACCGAGCGCCACCGCCCCGCCCGACGACTTCGCCAGCGAAACCGCGCCCGCAACGTTGAGACCGCCGTTGCCGCCGCCACCGCCGATGGACTGCGCCACGAACGCGTGCGAGCCGTCGCCCAGCGTGACGACGTTGCCGGTCGCATCGCTCACGACCGCCGCGGCCAGCCCGCCGGTGCCGCCGAAGCCGCCGACGCCGAGCGCCACCGCGCCGCTGCCGCTGTTGCTCGCGCTCACGGCGCCCGAGACGTTCAGGCCGCCGGTGCCGCCGCCGCCGCCGAGACTCTGCGCGAGAATGCCGATGGCGTCGTTCCCCTGCGTGAGCACGTCGCCCGTGACCCCGCTCGTAACCGTCGCCGCCGCGCCGCCGGTGCCGCCGAAACCGCCGACGCCGATGCCGACCGCGCCGCTGCCGGATTTCGCGAGCGACACCGTGCCCGAGACATTGAGCCCGCCGTTGCCGCCGCCGCCCCCGACGCTCTGCGCGACCACGCCGCCGGACCCGTCGCCCAGGGTCACGATGTTGCCGGCCAGAGTGCTGGACACGTCGCCGGCCGTGCCGCCATCGCCGCCGAAACCGCCGACCCCCACGGCGACCGCGCCGCTGCCGTTGCCTGCACCGGAAAGCCCGCCCGCGACGGACAGGCCGCCGTTGCCGCCGCCCCCGCCGACGCTCTGCACGACGATCGCGTCCGAATCCGCGCCCCGGGCAACGACATCGCCGGTGACGGTGCTCGTGACGTCGCCCGCGGTGCCGCCGCCGCCGCCGAAGCCGCCGACACCCACGCCGACCGCGCCGCTGCCGGTGCCGGCGCCGGAGAACCCCGCCGTCACGGTCAACCCGCCCTGGCCGCCGCCGCCGCCCACGCTCTGCACGAGGATGCCGCCGGAGCCCGTGCCGTCGGTCAGGACGTCGCCGGTGACGCTGCCCGAGACATCGCCCGACCGGCCGCCCTGCCCGCCGAAGCCGCCGACGCCGACGCCGACCCCGCCGCTGCCGGTCCCCGCGCCCGAGATGCCGCCCGCCACGCTGAAGCCGCCGCTGCCGCCCCCGCCGCCCACGCTCTGGAAGACGATGCCGAGCGCATCGTCGCCGCTCGTCTGCGTGTCGCCGGTGAAGCTTGCCTCGACCGTCCCGCCGTTGCCGCCGTCGCCGCCGGAGCCGCCGACACCCACGCCGACGCCGCCGCTGCCGGTCCCGGCGCCGGAAATGCCTGCCGCCACGGCAAAACCGCCGGAGCCGCCGCCGCCGCCCACGCTCTGCACCGTGATGCCGGCGGACGCGTCACCCTCGGTGACGACCGTGCCGGCCAGGGTTGCCTGTACCGCCGCACCGTGGCTCGCGGCCCCGCCGAAGCCGCCCACGCTCACCGCGCCGGAACCGCTGCCCGTGCCCGCGCCCGAGCCCGCGACACTCACGTCGAAGCCGCCGTTGCCGCCGCCGCCGCCCACGCTCTGGATCAGGACGCCGTCGGCATCGAAGCCCGCCGTCATCACGGCGGCATCCATGGTCGCCGTCACCGTGTTGCCGTCACCGCCGCCGGCGCCGAAGCCGCCGACCCCGACGGCGACGCTGCCGCTGCCGACGCCCGCACCGCTGCCGGCGAGGCTCACGTCGAAGCCGCCGTTGCCGCCGCCGCCGCCGACCGACTGCATGACCACGCCGTCGGAACGATCGCCCAGGGTCACGACGGTGCCGCTCACCGATCCGTTGACCGTGCCGGCGAGACCCGCTTCCCCGCCGAAGCCGCCGACGCCGACGTTGAGCGCGCCGCTGCCGGTGCCCGCTCCGGAGCCCGCGATGCCGACGTTGAAGCCGCCGTCGCCGCCGCCCCCGCCGACCGACTGGAACAGGATGGCGGTCGCGTCGCGGCCTTCGGTGGCGGTCTTGCCCGCGTAGCTCGCTTTCACGGCCGCTGCGTCGCCGCCCTTGCCCCCGAAGCCGCCGACCCCGACGCCGACCGCGCCGTTGCCGACGCCGGCCCCGCTGCCCGAGATGCTGACGTCGAAGCCGCCGTTGCCGCCACCGCCGCCGATCGATTGCGCGATCACGCCGCCCGAGCGATCGCCCAGGGTGTGGATGTCCGCGTTCACTTGCGCCTCGATGGAGCCGCCCGGCCCGCCGTCGCCCGCGCTGCCCCCGACCCCGACGCTGACGGAGCCGCTGCCGACGCCGGCGCCGGCGCCGGCGAGCGTCACGTTGAAGCCGCCGTTGCCGCCGCCCCCGCCGACGCTCTGCAGCAGCACGGCATCCGCGTCCACGCCCCGGGTGACGACCGAACCGTCGACGTCCGCGAGCACGGAGCCCGCCGTGCCCCCGGCGCCGCCCGCGCCGCCCACCCCGACCGCGACCGCGCCCGTGCCGACCCCCGAGCCGGCGCCGGCGAGCGTGACGTTGAAGCCGCCGTTGCCGCCGCCCCCGCCGAGTGACTGCATCACGACGCCCGCCGAGCGGTCGCCGGCGGTGGCGACCGCGGCGTTCACCGTGCCGTCCACCGCGGTGCCGTCGCCGCCGGCGGCGCCGGAGCCGCCGACGCTCACGCCGACCGCCCCGTTGCCGACGCCCGCGCCGTTCACGGAGGCGTTCACCGCGAAGCCGCCGTTGCCGCCGCCGCCCCCCAGGCTCTGGAAGAGGGCACCGATGGCGTCATGGCCTTCGGTGGTGACGGAGCCCACGAGCGAGGCCGTCACCGCGCCGGCGTTGCCGCCCGCACCGCCGGCGCCGCCGATCCCGACCGCCACCGAGCCGCTGCCGATGCCCGCGCCGGCACCGGTGCCGTTGACCGAGAAGCCGCCGTTGCCGCCGCCGCCGCCGAGCGATTGCACGACCATGCCCTCGGAGCGGTCGCCCGCCGTGTGGATCGCGCCCGTGAACGTCCCCGTGACCTCGCCGCCCGCGCCCGCGGCGCCGCCGCTGCCGCCCAGGCTCACGCCGATGGCGCCGTTGCCGATGCCCGCGCCGTTCAGCGGCACCGTCACATCGAAACCGCCGTTGCCGCCGCCACCGCCGACGCTCTGCACCAGCACGCCGTCGGAATCGGCGCCCGCCGTGCTGACGTCGGCCGTGAGCAGGCCCGTCACCTTGCCGCCGTCGCCCCCGCTGCCGCCGCTGCCGCCGAGGCCGACGCCGATCGAGCCGCTGCCGATGCCCGCGCCCGCCGCCGCGACGTTCACGTCGAAGCCGCCGTTGCCGCCGCCACCGCCGACCGACTGCAGCACGATGGCGCCGGAGCGCGCGCCGAGCGTGCCGAAGAGCCCATGGGTCACCGTGCCGTCGACCTCGCCGCCCGTGCCGCCGCCCGCGCCCGAGCCGCCGATCCCGACGGTCACCGCGCCGTTGCCGATGCCGGCACCGTTGAGCGCGGCGGTGACCGAGAATCCGCCGTTGCCGCCGCCGCCGCCGATGCTCTGGAAGAGGAGTCCGGACGCGTCCTGGCCCTCGGTCAGGACGCCGCCGTCGAACGACGCATCCACGCGGCCGCCGTTGCCGCCGCCGGCACCCGAGCCGCCGACCCCCACGGCGACGGAGCCGCTGCCGATGCCCGCCCCGGCGCCCGTGCCGTTGATCGCGAACCCGCCGTTACCGCCGCCGCCGCCGACCGACTGCGCAATGACGCCGTCCGCGCGTGCGCCCTGCGTGTGCACGCTGCCCGCGAGAATGGCATCGATGCTGCCGCCGTTTCCGCCGACCGCGCCCGAACCGCCAACGCTCACGCCCACCGCGCCGTTGCCGATGCCCGCGGCGTTCAGCGGGCTCGTGATGTCGAAGCCGCCGTTGCCGCCGCCGCCCCCGACGCTCTGGATCAAGACGCCGTCCGACTCCGCACCGGCCGTGCTCAGGTCGGCGTCCATATCGGCGATCACGGCACCGCCCGCACCGCCGCTCCCGCCGCTGCCGCCGAGGCCGACGGCGATGGAGCCGCTGCCGATGCCCGCCGCACCGGCGGCCACGCTGACGTCGAAGCCGCCGTTGCCGCCGCCGCCCCCGACCGACTGCATGATGACGGCCCCGGAACGCGCACCGGCCGTCTGCACGAGGCCGGTCACGGAACCGTCGACCACGCCGCCGGTGCCGCCGCCCGCGCCCGAGCCGCCGACGCCCACCGTGATCGCGCCGCTGCCGATGCCGGCGCCCGAGGCGCCGGTTGTGATGTTGAAGCCGCCGTTGCCGCCGCCCCCGCCGGCGCTCTGGTAATGCACGCCGACCGCCGCGTTGCCGGCGGTAATCACCGTGCCGTCGAAATCCGCCTCCACGCGGCCGCCGTTGCCGCCCCCGGCGCCGGAACCGCCGACGCCGACGCCGATCGAGCCGTCGCCGATTCCGGAAACCGAGACCGGCGTCGACACGTTGAAGCCGCCGTTGCCGCCGCCCCCGCCGAGGCTCTGCGCCAGGACACCCGTGGAGCGGTCGCCCCCGGTCTGGACGCTGCCCGCAAAATCGAGATCCACGAGTCCGCCTGCACCGCCGCCGCCGCCCGAGCCGCCGACGCCCACCGCGATCGCCCCGCCGCCGATGGGGTTGAGCTGCAATGCCCCCGCGAAGGAGTACCCGCCGTTGCCGCCGCCACCGCCGACCGACTGCGCGAGCACGCCGAAGGAGTCCGCGCCGTCGGTCAGGATGGAAGCCACGGCGACGGCGTCCGGGTCGGCGGTGGTCGCGCCGACGCTCACGTCACCGCCCGCGCCGCCGCCGTCGCCGCTGCCGCCGATCGCGACCGAAGCGGAAACGAACGTGCCCACCGTCGCCTGCACGGCAAAGCCGCCGTTGCCGCCGCCGCCGCCGATGCTCTGCGCGTAGATGCCGTGCGAGCGATCGCCGGAGGTGCGGACCAGCGGATTCACGTCGGTCGCCACGCCGTCGATCAGTACCGTGCGACTGCTCGTGGTCACCTCGACGTCGCCGCCGTTCCCGCCGCCGGCGCCCGAGCCGCCGATCGCCACCCCGAAGAAGGCCGAGACCGAGGTGGCGTTGCCGCCATTGCCGCCGCCGCCGCCGACGCTCTGCGCGAAGATGCCGTGCGCATCGTGCCCCTGGGTGATGAGGTCGCCGCTCGACGAGACGCTCACCGTCTCCGAAGCGCCGCCGCCGCCACCGCCCCCGCCGATCGACAGGAAGGCGCCGCCGCTCGAGGCACCGTCACCCCCGCCGCCGCCGATCGACTGCGCGAAAATCGCGCTGGCCCCCAGGCCCGCCGTGCGGATGCGGCCCGAGTTGTCGACGTGCACCTCGTTGCCGCTCCGCGCCACCGCGCCGCTGCCGCCGACCGCGACGAGGCCGCCGCCGTAGCCGCCGCTGCCGCCGCCGCCGCCGATCGATTGCGCGAAGATGCCGCGCGCGAAGTCGCCCCCGGTTTCGATCGCCCCGCCGTTGTCGACGTCGACGATGCCCGCCGAGCCGCCGAGCGAGCCGCCCCCGCCGATCGACACCGCGCCGCTCGCCGTGCCGCCGCTGCCGCCGCCGCCGCCGATCGACTGCGCGAAGATCGCGCTGGCGCCGAAGCCGTCGGTCACGATCTGCCCGCTGTTGTCGACGTCGACACGCGCGCCGTTGCCGCCCAGGGCGCCACTCCCGCCGATGCTCACCGCGCCGCCCGTGGAGCCGGCACTGCCGCCGCCCCCGCCGACCGACTGGGCGAAGATGCCGCGGGCGAACGCACCGCTCGTCTGCAGCGTGCCGCTGTTGCCGGCCGTGACGTTGCCGGCCGAGCCGCCCGCGGCGCCACCGCCGCCGATGCTCACCGCGCCGAACGCGGAGCCGGCGCTGCCGCCGCCGCCGCCGATCGATTGGGCGAAGATCGCGTCGGCACCGCTGCCCTGCGTGACGATCGCGCCGCCGTTGCCGACGGTCACCGTCGATCCGTTGCCGCCGCTGCCGGCCTTGCCGCCGATGGCAACCGCGCCGCCCACCCCGCTCGACGTCCCGCCGCCGCCGCCGATCGACTGCGCGAAGAGCCCGCGTGCATCGCTGCCCGAGGTGCTGATGTCGCTGTCGCTGTCGACGATCACCGTGCCGCCGTTGCCGGCGCTGCCGCCGCCCGCGCCGATCGCCACCAGCCCGCCCGCGGCCGCGCCCGTGCCGCCGCCGCCGCCGATCGACTGCGCCAGCACGCCGTGTGAGCCCTGGCCTTGCGTGACGATGCTGCTGCCGCCCTGGTTGATCACCTCGACGAGCGACGCGCTGCCGCCGGCCGAGCCGGTGCCCCCGAACGCGGCGATGCCCCCGCCGGTGCCACCGTTGCCGCCGCCGCCGCCGATCGACTGCGCCAGCACGCCGATGCTGCGGTCGCCGCGGGTTTCGATGCTCGCGCCGGCCTGGTTCGTCACCCGCACGCTGCCGCCGCTGCCGCCGGCCGAGCCGCCGCCGCCGAGCGCAACGAGCCCGCCGGCGTCGCCGCCGTCGCCTCCCTCGCCGCCGATCGATTGCGCAAGGATGCCGTGACTGTCGTTGCCGATCGTCAGGATCGTCCCGGCATTGGTGACGCTCACCGGGCCGCCGTTGCCGCCGGCCGACGAGCTGCCGCCGTCGCCGACGATGCCCCAGCTGTCGCCGCCGGCGCCCGCCGCGCCGCCCATGCTGATCGCGTAGATACCGTGCGAGCCCGCGCCGCTGGTGCCGATTGCACCGTCCTGGAACACGGTCACGCGCCCGCCGGCGGCCGCGGTCCCGCCGTCTCCGCCCGTGGAAAACAGGTAGCCGGTGCCGCCGTGGCCCGCAAGGCCGGCGCGGCTCTGCGCGAAAATGCCGTGCGCCTCCTGCCCCGAGGTCGTGACCTCGACGTGCGCATTGACGGTGAGGTCGCCGCCGCGCCCGGCATTGCCGCCGCGCGCCGCATCGAAGTTGCCGGCCGCATCGCCGCCCCTGCCGCCGTTGCCGCCGATGCTCAGGACCTGGATGCCGGGCAGCCCGTCCGTGACCGTCTGGATGTCGCCCCACGTAGCGTCGATCGTCTCGGTCACCGGCAAATGCGTCCCGCCGTCGCCACCGCGCTCCGCGTCCTCGCCGATGATCGTGCAGCCGCCGAAGATGCCCGTCGGATCGCAGATCTCGAGGCCCCAGCCGTTGTCGCCCTTGCCGCCGTTGCCGCCCGTGTAGGGACGCGAAAAGGGCCGGGTGTTGCCGGCCGGCGGCGTGAAGGGAAGCAGGCCGGGCGACGTGCCCGGCGTGCCCTGCGCATCCGCCTCGGCGTCGCTCAGCTCGCTGCTGAAACTGGTCGCGACCTGCAGCACCTCTCCCGTGCTCAAGGTGATCGCTTCGACGAGGCCGGTGTCGTCATTCAACGTGACGGACTCGATGGTCACCTCCTCGTCGTCCGGAGTATCCGGGTCGTCCGGCGTGATGACCTCGCCCTGCATGACGTGCACGAGGATCAGGTCGCCCTTGTCGGTGATCACTCCCGTGCCCGGGACCAGCTGCACGACAGTCGCCTGCTCGCCGGTCACGGGGTGCTGGACGGTGTCGCCGACCTCGGTGTCCGGCGTTGCCTGCTGTGAGCGCGCCGGCAGCGACAGGAGGAGCAGGGAAAACGCGAGGACCGCCGCGCGCGCGACGCGACCCGCACCCGCACCCGGCCCGCGGCGCCACGGCGAAAATCCCGGGCGGCCGGGAACCGGCGCCGAAGCGTGCGGAAAACTCAACATGCCCTGATTCCCCAAAAACCCGCGGGAAGCCACGCGCGGAGGTCGGCCGTTGCTGGCCTTTTTGTGCTTTCGATATACCGGTGCGGCGGGCGGCTGTAAAGCGGTCAATGGCCGCGTTTATGGTTCGTTTTCAGTCTGTTACGGCCTGTTCACATTCGTTTACGAACGGTTTACACAGGTGCGGCGTGACCCGGCACGCGGCGCGCGTGCCGCCTCTCGAAGTGCAGGGTCACGCCACGGCGGCGCGGGTCACGCGTTTCGGCTCGGACACGCCATAGCCCTGGGCGTAGTCGATGCCCATGCCGCGCAGCATGGTGATGATCTCCTCGTTCTCGGCGAACTCGGCGATCGTCTTCTTGCCCGTGAGATGGCCGATTTCGTTGATGGAGCGGACCATCTCGCGGTCGATCGGGTCGTGCAGGATCTCTTTCACGAAGCTGCCGTCGATCTTCAGGAAATCCACCGGGAAGTGCTTCAGGTAACCGAAGGACGAGAGGCCCGTGCCGAAGTCGTCCAGCGCGAACTTGCAGCCGAGCTCCTTCAGCGCATTGATGAAGCGGTTGGCCTGGGAATAGCTCGCGATCGCCGCCGTTTCCGTGATCTCGAAGCAGATGCGGGAGGCGTCGATCCCGCTCATCTGGAACTGATCGATGACGAACGGCAGAAATTTCTCGTCGCCGAGGCTCTGGCCGGAGAGATTGATGGAGCAAAGCGCGAGCCGTTCGCGCTCGTCGGCCTCGGAGACGAGCCAGCGGAAGGCGCTGCGGATTACCCAGCGGTCGATGTTGGGCGTCAGGCTGTAGCGCTCCGCGGCCTCGATGAACAGGCCGGGGGCGATGATGCCGCCCGTCTCGTCGCGCATGCGGAGGAGAAGCTCGTAGTGAGCACCCTCCTCCGCGTGCTGCAGTGGCTGTATGGTCTGCCGGAACAGCTCGAACCGGTCCTCCTCCAGCGCGTTGTTGATGCGTGCCGCCCACTGCATCTCGCGGCGCCGGCGCATCAGGTCGATGTCGTTCTCGAGGAAACTGTGGATGCGGTTGCGCCCGCCTTCTTTCGCCGCGGCGCAGGCACTGTCCGCGGCGGACAGGAGCGAAGCCACGTCTTCGTTGTCCGCCGTGATCGGCACCACGCCGACGCTCACGCCGAGGCGGAAGCTGCGGTCCTCCCACATGAACTTGAAGTCGCCGATCGCGACCCTGAGCTGCTCGGCGGTCTGCATCGCGTCTTCGAGGCTGCAGCTCTCGAGCAGCACGCCGAACTCGTCACCCCCGAGGCGCGCCAGCGTGTCACGCCAGCGGATCTTCGACTTGAGCAGCGCGCCGAGCTGGCCGAGCAGGTGGTCGCCGGCGCTGTGCCCGCAGGAATCGTTGACGATCTTGAACTGGTCGAGGTCGAGGTAGAGCAGCGCGTAGGAGGTTTCCCGCGCGCGCGCGCTCTTCAGCGCGCGTTCGAGCCGGTTCTCGAATTCGCGCCGGTTGACGAGGCCGGTCAGGATATCGTGGCTCGCGTGGTAGCTCAGGCGCCGGTTCAGCTCGCGCGCTTCGCTCACGTCGTGGAACACGAGCACGCCGCCGGTCACCTCGCCCTTGCCGTCGCGAATCGGTGAGGCGCAGCTCTCGATGTAGAGCTCGTTGCCGTCGCGGCGGATGAGCAGCGTCGGGCGCACGGACTTGATCGAGCGGTTGCGGCGGATGGACACGGAGAGCGGATTCTCGAGCGGCTCGCAGGTCTCCTCGTGGAAGCCGCGGAATATCTCGTCGACCGGGCGGCCGCTCGCATCGTCCACCTTCCAGCCGGTGAGCTCCTCGGCCACCGGGTTGATGTACTCGACGATGCACTCGGCGTTGGTGGTGATGACGCCGTCGCCGATCGAGCGCAGTGTGATCTGGGCGCTTTCCTTCTCCCTGAACAGCGCCTCCTCGTAGAGCTTGCGCTCCGTGATGTCGACCTCGACGCCGAGCAGGCGGATGAGACGGCCCTTCTCGTCCTGCAGCGCTTTCGCGCGGCTCGTCATCCAGCGCCACTCGCCGTTCTGGTGCTTCATGCGGTGCATGCTTTCGAAGAACGGGGTCTTGCCTTCGAGGTGCTCGCGCATCTTCGCCTGCACCCGCGCCATGTCGTCGGGGTGCACGAGGCGATACCAGTCCGGCAGCACGTCGTCACGATCGAGGTCGTAACCGAGCATCTCTTTCCAGCGGCGCGACAGGGAGATCTTTTTCGTCTCGCCGTCGAAGTCCCAGATGCCGTCGTTGGCGGTCAGGTTGACGAGCTCGTTGCGCTGCTGCATCTCCTCGAGCATCTCGCTCATGCGCCTGCATTCGAGGCCGGAAGCCAGCGACGCGCCGAGCAGCTTCATCAGCAGGTGCAGGCTCGCGTCCCACAGCTCCACCGGGTGCTGGTTCGCGATGGCCAGGAACCCGGCGAGCTCCCCGCTCACCTCGAAGCCGGTCACGAGGCAGGAGCCGATGCCGAGCTCGGCGAGGCGGTTGAACTCGGGGGCGGCACCCTGCGGCGGATCGTCGGTATCGGTGAGGTCGACGAGCCTCAGGTGGCCCAGGCGGCGGGCGAGCCACGGCCACTGCTCGAGCGTTTCGCCCTGCAGGACCTCGGGGTTGCAGGCCGCGAACATGCCGCTCGATGCGAGCACGGTTTCGAACTCGCCGGAAGCGGGCTCGAGCAGCACGAGGAAAGCGGCATCGCAGCCGCTCGCGTCGGGGATCTCGGCCACGTTGGCGCG
>CAZBGV010000048.1:0-23418 GCA_964491485.1 uncultured Woeseiaceae bacterium | reverse complement strand
ACGATCGCCAACGCCAACGTGCCGAACATGGTCGGCCAGATCTCCACCTGCCTCGCGCAGGTGAACCTCAACATCGAGGATCTCCTGAACCGCTCGCTCGGCGAGACGGCGTATACCATCGTCGACCTGGACGGCCCGGTCCCGGAGCCGACCCTGGACGCCCTGCGGAGCATCAAGGGCGTGCTCGCCTTGCGAAACCTCGGCAGACCGATATCCTGACGGCATCCCGGCGAGGCGCAGAGCGGCAGGCTACAGATCCCACATGACAAAGGACACGGGCACCGGCCCGGATCTCGCGGAGATGCGCCGGCGCATCGACGAGATCGATACCCGGATACAGGAGCTGATCAGCGAGCGTGCCGTCTACGCCCAGCAGGTGGGCGTGGCGAAAGGCCCGCTGGCCGCGGCCGTCGACTACTACCGCCCGGAGCGCGAGGCCGAGGTGCTGCGCCGCGTCCGCGAGCGCAACGCGGGCCCGTTGCGCGACGAGGAGATGCTGCGGCTGTTCCGCGAGATCATGTCGGCGTGCCTCGCGCAGCAGGAACCGCTGAAGGTGGGTTTCCTCGGCCCCGAGGGAACGTTCACGCAGGCGGCGGTCTATCGTCACTTCGGGCACTCGGTCCGCGCGCTGCCGTTCGGCACGATCGACGAGGTGTTCCACGACGTCGAGAGCGGCGCCGCCGATTTCGGCGTCGTGCCGGTCGAGAACTCCACCGAAGGCACGGTGAACAACACGCTGGACATGTTCCTCACCTCGCCGCTCAAGATCGCGGGCGAAGTGGAGCTCAGGATCGAGCAGCACCTGCTCGGCACGGTGAGCGGGCTGGACAAGATCGAGCGCGTGTGCGCCCACGAGCAGGCACTCGCGCAGTGCCGCGGCTGGCTGCGGGAATACCTGCCGAACGCCGAGCTCATCGGGGTCAGCAGCAACGCCGTGGGGGCGCGCCGCGCCCGCGACGAGAAAGGCACGGCGGCCATCGGCGGGGACGTGGCGGCCGAGGTGTACGGCCTCGAGACCCTCGTGCGCAACATCGAGGACCGCCCGGACAACGCGACGCGCTTCCTCGTGGTCGGCCGCGAGCTGCTCGCCGCGAGCGGCGACGACAAGACGACGGTGCTGGTTTCGACCAGCGACACGAGGTCCGGTGCCGGCGTGCTGCACGCCCTGCTCGAGCCGTTTGCGCGTTTCGGCGTGAACATGACGCGCATCGAATCGCGGCCCTCGCGCCGCCGGAACTGGGACTACGTCTTCTTCCTCGATCTCGACGGGCATGCGAGCGAGCCGCCGCTCGCCGACGCGCTGCGCGAGCTGGAGCGCATCAGCTCGCTGTTCCGCGTCATCGGCTCCTACCCGAAGGCCGTGCAGTAGTGTCCCGGCCCACCGTAACGCGCGGGACGGGGAACTAAGGCCGCCCGCCGTGGTCGATTTCATCTCGGAACCCGCGGCACTCACCGGCGGCACGGTCAGCGTGCCCGGGGACAAGTCCGTCAGCCATCGCGCGCTGATGCTGGGGGCCGTTGCCGAGGGCACGACGCGCATCCGCGGTTTCCTCGCCGGCGAGGACTGCCTGGCGACGCTGCGGGCGCTGCGGGGCATGGGCGTCGAGATCGTGCGCCGCGAGCACGACGTCCTCGTGCACGGCGTCGGCCTGCGCGGCCTCGCCGCGCCGGGCGAGCCCCTGGACCTCGGCAACTCCGGCACCGGCCTGAGGCTCCTCGCCGGGCTGCTGGCCGGCCAGGATTTCACCGCCGTGCTCACGGGCGACGCCTCGCTGCGCAGTCGGCCGATGGGCCGGATCATCGAGCCGCTGGCGCGCATGGGCGCGCAGATCGATAGCCGGGAGGGCCGCCCGCCGCTGACCGTGCACGGCGTCCCCCACCTCGACGCGATCAGCTATACGCTGCCGGTCGCGAGCGCGCAGGTGAAATCCGCGCTCCTGCTGGCCGGCCTGTACGCCGCGGGCGATACCTTCGTCGTCGAGCCGGCCGTCACGCGCGACCACACCGAAAGGATGCTGCGCGCGATGGGGGTCAGCGTCGAATCCGGGGAAGGGCGCATTCGCATGCCCGGAGGGCAGCGGCTCCGGGCCGTCGACGTGGACGTGCCTGCGGATCTGTCGTCCGCGGCGTTCCTCGTGCTGGCCGGGCTGCTCGCGCCCTCGGGCGAGCTGGTCGTCCGGAGCGTCGGCGTGAACCCGACCCGCACGGGCTTCCTCGAGGTCCTGAGGGCGATGGGCGCCGACATCCGGGTCGAGAACGCGGGCCTCGCGGGCGACGAGCCGGTCGCGGACCTGCGGATCCGCCCCGGCGAGCTGCGCGGCATCGTCGTGGATCCCGGGCTCGTATCACGGGCTATCGACGAGTTTCCGGTGCTGTTCGTGGCCGCGGCGCTGGCGCGCGGAGCGACGCGTTTCAGCGACATCGCCGAGCTGCGCGTCAAGGAGAGCGACCGGATCGCGGTCATGGCCGCAGGCTTGCGGCAACTCGGCATCCGCGTCGACGAGACGCCCGACGGCGCGGTGGTCCACGGGGCCGGGGGCCGCCTGGCCGGTGGCACCGTCGACAGCCACGGCGATCACCGGGTGGCGATGGCGTTCGCGGTGGCCGGCACGCGTGCCGCGGCGCCCGTGCGGATCCTCGGCACGGACAACGTGCGCACGTCCTTTCCGGGGTTCGTCACGACCCTGGGGTCGGTCGGCGCGAAGATCGCCGAGGCTCCGCCCGGATGAGCGGGGCCGAGGAGCCGGCTCCGGTCATCGCCATCGACGGGCCGAGCGGCTCCGGCAAGGGCACGATCGCGCGCGCGGTCGCCAGCGCGCTCGGCTGGCACCTGCTGGACAGCGGCGCGCTGTACCGGCTGGCGGCCCTGTCGGCGGCCCGCCAGGGCCTGGCCGGGGCGGCGCCCGCGGAGCTCGCGCGCGTGGCCCGGGAGCTCGACATCCGGTTTGAGCGCGATGCGGCGGGCCGGGAGCGGATCCTGCTCGGCGGGGAGGATGTGAGCGCCGCCGTACGGACGGAAGATTGCGGGCGCCTCGCGTCCGAAATCGCCCAGGTGCCCGAGGTCCGGGACGCCCTGATCGGCCTGCAGCGCGATTTCCGGCGCCCCCCGGGGCTGGTCGCGGACGGGCGCGACATGGGCACGCGCATCTTCCCGGACGCCTTTCTCAAGGTGTTTCTGACGGCAAGTCCGGAAGAGCGCGCGAAAAGGCGCCATAAGCAGTTGAAGGGAAAGGGTATTGATGTTAGCCTTGCCGCCCTTTCGCGCGACATTGCGGCCCGGGACCGGCGCGACGCCGAGCGATCGGTGGCTCCGCTCGAGGCCGCCCGCGACGCCCGATTGCTGGATTCCAGCAACCTGACGATCGAGGAAGTGACCCGAATCGTGCTGGACTGGGCGGCGCAGGCACGGTCTGCGCGAGACGAAGCGCAAGCGCCGCGCGAGGGGTGACACGCTCGCCGCATCGTCGGGCGGGCAGGGATTTACGGATTTTGGTTCGTCGGGTCCGGACAGGGAGTCGGGATCCTTTTTTGGCAACCGTCCGCCGCAGGACGCGGTAGGACGCAACATGGGCGAGGGCGAATGCCCTCTGGTTTAAATCTGATGTCTGAAAGTTTTGCAGAGTTATTTGAAGAGAGTTTTGCCAGCCAGCACATAAAGCCGGGCTCGATCATCAGCGGCAAAGTGGTGGCGGTGACCGACGACAAGGTGATCGTCAGCGCGGGTCTCAAGTCCGAGTCCGTCATTCCGATCGAGCAATTCCAGAACGACAAGGGTGAGACGACCGTCAGCGTCGGCGACGAGGTCGAAGTGGCCCTCGACGCCATCGAGGACGGCTTCGGCGAGACACGCCTGTCCCGCGACAAGGCGATTCGTGCCCGCACGTGGACCGAGCTCGAGAAAGCGTTCGAGAACGGCGACATCGTGCACGGAGTCATCAACGGACGCGTCAAGGGCGGTTTCACGGTCGAGATCGACAACGTCCGGGCATTCCTGCCGGGGTCGCTGGTCGACGTGCGACCTGTGCGCGATCCGGCCTATCTCGAAGGCAAGAGCCTCGAGTTCAAGGTCATCAAGCTGGACCAGCGACGCAACAACGTCGTGGTGTCGCGGCGTGCCGTGGTCGAGCAGGAATACAGCGCCGAGCGCGAGGAGCTCCTGCAGAGCCTGCAGGAAGGCAACGTGGTCCGCGGCATCGTGAAGAACCTCACCGACTACGGTGCATTCGTGGATCTCGGCGGCATCGACGGCCTGCTGCACATCACCGACATGGCGTGGAAGCGGGTCAAGCACCCGTCCGAGGTCGTGAACGTCGGCGACGAGATCGACGTCAAGATCCTGAAGTTCGATCGTGAGCGCCAGCGCGTGTCGCTCGGCATCAAGCAGCTCGGGGACGACCCGTGGCTCGACCTGTCGCGGCGCTATCCGCCGGGCTCGCGCATCTTCGGCAAGGTGACGAACATCGCCGACTACGGCTGCTTCGTCGAGATCGAGGAGGGCGTCGAGGGCCTGGTGCACGTCTCCGAGATGGACTGGACGAACAAGAACGTCAACCCGTCGAAGGTCGTGCAGGTCGGGCAGGAAGTGGAAGTGATGGTGCTCGAGATCGACGAGGAGCGCCGTCGCATTTCGCTCGGCATCAAGCAGTGCCTGCCGAATCCGTGGGCCGAGTTCGCGGCCAACGTGAACCGCGGCGACCGGGTGAAGGGCCAGATCAAGTCGATCACCGACTTCGGCATCTTCATCGGGCTGGAAGGCGGCATCGACGGCCTGGTGCACCTGTCGGACATCTCCTGGGACGTGCCCGGCGAGGAAGCCGTGCACAACTACAAGAAGGGCCAGGAGATCGAGGCCGCGGTGCTGGCGATCGACGCCGATCGCGAGCGCATCTCGCTCGGCATCAAGCAGCTCGACAAGGACCCGTTCTCCGCCTGGCTCGCCGAGCATCCCAAGAACTCGGTGGTGAAGGGCGTCGTGACGGAAGTCGACGCTCGGGGCGCGGTCGTGGACCTCGGCGACGGGGTGACCGGCACGCTCAGGGCCTCCGAGCTCGCGCGCGGGCGCATCGACGACGCGCGCACGATGCTGAAGGTCGGCGACGAGATCGAGGCGAAGTTCACCAACGTCGACCGCAAGAACCGCACGGTGGCGCTGTCGGTGAAGGCGAAGGAGGTACACGAGGAAGCGGAAGCTTTGAGCAGCTACAAGTCCGACGCCGATACGAAGCCCACGGGCACCACGCTCGGCGAGCTGCTCAAGGAGAAGATGTCGGGCGGCGCTGAGTAGGAAATGGGGGCCGGGAAGGCCCTCCGGGCGGCCCGGACCTGAGGCTTGGCCAGGGTCCGGGTCGACTGCTCTTTACGCCGAGTTATGTTGGTCCGGCAACAGCAACAGAAGCGAAGCGTGTGATATGACGAAATCAGAACTCATCGAAGTGATCGCCAAGAAGCAGAAGCACCTTCCGGCCAAGGATGTCGAGCTGGCCGTCAAGCACCTGCTGGACCTGATGAGCGATGCGCTCGCGCGTGGAGAGAGGATCGAGATCAGGGGCTTCGGAAGCTTCTCGCTGCACTTCCGCCCGCCGCGCATCGGACGCAATCCCAAGACCGGCGAAGCCGTGGCGCTCGCCGGCAAGTACGTGCCGCACTTCAAACCCGGCAAGGACCTCCGCGAGCGGGTCAACATGAGCCGCAACCTGCCGATCAAGAGCTGATCGGCGCAGGGATCGCAGGAGCCCGCCATGCGGGCGACCGGACGAATCGCTTTCGCCCGCATGGCGGGCTCCTACAGGCCGCTGCACCGGTCTAACATAGCGTCCTGGCCTCCCGGAGCGGTGATGCTCAAACGAATCGGTCTCGTTCTCCTCGTCCTCGTCATCTTTCTCGCGATGCTGGTGTTCGCCCGCCTGAATCCGGGGCTGATCGAGATTGACCTCGCGTTCGGCAAGGTAGAGAGCTCCGTGCCGCTCGCGTTCGCCGTCACTTTCGCGCTGGGCTGGCTGTTCGGGCTGCTGTGCACCGCGGCAGCCGTCATGCGGCTCGTCAACGAGCGACGGCAGCTGCGCAAGCTCCTGCGCACCAGCGAGTCCGAGCTCAGCACGCTGCGCAACCTGCCGCTGTCCGATGCCGACTGAATCGACCTTCCTGCTCGCCGGGCTGTTCCTGCTGCTGGTTGCGGCGGGCTGGGCGCTCGGGCGTTTCGGCGAGCGCGACGAGGACGAGGCTCCTCCGCCGCCCCTGAACATCGATTACCTGAAGGGCCTCAACTTCCTGCTGAACGAGCAGACGGACCAGGCGCTGGAGCATTTCCTGGAGATGGTGCGCGTCGACGACAAGACCATCGAGACGCACTTCGCGCTCGGCAGCCTGTTCCGCCGCCGCGGCGAGGTGGACCGCGCGATTCGCATTCACCAGAACATCATCGCCCGTCCGGACCTCGCGTCGGAGCAGCGCGACCAGGCGCTGTTTTCACTCGCCAAGGATTACCTGCACGCCGGGCTGCTCGACCGGGCCGAGAAGCTGTTCGTGCGCCTGGCCCAGGGATCGCGTTTCCAGGTCGAAGCGCTGGAACGGCTGTGCCGCATCTACGAGCAGGAGCGGGAATGGCAGCAGGCGATCGATGCCAGCCAGCAGCTCGAGTCCCTGAGCGGCCACTCGCTGGGGTTGCAGATCGCGCACTATTACTGCGAGCTCGCCGAGCAGGCGGCGGTGCAGAAGAACTTTGCCGCGGCCCGCGGTTACCTCAAGAAGGCGCAGAGCGGGCGCCCGCGTACCTGGCGCGGCGCGCTCGCGCGCGCACAGATCGCCCAGGCGACGGACGATTCGAAGACGGCCTTGCGCCTGTACCACCGCATCATCGAGGAGCACAGCTACCTGCTGATCGAGGCGCTGCCCAGGCTGGTCGCCATCCACGAGAGCGAAGGCTCGCTGGACGTGCTGGAACGCGACCTGCGATCGATGTTGCAGAAGCATCCCGACATGGCGCCGTACGTGGCCTATACGGCGATCGTCAATGACATCGGCGGCATCGGCGTGATCGACGACTGCGTCCGCCAGTACGTGCTCGACGATCCGCTGCTCACGCAATTCGTCGACCTGCAGCACGCGGACTCCGGCAGCGAAGACGACCGCCAGGCGGCGCTGGCGCGCATCCGCTCGGCACTCCAGAAGCTGGCGGCCACCACGCCGCGCTATCGCTGCACGGAGTGCGGCTTCGCGAGCCAGCGCCTGCTGTGGCACTGCCCGAGCTGCAAGAACTGGGAGACGCAGCGGCCCGCCGCGCGCCTCACGCTCGAACCGCTCCTGCAACGCACCGCCGCCGGCATGTAACCGGCGATTTCCGCACGAACTCCGAACATTCGCGAGCGGCTGTCCGGCCGCCGGCTCCCTAATCTCGTCCTGTACGCGGCGCCATGCCGCGTCGGACATCAACGAACCACAGGAGCCGAAAACATGAAGATTTTCAGACGTGCCTCGCTGCTGCCCGCCTGCGTGCTGCTCTATCCGTGGCTGGCGCTCGCCGGCCCGGTGGACATCAACAGCGCCGACGCGGAGACGATCTCCGCGGAGCTCAAGGGCGTCGGCATGGCGAAGGCGGAGGCGATCGTTGCCTACCGTCGCGAGCATGGGCCGTTCAAGACGGTGGAGGACCTCGCGCTCGTCAAGGGCATCGGCGAGAGGACGCTCGAGCTGAATCGCAAGGACATCCTGCTCGGCCCGCCGCCGGCCACGAAGGCGCATTGACGCCCGAACGGCCAACCCGGGACGCGGCGGTCGCCGTTCCCCGCCGGTGAGGCCCTGCACGGCCGCGCAGGGCCTCCCGGCCGCTTCCCCGGTGGCCGGAGGCCGGTTCCTGGGCCCGCCGCGGGCCGCTCACGGCCGCCGGCCGATTGGGCTATCATCGGCCCGGCACGCCAGCCGTTTACTTCCCCACGGAGACCCTCTTGAAGCAGCCGATACGTTCTGCCGTTTTTCCCGTGGCCGGCCGCGGCACCCGGTTTTTGCCGGCCACCAAGGCGAGTCCCAAGGAAATGCTGCCGGTCGTGGACAAGCCATTGATCCAGTATGCGGTCGAGGAGGCGATCGCGGCGGGAGCCCGCAAGCTCGTGTTCATCACGGGCAGCTCGAAGCGGGCGATCGAGGACCACTTCGATTCCGATCCGGAGCTCGAGAAGGCGCTTGCCGGCTCCGGCAAGGAAGACCTGCTGCAGTCGATCAAGGGCATCGTGCCGTCGGACGTCGCCTGCATCTACATCCGGCAGGGCGAGCCGCTCGGCCTCGGCCACGCCGTGCTGTGCGCGCGGCCGGCGGTCGGCAACGAGCCGTTCTTCGTGCACCTTGCGGACGACCTGATCGCGGGCGACACGCCGTGCCTCGTGCAGATGGCCTACGAGCACGCCGGGCATGGCGCCAGCGTGGTGGCGGTGGAGCCCGTGCCGAAGGAGAGCACCCGCAGCTACGGCATCGTGGCCGTCGAGGAATCGAAGGAGGGCTCGCGCATCACGCAGATCGTCGAGAAGCCGGCGCCGGCGGACGCGCCCTCGAACCTCGCGGTCGTGGGTCGTTACCTGCTCACGCCGGAGATCTTCGACAAGCTGGAGCAGACGGAGCGCGGGGCCGGCGGCGAGATCCAGCTGACCGACGCCATTGCCGACCTGCTGCACGACCAGCCGGTGTACGCGCACGCGTTCTCCGGCCGCCGCTACGACTGCGGGAACAAGCTCGGCTATCTGAAGGCGACCGTGGCGTACGGTCTCGAGCACGCCGAAACCGGCGAGCCGTTCCGCGTCTACCTGCGCGAGCTGCTGGACAAGGACCGGTAGGAGCGCGCACCGCGCGCGACCTCCATTCACTCCTCCAGCGGCCACCGCAGCTCGTAGTGCCGCACGTATTTCGTCTTTTCCAGCAGGAAGCCGTCGTCCTCCGGGTAATAATGCGCGAGGCGGATGTCGTCGCCCGCGAATGCGCGGATCGCGTCCTCCGATTCCCACAGGGTCAGCAGCGTGAACTCCGTGGCTGCACCGCTCCGGTCGAGCAGCATCCAGGTGCCGCGATGACCCGGCGTGGCGGCGTAATCCCTGATGCCGCTCGTGTGCAGGAACGCCTCGTAGGCGTCGGCTTTCCCATGCGGCACGCGGCCGCGCCATTCGCGCATGATCATTCCGTGATCTCCCATTGGTTGGCGTTGGCCGGGAAGCCTTCGGATTCCGGCCGGATCACGCAGAACGCGTTGCCCGAGGCATCCTCCAGCACCCACCAGCGCTTGATTCGGTACTTGCGCCTGGCGCCGGCCGCTTCCAGCCGGTCCGCCTCCGCGTTGATGTCATCGCTCTCGATGTCGAGGTGATAGCCCGGGTTGTCCTCCACCTTCTGCAGCCTGACGAACAGCGGCCCCTCGATCCTGCCGAGCGTGAGGTAGCGCTGGTCGGCGGCCGGTCGACGGGGCTTTTTGAACCCGAGCGCCCGGCTCCAGAACGCGATCGATTCGTCGAAGCGATCGGCCAGGCAGTCGATCATGAGCGTGCTGACGCGGCTGCGGTGGCCCTTGCCGTTCGTGGCGGCGCTCATGCCCGGCACCCCGCGGGACGGTCGGCAGGCGGGGCGGGCTGCGGGGTCTTCGCGCCGCGGCCGCGGCGATACGCTGCGCGGAGCAGGCGCCAGAGGGCGGCATACAGTGACGGATCGATGTCCCATGGATTCATGGCAGTGTCCTCGGTGATGTGGAGGTGGCGGGGATCGGGGGAGTGCGGAACCGGTCAAAGCCTCTTGACCGGTTACAATGTAGCCGTGTTGCCGTAACTAGTCAATACGCATTACACTGGTTACATGACAGGAACCGGGAACAGCCTGCAGAACCTCGAGATCGTCGGCGGCGACCTGGCCCTCGATTTCGTGAACACCGTGCACAGCTGGCACGACGATCCCCTGCCGGATCATCTGCACGGCTTCGAGGACCTCCTGGCGTGGGCCGGCCTGGTCGGGTTGATCGATGAAGCCGCGGTCCGGCGCTTCCGTTCGGCGCCGCCGCGCGAGCAGCGGCGGGCTTTCCGCGCGGCCATCGACCTGCGCGCGGCGCTGCACCGCCTGTTCGTCTCCGTGGCTGCCGGCCGGACGCTGCCGCAGGATGCGCTCGACCGCTTGACCGGGGTACTCCACCGCACGGCCCGCTGGCGGCGGCTGCAGGCGGACCCCGCCTCCCGCGGAAAGACCCTTCGAGGTGTGTGGGATTTCGCGCGGGCGCCCGCGGAGGCGCTCCTCGGGCCGATTGCCTGGCGAGCCGCCGGGCTGCTGGAAAACGGCCCGCTGGACCGGCTCAAGGAGTGCCCGTCGGATCACTGCGGCTGGCTGTTCCTCGATACCTCGAAGAACCGCTCCCGGACCTGGTGCTCGATGAAAGCCTGCGGCAACGCCGCCAAGGTGCGGCGCTTCCGGCGCCGTCGGGCGGCGGCGGACGCCGAGTCATCCTGAGCCGCGGCCCCCGCGGCGGCGGCTTTCCCCGGGGGCACACGGACGCTCGTTCAGGGCGGTAAGGCAGCTGCCGGCGAGCGTGACGCATGCGGCGTGGCCAGCGCACGCACCTCCGCGGAGGGATTTTTTTGACTGGGAATCATTCGCATTTCGAGCCAAGGCTCGACTGATCGGGAGTCGCTCGCGATGAGAACCCTCTGGGAGTGTCCGAAAGACGCTGACACGGTGCTGGTGCTCGCGCACGGTGCGGGCGCGGGCATGGCGCACCGGAATATGCAAGCGCTCGCCGACGCGCTCGGCCGCCGGCGCGTCGCAACGCTGCGCTTCGATTTTCCATTCGTGGAGGCGGGACGGCGCCACGTCGACTCGAAGCCGGTCGCGACCCGAGCCATCGCCGAAGCCTGTGCGGAGGCGTCGCGCCGCAGCGATCTTCCGCTCTGGCTCGGCGGGCACTCCTTTGGCGGCCGCATGGCTTCGCACGCCGCCCTGGAGCACGAGCTCGGCGTTTCGGGCCTGATCTTCTGCGCCTTCCCGCTGCATGCGGCCGGTAAGCCGGGACGCGAGCGCGCGTCGCACCTCGCCTCGATCCGCCTGCCGATGCTGTTCCTGTCCGGCACCCGCGACGCGCTGGCGGAACGCGGGCTGCTCGAGTCCGTGGTGGCGGAGCTTGCCTCCGCGGAGCTGCATTGGCTCGACACCGCCGACCACGGCTATCGCGTGCTCAAGCGCACGCGCACAACCGACGAGGACGTCTTCGACGAGATGGCGCGAGCTGCGCGGGAGTTCATCGACCGCCGGTGAAGCGCGCCCGCCTCGAGCCGGGGCCGGGCTCCGGCACGGGCGACCGAGGTCCCGTGAGCACCGTCGGCGGTAACAGGCCGCGTGCTACCATTGTCCGCACCAGAATCGCGGCCCGGGCGCCACGGGCCGAACGCGTGGCCATGCATTGCCCGGCGGCCAACGCCCGCACACGTTCTCGCCTGCGCCGCCCCGGGAAACCTCCCGGTGCGTTCCCGCCGCCGTGAGTCGCGCGCAGACCAGGGCAGCGAGAGTTTCGAGGGAAAGAACGGCACGATGAGCTCATCCGAATTTCGCGTCTGGCCGGGCCGGCATCATCCGCTGGGTGCGACCTGGGACGGTTCGGGCACGAACTTCGCCCTGTTCTCCGCGCATGCGGAAAAGGTCGAGCTCTGCCTGTTCGACGACGACGGCAAGGCCGAGATCGCGCGCATTCCGCTGCCCGAGCTCACCCACGAGATCTGGCACGGGTACCTGCCGGACGTGCGCCCGGGCCAGCTCTACGGCTATCGCGTCTACGGGCCGTACGTTCCCGCGGCGGGGCACCGCTTCAACCACCACAAGCTGCTGATCGATCCCTACGCCCGGGCGCTCGCCGGCGAGATCCGCTGGAACGATGCCCTGTTCGGCTACAAGGTGACCCCGGAGCCCGACGATGCGAGCTTCGATGAGCGGGACAGCGCCCCGTTCATGCCGAAGTGCCGGGTGGTCGATCCCGCTTTCAGCTGGGGCCGGCGCCCCCCGCAGCGGCCCTGGCACGAGACGGTGATCTACGAGATGCACGTGCGCGGCTTCACGAAGCGCCATCCCGAAGTGCCGCCGGCCTTGCGCGGAACCTTCGGGGGACTCGCACGCGAGCCGGTCGTGTCCTATCTGCGGGACCTGCGCATCACCGCCGTGGAGCTGCTGCCGGTGCACGCGTTCGTGCACGATCGCCAGCTCGTCGAGCGCGGTCTCAGGAACTACTGGGGCTACAACAGCATCGCATTCTTCGCGCCGCACCCGGAATACCTCGGCAGCAGCGGCCTCGCCGACTTCAAGATCTTCGTGCAGCGCATGCACGATGCAGAGCTCGAGGTGATCCTCGACGTGGTCTACAACCACACCGGGGAGGGTAACCACCTGGGGCCGACGCTGTCCTTCCGCGGTATCGACAACAAGTCCTACTACTACCTGGCCGAGGGCGACGAGCGTCATTACCGGGATTTCACCGGCACCGGAAACACGCTCAAGCTGCAGCATCCGTACGTGCTGCGCATGGTGATGGACAGCCTGCGCTACTGGGTGGAGGAAATGGGCGTCGACGGTTTCCGCTTCGACCTCGCAACCACGCTGGCGCGGGTCGCCGGAAAGTTCAGCAACGAATCGACGTTTTTCGACGTCGTTGCGCAGGACCCGCTGCTGTCGTCGGTCAAGCTCATTGCCGAGCCGTGGGATACGGGCATAGGGGGCTACCAGGTCGGCGCCTTTCCGCCGGGCTGGGCCGAGTGGAACGACCAGTACCGCGACACCGTGCGCAGGTTCTGGAAAGGCGACGAGGGGCAGCTTTCGATCCTTGCATCGCGGTTGTCGGGATCGGCGGACATCTACAACCGGCGCGGCCGGCGGGCCTGGACCAGCGTGAATTTCATCACGGCACACGACGGCTTCACGCTACGTGACCTGGTCTCGTACAACGAAAAGCACAATGCAGCGAACGGGGAGGGCAATCGCGACGGCACGGACCACAACCACAGCTGGAACTGCGGCGTCGAAGGGCCGACGGACGACCCGGCCGTGCGCAGCCTGCGCCGCCGGCAGGTGCGGAATCTCCTGGCGACGCTGCTGCTTTCCCAGGGAACGCCCATGCTCGTCGCCGGCGACGAGTTCGGCCGCACCCAGCGCGGCAACAACAATGCCTATTGCCAGGACAACGAGGTCAGCTGGCTCGACTGGGAGGGCATCGACGAGGAGGGCAGGTCGTTGCTCGAGTTCACGCGCCGCGTGATTGCATTGGAGCGCGACCACATCGTGTTCCACAGGAACCGGTTCTTCAACGGAGAGATCATCCCCGGGACCCAGGTGAAGGACGTGGTCTGGCTGCGTCCGGACGGCGCCGAGATGACGGCGCAGGACTGGAACGGGAGTCATACCCGGGCGCTCGGCGTACGGGTGTCCGGCGAAGCCGGCCTCCTACACCTGACCGAGCGCGGTGAGCAGGAACCCGACGATACCTTCCTGATCTTCATGAACGCAGCGCCCGAGGACGCCCGCTTTCGCCTGCCGGACGGCGCGGACGAGAGCTGGGAGGTCGTGATCGACACGAGCGACGAGGGCGACGGCGACGGCGGCGACCGGTTCCGCGGGGAGGAAGAGTTAACGGTGGGGGGCCATTCCCTCAAGGTGCTGATGCTGGTGGCGGGGGAGGAGGACTAGTCATGTCTGCACAAGTGCATCCTGCACTTGTGCAGAGTCGTAAGGGCAAAGCACAGCTTTGCCCTTACTCCCGCGCTATCAATCGCTTACGCGACTGGCGCGGCGGGGCATCCGTGCCCCGCAGGGAAGCTCTGCACGCTTGGGCAGAGCTTCCCTAGCGGGGCGGACGGCGATGCAGCATGCCCACGCGATGCCGTTCGGCGCCGAGGTTGCGGACGCGGGTGTCCGGTTCCGCTTGTGGGCGCCCGCGGCGGCTGCCGTCGAGCTGGAGCTCGAGTCGCCCGGCGGCCCGCTGCGGTTGCCGATGCCGGCGGCACCCGGCGGCTGGTTCGAGCGGCTGAGCCCCGAGGCGCGCGCCGGCACGCACTACCGGTTCCGTATCGACGGCGAAACGCGCGTCCCGGATCCCGCGTCGCGTTACCAGGCGGGGGACGTCGACGGTCCGAGCGTCGTCGTCGACCCGCGCGCTTATGCGTGGCGTGACGACGGCTGGAGCGGCCGCCCGTGGCACGAGGCGGTACTGTACGAGCTGCACGTCGGCACGTTCTCGCCCGCGGGCACGTTCGGTGGCGTGCGTGAGCGGCTGCCGTACCTCGCGGATCTCGGCGTCACCGCGATCGAGCTGATGCCGGTCGGCGATTTCCCCGGCAGGCGTAACTGGGGCTATGACGGCGTGCTGCCCTTTGCGCCCGACGCGGCGTACGGAAGCCCGGGAGACCTCAAGCGGCTGGTCGACTCGGCGCATGCGCTTGGCCTGATGATGTTTCTCGACGTCGTCTACAACCACTTCGGGCCGAGCGGCAACTACCTGCACGCGTACGCGCCGCAGTTCTTCACCGATCGCTTGCAGACGCCGTGGGGCGGCGCCATCGATTTCTCGCGGCGCGAAGTCCGCGACTTCTTCATCCATAACGCGCTGTACTGGCTCGTGGAGTACCGCTGCGACGGGCTGCGCCTGGATGCCGTGCACGCCATCGTCGACGAGAGCTCGCCGCACATTCTCGAAGAGCTCGCCGATGCCGTGCGACGGCGCTTCGACGGCCGCCGGCACGTGCACCTCGTGCTGGAGAACGAGCACAACGAGGCGCGCTACCTGGAGCGGCGCCCGGACGGCACGCCGCGCCGGTACACCGCCCAGTGGAACGACGACGTGCATCATTGCCTGCACGTGCTGGCGACCGGCGAGCGCGCCGGGTATTACGAGGACTATGCCGGGAGGCCGGTGGATCACCTCGCCCGGTGCCTCTCCGAGGGATTCGCACGGCAGGGCCAGCTCTTCAGCCAGCGCGACGGCGAGCGACGCGGCGAGCCGAGCGCGCACCTGCCCCCCGATGCCTTCGTCGCGTTCCTGCAGAACCACGACCAGGTCGGCAATCGCGCGTTCGGCGAGCGGCTGGCGACGCTGGCCGGGCCGCAGGTGCTGGCGGCGCTGAGCGCGCTCCTGCTGCTCGCGCCGGGCCCGCCGCTTTTGTTCATGGGCGAGGAATGGGGAACGACGGAGCCGTTCCTGTTCTTCTGCGATTTTCACGACGAGCTCGCGGACGCCGTGCGCGAAGGGCGCCGCAACGAGTTCGCCCGCTTCCCCGCCTTCCGGGACGAGGCGACACGGCTGCGCATTCCGGATCCTAACGCCGAGGCGACGTTCGCGCGCTCGCGACTGGACTGGAGTCAAACGAACGAAAGCGGGCACGCGCGCTGTCTTGCGCACTACCGGCGGCTCCTGCACCTGCGCCGCGGCGAGGTATCGCCGCGCTTGCCCGCCGCTCGGGCGGAGCCGGCGCTGCGCTTCGACGCAGGCGGCCTCCGCGCCTCGTGGACTCTCGCGGAAGGCTCTGTGCTCCTGCTGCTCGCCAACCTGTCGGCGCAACGCGCCGAGGGGGTGCCGCACAAGCCGCGCGGCCGGCCCCTGTTTACGACGGAGGAGGGCCTCGAGAGCTGCCTCGCGCGGCGTGAGCTGCCGCCCTGGTCGGTCGCCTGGTTCCTCGCCTGAGCGCATGCACGGCGACGGCATTTCATCCCCGCCGCGAGCGACGTACCGGCTGCAGTTCAGCAAGGATTTCCGCTTCGAGGACGCGCGGCGCATCGTTCCCTACCTGGCGCAGCTCGGAGTGAGTCACGTCTACGCCTCGCCGCTGCTCATGGCGCGGCCCGGCTCGACGCACGGGTACGACATCGTCGATCACGGCCGGCTCAACCCGGAGATCGGGAGTGCGGTCGAGTTCGACGCGCTGGCCGCCGCGCTGCGCGCGCACGGGATGGGACTGATCCTGGATTTCGTGCCCAACCACATGGGCATCGGTCCGGACAACCCGTGGTGGGTGGATGTCCTCGAGTGGGGCCGGGCATCGCCGTTCGCCGGCTTCTTCGACATCGACTGGATGTCGCCGGAGCCGTCACTCGCCGGCAAGGTGCTGCTGCCGGTGCTCGGGGACCAGTACGGCGCGGTGCTGGAACGCGGGGAGCTCGCATTGCGCTTCAATCCGCACGGGGGCGCTTTCGAGCTGGCTTACTTCGACAGGACCTTCCCGATCGCGCCCCGGGATTACGCCGGCTTGCTGCAGCGGGCGGTGCTGCGTGCCGGCAACGCGGCGGACGCCGTTACATCGCTGATCGAGGATCTGCGCGTGGCAACCGCGGGCGGCCGCGGCCGGCTTTCCGCGGCGGCACGACGCGCGCGGGTCGCGGAGCTCGAGCAGCGCCTGGGGCAGCTCGCCCGCGGCGACGCAGGCCTTGCACGGGCCATCGACGCCGTGCTCGACTCGCTCAACGGCCGGCCGGGGGACCCGCGCTCATTCGACGCACTGCACCGCCTGCTGGAGCGCCAGGCATACCGGCTCGCGTACTGGCGGGTCGCCGCGCACGAGATCAACTACCGGCGATTCTTCGACGTCAACGACCTGGCCGGCCTGCGCATGGAACAGCCGGGGCTGTTCGAGGCGAGCCACCGTCTCGTCCGCAGCCTGCTCGCCGACGGCAGGATCCACGGGTTGCGGCTCGATCACGTGGACGGCCTGCGCGAGCCGCAACGCTACTTCGAGCGTTTGCAGCGCCTCGTCCCGAAGCAGCCGGTGGCGGTGGACGGCGATGCGGAGGGGCGCACGGCCCGGCCGCGGACCCCGCTTTACGTGCTGGTGGAAAAGATCCTGGCTCCGCACGAGCACCTGCGGAGCGACTGGGCGGTCGCGGGCACCACGGGTTACGAATTCATGGCCGATGTGGGCGCGCTGTTCGTCGACCCCGCCGCCGAGCGCGCCTTGACGCGCCTGTACGAACGCATCGTCGGGACCGTCTTCGATTTCGCGGAGGCGGTGGTCACCGCGAAGTACCAGGTGATCAGGGAGTCGCTCGCGGGCGAGCTCAACGTGCTCGCGAACGCGTTCAACCGCCTCGCCAGGCAGAGCCGCGCCAGCCGCGATTTCTCGCTGCTCGGATTTCGCGAGGCGCTGCTCGACGTCGTTGCACATTTTCCCGTGTATCGCACCTACGTGACCGAGCGCGGGCCGGCGGACGAAGATCGTCGCGACATCGACTGGGCGATCGGCAAGGCGCGCAGCGCGGCGCGCACTCCCGACACGTCGATCTATGACTTCATCCACGCGGTTCTGACACTGGACCTGCTGCAGGAGCAGCGCAGCTATCGGCGCCGCAACGTGATCGACGCGATGCTGAAGTTCCAGCAGTACACCGGGCCGGTGATGGCGAAATCGATGGAGGACACGGTCTTCTACCGCGCCGTCCGCCTCGTATCGCTGAACGAAGTAGGCGGCGACCCCGGGAAATTCGGCACGTCCGTAAAAGCGTTCCACGAGGCGAATCGCCGCCGGCTCGCCGCCCACCCGCATTCGCTGCTCGCCACCGCCACGCACGATCACAAACGCGGCGAGGACGTGCGCGCGCGCCTGAACGTCCTTTCCGAGGTGCCGCGGGAGTGGGGCCGGCGCGTCCGGCGCTGGATGAAATTCAACGCGCGCAAACGCGGCGAGGCGGATGGCATCCCGGCGCCCTCGGCGCGCGACGAGTACCTGTTCTACCAGGCGCTGGTCGGCGCGTGGCCGTACGAGCTGACCGCTCCGGGACTCGAGGGTATCGCGGACTACGCCGCGCGCCTGGACGCCTATATGCTGAAAGCCGTGCGCGAGGCGAAGCTGCGCACGAGCTGGGCGGCGCCGAACGCGGGGTACGAGAGGGCGGTGTCGGAATTCGTGCAGCGCTGCCTCGATCCGGCACTGAGCGGACCGTTCCTGGAAGACGTCTGCGCGTTCGTTGCGGACATCGCGCCGGCCGGCGCGGTGAACGGTCTCGGCCAGGTCCTCCTGAAGCTCACGAGCCCTGGCGTGCCCGACATCTACCAGGGTACGGAGCTCTGGGATTTCAGCCTCGTCGATCCGGACAATCGCCGGCCCGTCGACTACGGGGTACGCCAGGCATTCCTGCACACTGGCGCACCCGCGGGCGATGACCTGCTGCACTCGTGGCGCGACGGCCGCATCAAGCAACACCTGATCCGGCGCATCCTCGCACTGCGCGGCGAACGACCCGGGCTCTTCTCTGCGGGCGATTACGTTCCACTGGAGGCAAGCGGCCCGCACGCCGGGCGGGTCATCGCGTTTGCACGAACCTGCGGCGGGGAGTCGGTCGTCGCCGTGGCAACGCGCCTTTCGCGGCCTCTGCTACGCGCCGGCGAGCTGCTGCCACGGAGCTGGGAGTCCACGAGCCTCGTGCTGCCGCCCGACGTGCCGCACGACCGTCCGTTCGTCGACGTGGTCTCGGGCGAGGAAGTGGCTTGCGGGCCCGGCGGCCTCGCCCTGGAACGCTGCCTGGAGCGCTGCCCGGTCGCGCTGCTGTCCGGCGGCTGAGCAGGATTCCGGCATCCGCCCTGTCAATCCTGGCGCAGCGGTACTACCGCCAGCGAATCGGCGATACCCACGACCTCGTTTACCGGGAGCACGAAGGCCATGCCGTGGCCGGGCGCGTCGAGGTCTGCGGCACGCACGATCTCGGCCAGGATCGCGTCGACCTCTTCCGTCGGAACGAGGGTGAGCAGGATCTCCTTCTCGGGCTCGATGGACATACCGAAAATCTTCTCCTGCTCGTGCACGCCGACGCCGCGGCCGAGGAGCACGGTACCGCCTCGCGCCCCGGCCTTCACGGACGCCTGCAGTACGCTGCTGCCCCAACCTTTGCGGACGATGCTGACGATCACGGAAGCATTGATCTTCACGACTGAATCTCCCCGGAGGACTCCTTCAAACGGACGATGAAGCCGAGCACCAGCACGGCGACGATCGGTGCAAGAGCGATGAGGGCCACGAGACCGAGCCCGTGGACCAGCGGATCCCGCCCGGCAATGGCCGACGCTGCACCGAACGCGAGGGCGAGCAGGAACGTGTTCGCGAGCGGACCGGTGGCGACGCCGCCCGAATCCACGGCGATAGCGACGAATGCGCGGTCGCTCAAGGATATCAGCAGGATGACCAGGACGTATCCGGGCACCAGGATCCACGTCAGCGGCACATCGTATGCGATCCTGAGTATTCCGAGGCCGACCGCGACGGCGACCCCCGCGCACATGGCAAACAGGACGAGTCCTTCGCGGATCGCTCCCGCGGAGGCCTCCTCGACCTGGTCGGCGAGGACACGCACGGCCGGTTCGCCCCAGGTCGTGACGAAACCGAGGATGGCGCCGAAAGACACGGCCAGCCACTTGTGGGAAAGCGCCCCGATGGCCGCCCCGGTGGCGCGGCCGAACGGCATGAAGCCCACCGTCACGCCGAGCAGGAAGAGGAAGAGCCCTGCCGAGGCCAGCAGCGTGCCGGTGACGATCCTGGCGACCTCCGAGCGCGGCAGGCGCAGGAACAGCAGCTGGAACACGGTGAACAGCATCGCGAGCGGCACGATCGCGAGGGCGACGCCCCGTGCCGTGCCTGCGACGTCGGCCAGGAACGGCAGGTCGTTCATTGCGCGAGCCAGGCGATGATCAGGATCACGATGATCGGACCGATCGAGCCGATCCCGAGCAGGCCGAAGCCGTCATGCACGGCGGAGCGCCCGGCGATCACCGAGCTGACGCCAAGTGCGAGCGCGAGCACGACCGGCCCGGCGAGCGCTCCGGTCGTCACGCTGCCGGCGTCGTAGGCCAGCGGCACCCAGCCCGCGGGTGCGACGAAGGTCAGCGCGACGACGGACGCAAACAGTACGGTGAGCAGCCCGCGCATCGAGAAGCCGCGGACCACGCGAAAAAAGCCGATGGCGACGGCGAGTCCCACCCCCGCCGAGATGACGTAGACGATCGGCTGGGCCGGCAGCGACCCCTGCGACGCGTCGTCGACCTGTCGCGCCAGCACGAGAACGTCGGGCTCCGCCGCGGTCGTGGCGAAGCCGAGTGCAAAGGCCACGGCGAGCAGCAGCGACAGCGAGCGCTTCTCCGCGATCTTGCCGCCAATGAACCGGCCCATGGGCAGGATGCCGTAATCGATCCCCGTGAGGAGCAGCAGCAGGCCGACGGTGACCAGCACGCTGCCGACGAGATACTGCAGGAACACGGCAGGCGATGCGCCAACGATCGTAAACTGGAGTAAAGAGACCACGATGATCAGCGGCGCGACGGCCCTGAGCGTCTCGGGCAGCCTGAGCTTCAGCAGCGTCAGCATGAGGACATCTCTCCGCCGGATGGGTGCGGCCAGTATGTCGCAGGACCACGAGCGTGGCGAGGACGTGCCGGGTGCCGCCGGCGGTGGATGAAAGCAACGTGCGAGCGCGGCGAGATGACCGCGCCGCGAGACGATGCGGCTAGCGGGCGATCCGGCGGTGTGCCGGCACCCGAAGCTCGCCCAACGCGGCGAGGTGGCGAACGCCCGAGGAAGCGGCGCCGTTACTGGCTATTGTGCGCCGGCCGATGACTGCAGCAGCTGTGCGGCCTCGTTCGCGGCCTTCTGCGCCGACCCCGGGCTGTCGACCTTGACGCCTGATCGGGCTGCCGCCAGCGCCTCCTTCAATTGGCCCTGCTCGGCCGCGTTGCCGGCGGAATCGGGCAAAGCGCCGGCACCCATACTTTTGCAGGGATTGGCAGCCGCGGCGTCGAAGCCCTCGCCGTCCGGGCCCACCAGGCAATTGATGACGTGCTGCAGGTGTGCGTGCGTCATCTCGAGCGACTCCGCGCCCGCCGCCATCAGCGCGTGGGCGTGCGCCGTTGCCACTTCCTCTTGCACGGCATTGCCCTCGGCCGGCGCGGTGCATGGCAGGGCGAAAAACAGGACCATCGAGCCAAACGGAAACCAGCGTTTCATGACTAAGACTCCTGCGCGGAAGTGCACAACTGGCAGCCTTCACTATAGTGCAACCGGGTCCGTCTGCAGGTCGTCCCGCGACCCCCGCTCTGTTCGCGGTGGTGAGCAAGATCCTGTATCTGCGGCAGCAGTATCACTTGGGGCCGGGCAGGATCGCCGACTACATCAAGCCTTCCGCCAGTGACGATCGCCCGCTCCCCGGTGCACCGGACCCTGGTCAAGCACGGCAGCGCCAGTTGCCCGCCAACCAAAAATACTCGCCCCACCGCAAACGCTTGGACGCGCTACGGAACGCCCAAGCCGGGGCACCGCTTGCCGATGTACGTCAAGTTCTTGCAGCGTCGCGTGTTCTTGCTGCGCGCATAATATAGGCGTATAAGACCGTATCGGCGTTGACTAACAAGCGATGCAAGACCACTGCAGGGATGATCCCAATGGGATATCGTAACGTCTGGCTGTTTCTGGTGGTTACTCTCCTGTCCGTAGTCTCAATTGATGCGAATGCCGCAAGCCACTTCAGCCGAGCCAATTGCTGGAACAACGAGTCCATCTCATGGTCACTGATTTCGCCTCAGTGGAGGGGTGTGTTCAGTCACCACTTTCTGAATGGTGTGAAGAAGCACTACGTAACTGAGAACCCGCCGATTTATCCCTCATGTGTCCCGGGAATCAACGGTAATCACGAGGTAAACGGTTTGCGGTGCGCGTACAGCATGACCAAAGAATTGCGGCACGCCGGCGTACATGGAGCCGTTCTCTCAAGCGAACCCAATCCAGATGGCAATCTTTCGCCAGGGACAACGTCAGCCTGGAGTGTGACCGGCTATCACACAGTGTGGCTCAAGCCCATCAACAAGTTCTTGTACTCAGAAACCTCGGCCAACGACTGCAATGGAGAGTTCGATCAGTTCTGTTGCTGAGCAGTAGCTATGGCGCCTTGTCGATCACTGATGTGAGTACGTTTGCGTAAAGAGGTGCATCATGAATCCGCAACGAATGAACTGCAGATCTGTTCTTATCGCCTCAGGAACACTCGTTGCACTGCTCTCGGGTTCTATTGGGCATGCTTCAGGAGAGGATTCGGTTGGCGATCAGACTGAACCGGTTGAAATCCTCGCGCCGGATGGCACCCCGACAGGGTTGGTTTTGCCACCTGAACAGCGAGAGGCAGGGAAGAGAAACGAGGCGAGCTTGGCGAAACGAGGCTTTGTGGAGATGCTGGATGAGCCTCGGCGCGTAGATGCTGTGATGGCCAAAATGGAGGAAAGGCGCGTTGCGGCTCGAAAACGAGGCAAAGAGGGTGACCCGGATGAGCTTGGATTCATGGAGTTCACAAGGGATCAGTACGTGGCTTTTTCCAAGGCGCCCTACAATCCCGCCACGTTGGATCCCAAATATTTAACGGCTGAAACCAAGAGCTACCTCTTGATGGGTAGTCCGATGATTACCCAGCTGCACTCAAATACTCAGTTTGGCAGCTTGCTGATCGAGGAATACCCGAATACAAAATCTTCAGATACTACCCCAAACACCTGGATCGCAGGGCAACCTGCGACTATGGCGCACATCAAATATAGTGGTGACGCTTGGGCCTCTGCCTTGTATGTCCAACATGGAAGCAGCTTCTTCGTTTTCGAAACAGACAAGAAGGTTCGGGAAAACTCTGTTCCTCGGTTTCTCGAGATGGCTGAGAGCCTGATCCAGGAAAGCGCAAAGAGACGCTGACATATCAAGTACGCAAGACGGTGAATATCGGTTCGCCGCTTCGCGCCCTGGTATTCCTGGATCACGAGACATACCGGCTGGACTGCGCCGAAAACCCTTTCGGCGCGACACTGTTGCCATTTCTCCGGTATCAACCGTTACCTGAGTCTTCGGAATGCACCAAGTGAAGGTGGCTCCCCGGGCCGGACTCGAACCAGCGACCAACGGATTAACAGTCCGTCGCTCTACCAACTGAGCTACCGGGGAACAGTGGGCTCTCGGGCCTGCGCGGCAGGGGCGGCATTCTGGTCCAGCCCCCCGCGCAAGTCAAGGCGACACGCCACGTCTTGACGAGGCTTTGGCCGCTATATCAAGGCCTTGCCGATGCGCCGGAACGCTTCCTCCAACTTTTGGATCGAGCAGGCGAACGAGATGCGCACGTAGCCCGGCGCCCCGAAAGCGCTGCCCGGCACCATCGCGACGTCGCCTTTCTGCAGGAGGTGCGCCACGAGCGCCGTGTCGTCCGCCAGCCCGAGCTTCTCGATCGCGCCTTCCACGCGCGGGAACGCGTAGAACGCGCCACCGCTCGGCCGGCATTCGAAGCCGGGGAGGGTGTTCAGGGCCTCGACCACGTATTCGTGCCGCTCACGGTAGGCGGCCGCCATCTCGCGGACGCAGGCCTGGTCGCCGTCCAGTGCCGCCACGGCCGCCGCCTGCGAGATGCTGCACGGGTTCGAGGTCGTCTGGCTCT
>CAZBGV010000047.1:2715-23606 GCA_964491485.1 uncultured Woeseiaceae bacterium | reverse complement strand
CCGAGCAGGTCCTGCGGCGGGGAATCCGTCGGCGTCCAGGGGCCCATCGGATCCGGCGCCGTGTACCAGAACGTGCCGTCGGAAAGAAACAGGTGGTCGCCCTCCTTGTGCCGGACCACGAGGAACGGCGTGTTGAGCACACGTTCGTAATCGCTCTTCTGGACGGGGGAGAAGCGCGGCTCGCCGTCATAGAGCAGCAACACCGACAGTTCTTCGCGAAACAGGATCTGCGGCGGATCGTTGTTCAGGTTTTCGAGACTCTCCCGCTCGACCTGGGCCGTTTCGAGACTGGCCGACAGATCCTCCATCGAGATCTCGAACCCGTTTGCCGGCACGGCGCCTTCGACGATGGTCGTGAAGCGCTGCTCGCCGGCGTCCTTGGACTCCGGCCAGCGTACGTTCGTTACCCTGATGTCGCGTATGAGCGCGATGCCGCTGTCGCTGTCCGTGTCGATCCGGGCATCGAACCAGAAAGCGCCGAACACGGGCGCTTTGCGGTCTTTCAGCTCGAGTGACATCGCCGCACGGCCGGTGAGCCTGTCACCTTCGAGTTTTTCCGGCTGCGGCTGATAGATGACGATCGTGCCTTCGTCGCTCGTGATCTCCTGCGGCCATTCGATGGCACCGGCCGGGAGCGACCACGCGAGTCCCGAGGCCAGGCAAACGGCTGCTATCGAAAAACCGACTGGGTTCTTGAGCGACATGTGACTGCCCGCCTCACTTTTGCGCGGGAGTGTTCTTCGGAAATCCCCGGAGCGATCTCCCTTGCCGGCGCCGGGCTTGTCACGGTAGGACTCGCGGCGTGGCGGGTCCATTGGCCCTTGGTACAACTATGCGGGCGGCAGGAGGCTCGTCATAGTCGTCGCGCCGGAACCGGGAGGACAACGGCCATGCGCGATACTGCATCGGGTTTGCGGGCCGCCTTCGTGCCCGTCGTTGCCGGGTTGGCGGCCTGCGCGTCCGGACCGACGATACATTCCGACTACGACCGCTCGGCCGACTTCTCCGCGTACCGGACTTACGCGTATGTCAATGAGCTCGGCACCGATCGTGCCGGCTACTCCACCCTGATCACGAACCATTTCAAGCGTGCGGTCGGGCATGAGCTGGAAGCCCGCGGCTATCGCTACGATGCGTCCGATCCGGATCTGCTCGTGAACTTCTACGTCTCGGTCGGCGAGCAGACGGACATCCGCAGCACGCCGTCACCGGCAATGGGCGCGGGTTACTACGGGTATCGCTACGGAATGTACGGGGCCTGGCCCGCCTATTCGACGGATATCAGCACAGTCACCTACAAAGTCGGGACCGCGAATGTCGACGTGGTCGACCCGCGGCGCAAGCAACTCGTCTGGGAAAGCGTTGCCGAGGGGCGCATACGGGATGCCGCGCTGGAGAACCCGGGGCCGGCCGTCGATGCGGTCATATCGGAGCTGTTTGCAACCTATCCGGCCCGCGCGGGTTCGCCCGCCGGCGAAAGCGAGTAGGCCGAACCGCCCCGGGCCGAGTACGCCACCGCGTGAATCACAGCCCCGGGCCCCAGCGGTATTGCCACGCGATGCCGGCGGTGTCGAAGTCGCTCCCCGTGCGGGTCAACACGCCGCTGCTCGCGTTGACCTTGATGGAATGGCGTGCATTGAGCGGAAGCGACAACGTAATGCCGACACGTGCGGAGCCACGCCGCCGTGCAGGATTGCGGCGATCAGAAAAAGACGGGTGGCGTCTCGCATTCGCAAGCCTTCGCCCCAACCTGTGCATACGTACCAGTCAATATAGCGGCAGCATTGGCACTGGTGTAACGCAGTGTTTGCACTTTTCTTCGTGGGACCTTCGTCCTATTTCAGCCCATGACATGACAGAACAACATGTCCGGCGGCGAGCACCGGGACCCGAGCCCACCGTACGCGCGATTTCGCCGCTCATGCGCTGCAGCACATCAAACCGTTACGGGAGCAAGTCGCTCGACCGCCATGCCTCATTCAGCCGCAAAATGCGTGGCGCTGCCGGCAGCGTGCATTTTCTGCTTCATGGCGGCCGATGCGGTTTTCGCAGACCGGGTCGGTGTGCCGGAGGGCTGCGGACGGATCGTTGTGAAAGCGCTGACGGAGCGGCCGCGGATGGAGCGGCCGGAAGCGGGCGCGGTTTGCACCCTGACAGACAATTCGGATTCGTTCAGCATGCCGGATCGAGCCGGTCGACGCTCAGATACGCTGCACTTTCTCTCGTACCAGGGTGTATCCGTCGCCATCCTTTACGCGCTTCCCGAGAGCTTCACCGGCTGGACCGACGAGCAAAAGGAAAGCTACAGCCTGTCGCAATGGTGGGATAACGTCCAGAATCCCGAATGGGACACCGACGACTTCTTTCTCAACTATGTCGCGCATCCGTACTGGGGTGCAGCCTATTTCGTGCGCTCCCGCGAACGCGGATTCGGCGAGCTCGATTCGTTCCTGTACTCCGCCGCGCTTTCCGCCTCCTATGAATTCGGCGCGGAAGCGTTGTTCGAGAATCCATCCATCCAGGACCTGATCGTTACACCGGTCGGCGGATGGCTGGTCGGGCGGTACTTCATGACGGTTCGCGAGGGCATCCTCGCCGACTACGGAGACTCCGGCGAGCTTCCTTTTGGACGACGTGCAGTCCTTGCGATGACGGATCCGCTCGGCGCCATCAATCGCAGCATCGACCGGTGGCTTGGCCTGGACCAGCGCTTCACTATCCAGCCGTTTGTCGTGACGCAGGCGGTTCGCCGCCCGATTCAGGACGGCGCGCTCCAATCCGTGGAATCCGAGCAGGTTTATGGCTTCACGTTCACCTACGTCTGGTAGCGGACGTACCTTTCACCCCGGAATCCGGATTGCCGACGCTCGGCGAAAGGAACCTGCGCAATAGGAGTACCTGCGTATACGACCAAGGGTGCATTGCGAGGCGAAGGTCCGAGCGGCAGTCTGCTTCAGCGGCGAACTCGTAAGTGGAGCTCGTCGAGGTTGGGGCCGCCGGGAATGATTCCGGGTATTCCGTTCGTCAATAACCATGAAGCTCGAGTCATGATGCAACCATCCGGAGCACGCCCGCTCAGGCGACGAGCCCTCGTCGTCGATAGCGGGCTCGGTGAAACGAGAAGCGCTGCCGCGCGGAGCGTGCAGGGCCTTGTCGCGGAGCTGCGAGCGCGCGGTCTCGAGGTCGTCGAAGCGCTCTCCGCCGACGACGGGCTTGCCACCGTGGTTTCGGATTCGGGCATTCACTGCATTCTCCTCAACTGGTCCTCGGATGGCAGTGAAGGCAACTCGCACGCACAGGCGACGGAGTTGCTGCGCGCCGCCCGCGCACGCAACGCAAAGATTCCCATTTTCCTGCTGGCAAGCCGCACACTCGCGGGGTCGGTCAGCGTGGAGGTGGCGACGCTGGCGGACGAGTTCGTCTGGATACTGGAAGACACGGCGTCCTTCATCAGCGGGCGCGTGCAGGCCGCGATCGAGCGCTACATCGAGCTGTTGCTGCCACCGTATGCCGCGGCGCTGGCGCGCTACGACCGCGAGCGGGAGTACTCCTGGGCGGCGCCGGGACATCAGGGCGGGGTCGCGTTCCTGAAGTCGCCTATCGGCCGGGTGTTCTTCGATTTTTACGGCGAGAACCTGTTTCGCACCGACATGGGTATCGAGCGCGGGGCGCTCGGCTCTTTGCTGGGACATAGCGGGCCCGTCGGCGAAAGCGAGCGCAATATTGCGCGGATCTTCGGCGCGGATCGCTCGTATTCGGTGCTGAACGGAACCTCTGCGTCCAATCGGGCCATCATGTCCGCCTGCGTGGGGGACGACGAAATCGCACTCGTCGACCGTAACTGCCACAAGTCCATCGAGCAGGGCCTGGCGATCACGGGGGGTATCCCGGTCTTCCTTACGCCGACGCGCAACCGCTACGGGATCATCGGGCCGATCCCACCGCAGCGTTTCGAATCCGAGGCGGTGGCACGGCTCATAGCGGACCATCCACTGGCCGCGTCGGCGCGTCGCCGGGACGCCGTGTACGCGGTGCTCACGAACTGTACGTACGACGGAATGTGCTACGACGCCGCGGGCGTCCAGTCGCGGCTCGCGAACAGCGTCGACCGCATACATTTCGATGAGGCGTGGTACGGGTACGCTCGCTTCAACCCGCTCTATCGCGACCGTCACGCCATGCGCGGCGATCCCGCGTCACACGCGAAGGATGCGCCGACGGTATTCGCGACGCATTCGACCCACAAGCTGCTCGCCGCGCTCTCGCAGACGTCCTACATCCACATCCGCGACGGCCGCGGTGCGATAGACCACGGCCGCTTCAACGAAGCCTACTGCTCGCAAGCGAGCACCTCGCCGCTTTACGCCCTGATCGCGTCGAACGACGTCGCGGCCGCGATGATGGACGGCCCCGGCGGGCACGTGCTTACCCAGGAATGCATCGACGAGGCCGTTGCCTGCCGCCTGGCCGTTGCTCGCGTCCGGCAGGAATTCGCGGCGAAGCGGGATTGGTTTTTTGCGCCATGGAATGCAGAGGTGGTGCACAACCCGAAGACGAACCGGCCGATCCCTTTCCACGAAGCGCCGGCGGGCCTCCTCGCCACGGACCCGAACTGCTGGATCCTGCGCCCGGGCGACAACTGGCACGGGTTCCGGGACCTGCCCGACGGGTGGTGCATGCTCGACCCGATCAAATTCGGCATCGTGTGTCCGGGCATGAAGGCGGACGGTGAGCTCGATGAATCGGGCATCCCGGCGGACATCGTCACGGCGTATCTCGGCAACCACGGCATCGTGCCGTCGCGTACGACGGACCACATGGTCCTCTTCCTTTTCTCGATGGGCATCACGAAGGGCAAGTGGGGCACATTGCTCAACGCGCTGCTGGATTTCAAGGCGGATTACGATCGCAACGCACCTTTGGCCGAGGTCGTCCCTGCCGTCCTGGCGGCAGGTCCCGATCGATATTCCGGCAAGGGGCTGAAGGATCTGGGCGATGAAATGTGGGCGCACCTGCGGAAATCCCGGCAGGGATATTGGCAGGCCCAGGCCTATGCCACCCTGCCGACGCCGAAAATGACCCCGCGCCGGGCCTTTCAGCGCCTCATGGCCGGCGACGCCGAGAAAGTACCGGTCCAGGAAATGGCCGATCGCGTCGTCGCCGTCGGAGTGATTCCCTATCCGCCGGGCATCCCCATCGTCATGCCGGGAGAGAGTGTCGGGGGTGCCGACGGACCCTGGCTGACTTACCTGCGGACGCTGCAGGAGTACGGGCACCGGTTTCCGGGGTTCGCCAAGGAAGTCGAAGGCGCGGAAGAGCACGACGGCGCCTACAGCGTCTATTGCGTCGCGACGGGAGCGGAGTGATGGAGTACGTCGCGTCGACCCCCACGATTCCGATTCCCTTTCACAAGCTGTTCAGGGTGGTCGCTCTCGTCGACCCCGACGAGCCGCATATCCGCGCTTTGCTCGAGCAGCTGTCGGCCGAGAAGTACGACATCGAAATCAGCGATCGCTACGACAGGGACGTTTCCGAGGATGCCGCGGTCGGTGCCTACATCGCCTCGGTCGACGGTAAACGCCTGGAGCCCGCGCGCAAGCTGGCGCAGGCCGTCCGCCATATCGGCTTTCGTACTCCGCTCTGGGCCGTCGCCGATTCGCATCGAATCGCCGATACGGCGGTTGCCGGCATGGTGGGCGAGGTCGCCGGCTACATCTACGCGGGTCAGCAAACCCCTGCATTCTACGCCAAGCAGGTCATCGCCAGCCTGATCGACTACGGCACGAGCCTGTTGCCGCCGTTTTTCGGCGGCTTGATGGCCTATGACGCGGAAGCCAACATGTCGTTTGCCTGCCCGGGCCACCAGGGCGGGGAATTCTACCGGAAATCGCCGGCGGGACAGCTCTTCTTCAAGCACTTCGGCGACCGGATCTTTCGCAATGACCTGTGCAACGCCGATGTCGATCTCGGCGATCTCCTGATCCACGTCGGTGCCGCCGTCGAGGCGCAGCGGCACGCCGCCGACGTGTTCGGCGCCGACCGGACCTACTTCGTCCTGAACGGGACGTCGACCTCCAACAAGGTGGTCACGCACGCCGTCCTGTCCCGCGGCGACCTCGTGCTGTTCGATCGCAACAATCACAAATCGCTGCACCAGGGAGCGTTGGTCATGGCCGGCGCCGTTCCCATCTTCCTGCCGACGGCGCGCAACTCGTTCGGCATGATCGGCGCGCTCGACTGGGATGCGTGGGACGAGGAATACCTGCGTGAGCAGATCCGCGCCAATCCACTGGTGACCGATCCGGATCGGCACATACAGGAACGCCCTTTCCGCCTGGCCTGCATCCAGCTCGCCACTTACGACGGCACGATTTACAACGTCAAGAAGGTTCTGGAGAGGATCGGCCACCTCTGCGACTACGTGCTGTGGGACGAGGCATGGATCGGCTACAACGCTTTTCATCCGTTGTTTACCGATCACAGTCCCATGCGCCTCAGAAACCTGAAGCCGGAAATGGCGGGATTGTTCTCCACGCAATCGGTGCACAAGCAGGGCGCGGGCTTCTCGCAAGCCTCGCAGATTCACAAGCGCGACGAGCACATTCGCGGACAGCGGCGCCACATCGAGCACAAGCGCTTCAACGAAGCGTTCCTGATGCATTGCTCGACGTCTCCATTCTATCCGCTGTTCGCCGCGCTGGATGTGAACGCCAAGGTTCACGAGGGCAGGGCGGGGCAGATGCTGTGGGATCGCTGTATCGAGCTCGGCATCGAGGCGCGAAAGAAGCTCCGCAGCTTCGGCCGCTATTACTCCGAGAACGGCCGCACGGACCAGGAACAGTGGTTCTTCGATCCTTTCGTGCCCGACGTGGTTAGCATTCGTGATTCGAAGTTCACGGACGACGTCACCGACGCGGCCTGGGAGGACCTGCCGACCGACGTCATCAAGCGCGAGCAACAGTGCTGGACGTTCGATCCGGAAAGCACCTGGCACGGTTATTCGGGCTACGTGAGCGGATACGCGATGGTGGACCCGAACAAGCTCATGCTGCTGACCCCCGGCATCGAGCGCAAATCGGGTGACTACCTGGACTTCGGCGTGCCCGCGACCGTGGTCGCGAACTACCTGCGCGAGCAGCGGATCGTGCCGGAGAAGTGCGACCTGAACAGCATCCTGTTCCTGATGACGCCGGCGGACGACGAAAGCAAGCTGAACACGCTGATCGCGAAGCTCGTCAAGTTCAAGGAACTGTGGGATCGCGACGCCCCGCTGGCCGAGGTTCTGCCAACGCTGTATGCAGAGAACAGGGAGCGGTATGCCGGCTATTCCCTGCGTGAAACCTGCAGCGAGATGCACGACTTTTATCGCGAAGCAGGCGTCAAGGAGCTGCAGAAGCAGTCTTTTCGCGCCGAAAGCTTCCCGGAGCTGGCGATGTCTCCGCAGGAAGCCTACCAGGCGCTGGTCAGGAACGAAGTCGACTACGTGGCGCTCGACGAGGGCGTCCGCGGCCGCGTTTCCGCGACGTTGGCGCTGATCTACCCGCCCGGAATCGGCGTTCTGGTCTCGGGGGAGCGGTGGGACGAGAGGGCGAGGCCGATGCTCGACTACTTCCTCGCTTTCGAGGAGTCGTTCAATCGCTTTCCCGGCTTCAACTACGAAGTGCAGGGCGTGTACCAGGAACACGTGAACGGGCGAATCAAATTTCACACCTACGTCGTCCGGGAACAGCCGGAACGCGGCGGTCGGTGAAGGAGAAGGGCAATGCAAGAGCAACGGAAGATGAGCCTGATGCAGCTCACGTTCATCGTGGCGGTGAACATGATGGGCTCGGGCATCATCATGCTGCCGACCAACATGGCGCAGGTGGGCGCGATCTCGCTGCTTTCATGGATCGTGACGGCGCTCGGGTCGATGGCCATTGCGTATGGCTTCGCCCAGGCCGGCATTTTCAACCAGCGCAGCGGCGGGATGGCCGCGTATGCCGAGGACGCGTACGGCCGGGACGGTTACTTCCAGGTATTCTTCCTGTATTTCCTGTCGCTCGCCATCGGCAACGTGGCGATCGCGATATCCGCGGTCGGCTATCTCGCCACGTTCTTTCCGTGGCTTTCGTCGACGCCGATAAGCACGTGTATCGGCGTAATCGCGCTGCTGTGGCTGACCACTTTCGCCAACTTCGGCGGCCCGAGCGTCACCGGGCGTATCGGCTCGGTCACGGTGTGGGGCGTCATCATCCCGGTCGCGGGCATCTCCCTCATCGGCTGGTTCTGGTTCAGCTCGGACACCTTTGCGGCGGCCTGGAATCCGCAGGGCCTGAGTCTTGGACAGGGCATGGGTTCCAGTATCGCACTGACGCTGTGGGCCTTCCTCGGGATGGAGTCCGCCGCGCAAAACTCGGGTGCGGTGGAGAACCCGAAGCGCAACGTGCCGCTCGCCTGCATGTTCGGCACGCTGGGTGCGGCCGCGATCTACGTGCTGTCGACGAGCGTGATCCAGGGCATCGTGCCGAACGCGGAGCTCGCCAATTCGACCGGCCCGTTCGGCCTTGCCTACGCCAGGATGTTCAGCCCCGTTGTCGGCTCCATCATCATGGCACTCGCGGTGCTGGCGTGCCTCGGGTCGCTGCTCGGCTGGCAATTCACGATCGCCCAGACCGGAAAGTCGGCGGCGGAAGAACGGATGTTTCCCGCGTTTTTCGCCAGGGTGAATCGGATGGGTGCGCCCGTTACCGGCATGCTGGTGCTCGGCGTCGTTCAGACGTTGCTCGCATTGTCGACGATTTCGCCCACCCTCAGTGAGCAGTTCAGCGCGCTGGTCAACCTGGCGGTGGTCACGAACGTCATTCCGTACATCGTCTCGCTGTCGGCGCTCATGATCATGATGAAGAACGCGGGGGTGGGACAGGATATCTTCCGGCGCAATACGGCCGTCGTCGTCGTAGCGATGGCGTACAGCGTTTTTGCCATCTATGCCTCGGGCAAGGATGCAGTGATGGGCGGGGCACTGGTGCTCGGCATCACCTACATCATCTGGGGATTCCTTGCACCGCGCTTCACCACGCCGGCGATCGTACCTGCCACAGAGGAACGCCACGAGCCGGTCATTGCACCGGGAACGGTCTCGCCGGCCGCACCGATGTCCCGAGAGGTTTGAGCAGGGCACAAGGCTTGCGACCAGAGGAGCACAAGTCATGCGATTTGAATGGAATGCCGCCCCGCGAGTCGGCGGCTTGTCTCGGGCGGCTCGTTTCTCCTGGACCTGCGCGGTCGGAATCGTGCTGTATGCCGCGACGGCACCGGCCTCCGGCCAGGCACTGGACCACATCAAGCAGGCGGGCCAGGTCAGGTTCGGTTATGTGACCGACGGAAGGCCGTTCGTCTATCGAAAAGGCTCCGGCGAGGCCGAAGGTTATGCGATAGAGCTCTGCAAGCATATCGCCGCGGAAATCAAGTCCGAACTCGCACTGTCCACGCTCGATGTCGAATGGATACCGGTCGGCCTCGATGCGCGTACGCAGCTGGTGCGAGACGGCAGCGTGGACGTGATGTGCGCACCCGTCGTGCCGACCCGGGAAAGACGACGCGAGGTGTCGTTCTCGCTTCCCGTGTTTCCCGGCGGCAACCGGGCCGTCATACGCAAGGACTCCCCGAGAGACCTGCGGATGACTCTCGAAGGGCGTCCGAACACTGATCCGGTGTGGCGCGGTTCACCCGCCGCAAAAGTCCTGCAGCGAACGATCTTCGCGGTCGTCGCCGGGACGACGACGGAAGAGTGGCTCAAAGCGCGCGGCCGGATGTTTCACATCGATGCCGAGATCCTGGACGTGCTGGATTACAGGTCCGGGCTGGAAAAGCTGCTCGACCACCGGGTGGACGTGCTTTTCGGCGACCGCGCGGCAATTCTCGCCCAAATGTCCGAGGCGGCGCACGCACGGCTGGTGATACTCGATCGACGGTTCACGCATGAGTTCTATGCCCTGCCGGTCCCCCGGAACGACGACGACTTTCGCCTGGTCGTGGATGAAGCGCTGAGCAAGTTTTACGCCTCCGAGGACTTCGGCGGCGTTTACGCACACTGGTTCAAGGAGTTCGACGACCAGACGCGGACGTTCTTTCTGTGGAATACCTTTCCGGAGGACGCTCGCAACATGGAGTTGACTGCGCAGGAGCGCGAGTCCGATGCGGGTTCGGCGCAGGCGGCCCGGGCCGGGGAGGAATAGACATGATCGGACGCAGCGTCAGGCGTTTGCATGCACGAGCGCTCGTCGTAGACGACGAGCTCGCGGCGTCTACGGCGGAAGGGAGGGCTGCCCGGGCACTCGCCAAGGAATTGCGCGCTCGCGGCGCGGAGGTGGTCGAGGCGACCTCCGCCGAGGATGGCATGGCGGTTGTCACTTCGGACTCCGCGATCCATGCCGTTCTGGTCGACTGGAGTCTGGGCAGCGAGACGGGGCACGAAGACTCGCAGGCTTTGCTGCGTTTCGTCCGCTCACGCAATGACAAGGTGCCGATATTTCTCATGGCCGAGCGGGGACAGGCTTCGGAGATCCCCATCGAGGTCATGGAAATGGTCGACGAGTTCGTCTGGACCCTCGAGGACACCGCTGCGTTCGTCGGCGGGCGCGTGGCGGCGGCCATTCGCCGCTACGTCGACGTGATGCTGCCCCCGCTGGCGGCGGCGCTCATGAAATTCAGCCAGGAATACGAATACTCCTGGCACACGCCCGGGCACACCGGAGGCACGGCCTTTCTCAAGTCGCCGGTCGGGCGGATTTTCTTCGATTACTTCGGCGAAAACCTGTTGCGTTCCGATCTCTCGATCAGCGTCGGCGGCCTCGGCTCCCTGCTCGACCATACGGGCCCGATCGGAGAGCATGAAAAATATGCCGCGCGGGTGTTCGGCGCACATCGCACCTACTGCGTCACCAATGGCACGTCGATGTCGAATCGCGTGATCTTCATGGCGGCAGTGGGACGGAACCAGATTGCCCTGTGCGACCGCAACTGTCACAAGTCGATCGAGCACAGCCTGGTGATGTCCGGGGCGATACCGAGCTATCTCGTTCCCCTGCGCAACCGCTACGGAATCATCGGCCCGATTCCTCCGTCGCGTCTGAAACGGCAGGCGATTGCGGCTGCGATCGACGCGAACCCGCTCGTGACGGACGGAGTCGAGCCGCGAGCCGTGCATTCAATCGTCACGAACTCGACGTACGACGGGTTGTGCTACAACGCCCGCAGGGTGGAGGAACTGCTCGATCCGAGCGTCGATCGCATCCATTTCGACGAAGCCTGGTACGCCTACGCACGCTTCAACCCGCTTTACCAGGATCGCCACGCGATGCACGGGGATCCGCAGGACCATCGGGGTCCCACGGTCTTCGCCACTCACTCGACCCACAAGTTGCTGGCCGCGCTCTCCCAGGCGTCGCTGCTGCACATCCGGGACGGGCGCGGAGCCATTCCGCATTCGCGCTTCAACGAATCGTACATGATGCAGGCGTCGACTTCGCCTTTGTATCCCATCATCGTGTCCAACGACATCACGTCGGCCATGATGGACGGCCCCGGCGGCCCGACGCTCACGGGAGAGTCGATACAGGAAGCCGTCATATTCCGGCAGACGCTGAACCGCGTGCACCGGCAGTTTGCGGAAAAGGGTGGATGGTTCTTCAAACCCTGGAACGCGCAGCACGTCACGGACGCCGAATCCGGCAAGCAGATCCGATTCGAGGAAGCGTCAGCCGAACAGCTCGTGCGGGATCCCGACTGCTGGGTGCTGCATCCGGGCGACGCCTGGCATGGATTCGGCGACCTCGAGGACGGCTTCTGCATGCTCGACCCGATCAAGGTGTCGATCATCACACCGGGCGTAGCAGACAACGGTGAGCTCGACGGAAGCGGCATTCCGGCCAGCCTCGTGACGGCCTATCTGCACAACCGCGGCGTCGAAGTCGAGAAAACAACGGACTTCACCATCCTGTTCCTGTTCTCGATCGGTATTACCAAAGGGAAGTGGGGCACGCTCCTGAACGCGCTGCTCGATTTCAAGCGCGATTACGACAGCAACGCTCCGCTCGCGCAGGCGCTGCCGCAGCTCCTGGCGGGGCATGCCGACAGCTACGGCGGGCTGGGCTTGCGCGACCTTGCGGACCGCATGTTCGCGCAGTTACGGGAATCGCGGCAGACGAGGTGGCTTGCCGAGGCGTTCTCGACGCTGCCGGAGCTCGTCATGACACCCAGTGCGGCGTATCAGCACCTGGTGCGCGACGAGATCGAGCACGTGCCGCTTGAGGCGCTCGCCGACCGGGTCCTCGCTACGAGCCTCGTGCCGTATCCGCCGGGCATCCCCATGCTCATGCCCGGAGAGTCGACCGGTGCGGACGACGGGCCTTACCTCGGTTACCTGCGCGCGCTCTGGGCCTGGGACGAGCAATTTCCCGGTTTCGGGCACGACACGCACGGGGTCGAGAACCGCGACGGAACCTGGTTCGTGCAATGCCTGAAGCAAGAGGCTGGCGGCAAGCTCCGCAGCACCTGACGTGAGCGAGGCAACCGGCCGCAAGATGTCACTGCCGCAAGCCACGATGCTCGTGGCGGGCAACATGATTGGCACCGGCGTTTTCCTGCTGCCCGTCAACCTGGCCCAGGTCGGCAGCATCGCGGTTTTCGGCTGGGTCATCGCCACGGCGGGTGTTGCGGCACTCGGCCTCGTGTTCGCGAAACTGGGTGAGCTGAATCCGCAGCCGGGCGGGCCGTACGCGTATGCACGCGACTTCCTTGGCCCGTACGCCGGCTTTCAGACCAACTACGTGTACTGGTTCGGCAACTGGATCGGCAATGTCGCCATTGCCGTCGCGGCGATTGGCTATCTCGCGGAGCTCATTCCGGCGATCGGCGATCCGCCTGCAAGCGTCTATGCCACCGCGGTGGTCATCTGGCTGTTCACTTTCGCGAACATCATGGGTCCGCGTATCGTCGGGGCACTCGAGGTCTGGACGATGGTCCTCGGCCTGATACCGATCCTTGCCGTCAGCCTGCTCGGCTGGTTCTGGTTCGACAGTGCGATCTTCAACCAGGGCTGGAACGTGAGCGGCGGCTCGGACGCACATGCCGTCTCCCGGGCTGCATCCATGGCCTTGTGGGCGTACATGGGCATCGAAAGCGCAACGGTTTCGGCAGGGGTAATCGAGAACCCGAAACGCAACGTTCCACTCGCCACGCTGATCGGACTGGGCCTGGCCGCAATTGTGTACGTGCTGAGCTCGACGGTGATCATGGGACTCGTGCCGAACGACGAGCTTCGTTCGTCTCACGCACCGTTCGCGGAAGCGGCGGGGCTCGTGCTCGGGACTTTCGGTGCGGTAGCCATCAGCGTGTGTGCCGTTCTCAAATCCTTTGGATCCCTCGGCGGATGGATGCTGCTGGTCGGCCAGTCAGCGAAGGCCGCCGCCCACGACGGGATGTTCCCGTCGGTTTTTGCTCGCATCAACCGGAACGGCGTCCCCGACCGGGGGCTCCTCATCGTGGCGGTGCTCATGACGTTCGTGCTCTTTGCGACGATGTCGCCGACCCTGGCAGACCAGTTCAACAGCATCGTCAACCTTGCGGTCATCCTGATCATCGTTCCCTACATCTACTCCGCGGTTTCGATCGCCCAGGTGATGGCGGAGCGGCACGTGCCGCCCGGAACGTTCCGCACTTACAAATGGCTCGCGATTGCCGCCGTCGTCTACTGCCTGTGGGCGATCCTGGGCGGGGATCCCGTCACCGTCGTGCAGGCAATGGTCGCACTGCTCGTCAGTGTGCCGCTGTATCCGTTCTTCATGCGTTCGATGGAAGCCGCGAAGCGACAGAAAGAGAAGGCCGGGCAGGAGGCGCCGGGCCCGGTGAGCGCCGACACTCCCGCGAGGGTCACGCCTTGAGTGTCGACACGAGACGAGGAGTTGCCGAATGAAAAACCAAGTGCGGGGGACCTTGCCTTCAGGGCGTTTCGTTCGCCGGCTCGGGGCAGCGGGCGCTTTCGGAATCATGCTGGCGTTCGCGCCGGCATTCGGCCAGGAGCAGGAGCAGGAGCCGGCACCCGACCTCGGTCTGCCGGCGGGTGCGGATTGGACGTTCAATTTCGACGCCACCTGGGGCAGCTTCGGCTTTGCCAATTCGTTCTATGCCAATCCGAAGCCGGACCAGCCTTCGGGCGACCTCGGCGACAACTGGTTCGAGGGATCGATCAAGCCGGCGCTCAGCATGGAATACGCGACGGACGGTGCCGGGCAGGTCTACGGGTCCTTGAGTGCCGTCGGCGAGCGGACGTACGGCGCGCCGCCGACCGTCGTGGGCGACGATGCTTCATCCTTCCAGGTCGAAGATGCCTACATCGGCTGGCGATCCGGAAACAGCCTGGATCTCGGCGAAGATGTCCTCGATTTCACGGTCGGCCGCACACGTTACCGGCTCGGCCACGGGCTGCTGCTCTGGGACGGCTCGGCCGAAGGCGGTACCCGCGGCGGATACTGGACGAACGCGCGCCAGGCCTTCGAATTCGCCGCCATCGGCCGCTTCAGACCCGGGCATCACACCTTCGAAGGTTTTTTCCTCGATCGGGACGAATTGCCGGAAGCGGACACCGATACCGAAGTCTGGGGCATCAACTACGAGTACGCGATCGGGGAAGACAATACCCTCGGCGCGACCTACATGAAGTGGTCGGCGGATCCCGCCGCGAGACCGGAACGCGACGGTCTCGACGTGTACAACCTGCGGGCGTTCACGGCGCCGTTCCGAAACCTGAAAGCGCTGTCGTTCGAGCTCGAGTACGTCAGGGAGGACAACGGCGACTTGCTCGACTCCACCGCCTGGAACGCGCTCGTGGGATACCAGCTCAACATGAATTGGCAGCCGCGCGTGTCCTACCGCTACGCCATTTTCGAGGGCGACGACCCTGCGACGCCGGAAAACGAGGGCTTCGACGGACTGCTCACGGGGTTCTACGACTGGGGTTCCTGGTGGCAGGGCGAGATTGGAGGCGAGTACTTCCTCTCGAACTCGAACCTCATTTCACATCAGTTGCGCGTGCATGCCACGCCTTCGGAAGCAATCGGAACCGGTCTCATACTCTGGGATTTCCAGCTCGACCATCCGGCGGCTCTCGCTCCGCAGGTGACCTCGGACGACGCGGGGATGGAGCTCAACTGGTACATGGACTGGAGCATCAACGACCACTTCACCGCGAGCTTCGTGGCGGCGATCGGAGAGCCGGGGGACGCCGTCGAGCAGTTTTCCGGGCGGACCGACACCTTCTACTACGGAATGATCTTCCTGGCGTACTCGTATTGAGTGGTGATTGCAGCTCGTGTCCATCAACGCCGCAAATTACGCACGGAACCGTCGGCGCCCGCTGCCGGAGCAAACGTATCGGAAGCGCAGGCCCGCCGACGCCGATCGGCGCGGCCTTTCGCGCGCCGGCACGCTGGTCCTGGCGTGCTGCACGGGCCTGGCAGGAGCGAAGCCGGGCTTCGCCGCAAGCGGTGAGCTGATGGACACGGTGGCGACCGGTCTCGCCATCTTCATCATCGTCGCGCTGCCGATCGCCTTCATCGTGCTCTTCTGGCTCGTGCACGTACTGCCGGAAAAAATTGCCGAAAAGCGGCACCACCCGCAGAAGGACGCAATTCACGTCCTGTGCCTGCTGTCACTCGTGTTCGGCGGCCTGCTCTGGCCGCTTGCGTGGTTGTGGGCTTACACGCGGCCTGTTTTCCACCAGCTGGCGTACGGACGCGACAAGCACGAAGACTTTTATACGGAGGCCAGCAGCGAGGTCGAGTCGCGCGTGCCGAGCGTACCCGTGCCCGCGGAGCCTGCCGGCGAGACCGAGACAGGCTTGCCGACGGTGACGGTGGAAGACGAGCTCGCGCGCCTGCGGCGGGAGCTGGACGAGCTGGAGCGGCGCGGAGCATCGCCCGAGGCGGTTCGGGACCTGCGGGGGCGCCTGACGCAGTTCGAAAACCGTCCGATGCCCGGGAACGTGGGCGGAGGGTTACGCTGATGGAAGCCTTGCTCCTGGGAATCTACGCGTTCTTCGTCTGGCTGATCTTCATCAAGCTCAAATGGCTGCCGTGGAACAGGACCTCACAGGTGACGGTTGCGATCATCCCGATCGTCGGCCTCACTGCGCTCATCCTGTCACTGAACGTATTCGCGCCGTCTTCGTCGGATGTGCGGGTGATCAAATATTTCGTGCAGGTCGTACCACAGGTTCGGGGCCGTGTGATCGCAGTGCCCGTGGAGCCCAACAGCACCGTGGAGAAGGGCACGGTTCTGTTCCGGATCGATCCGACGCCGTTCGAGCTGAAGGTGCGTACTCTCGAGGCGCAGCTGGCCGCCACCGAAGGTTCGGTGGAGCAGCTGAACGAGGAGCTGAAGTCCGCCGTCAGCCAGACGCAGGCGATACGTCCGAAGCTCGACCTTGCGCGCATGCGGGCCCAGCAATTTCGCGAGCTCGCGGATACGGGTGCCGGGGATCGATTCACGTTGGAGCAGACGGAGGCGGATATCGCGGAGCTCGAGGCTCAGTTGACTGCCAGCATTGCCACGGAGGCACAGCTCCGGGCGCGCCTCGGCGCCACGGTCGGCGACGACCAGGCGGAAGTTGCAGGGATCAAGGCCGAGCTTGCGAGAGCGCGCTGGGAGCTGCAGGAAACCGTTTTTCATGCGCCAGCAAGGGGCACGATCATCAACCTGCAGTTGCGGCCGGGCCAGATGGCGACCGCGCTGGGCTTCCAGCCCGTCATGACTTTCGTCGAGGACCAGTTCCAGGTCATCGCCCTGTTCAACCAGAACGAGTTGCACAAGGTGCAGGCCGGAGACGAGGCCGAGATTGCCCTGAAGACCTACCCGGGCCGGATCATCAAGGCGACGGTGAATTCGATCGTGTGGGCGCAGGGACAGGGAACGATTCCCATGACCGCTCCGCTGACCGGAGGGCTGCCGGAAACGGGTTCGGCCCCGGTAAAGCCGGGGCGTTTTGCGGTGCGGCTCGACATCGCGGAGCGCGACCGGGACCTGTTCCTCGCCGCGGGCGCGGTCGGCCACGGCGCCATTTACACCCGGTACGGCCATCACATCCACCTGGTGCGCAAGGTGATCCTGCGTGTCGGCGCTTTCCTGGACTGGCTCGTCCTCAAACTCCACTGAGACGGCGAAGATGCACACGGCGCGTCGCCACTCGAGAGCACTGCGGCGGTTGCTGCCGGGGCTGACGTGCTTGCTCGGTGCCGCGGGCTGCGCCCTCGCCCCGCCGCCGTCCATGAATGAAGTGCAGGCCGATGCGCTGACGAACACGACGGTGCCGGAAGCATGGACGGCGGAAGGGGCGACGGCGGGACACGTCGAGCACGGCTGGCTCGCGGGCTTCGACGACCCGCAACTCGATCAGCTCGTCGCGGAGGCAATACTCCACAACAGCGATTTACGCGTCGCCGTGTCGCGAGTGGAGCAGGCCGCCGCGCTCGTGCGCGTCGCCGGCGGCACGCGGTACCCCTCGGTGGAAGTGCTGGGTCGCGCCGGCGGCAAGATGTCCGGGGACAACTCCGGCCTCGAGGGCTGGCTGGTCAGCGCCACCTGGGAGGTCGACCTCTGGGGGCGCGTTCGCTACGGCGCGCGCAGCGCGACCGAGCAGTACGCATCGGCCGAGGCCGACTATGCGTTCGCGCGACAATCGCTCGCCGCCCAGGTGGCGAAAGCCTGGTTCATGGCGACCGAGACCGCGCTGCAACGTGATCTGCTCGTCGAAATGGTCGGGGCGGCGAGCAGCCTGCTGGATCTCGGCAGGCAACGGCGGCGCGTCGGCGCCGGCAGCGAGCTCGAGGTGACCTCCGCAACGGTCACCCTGCAGACGTATCGCGACAGCCTCCGCCAGACCCAGCTCGCCCACCAGCAGGCCCGGCGCGCTCTCGAGCTGTTGGCCGGCCGGTATCCCGGTGCCCAAATCACGGTGTCGGGTGCGTTCCGCGGTCTGGCGGCGGCACCGCCCGCCGGTTTGCCCGCGGAGCTCCTGGAGCGGCGTCCGGACGTGATCGCCGCCGAGAACCGCGTGGCGGCTGCTTTCAGTCTGGTGAAGGAGGCACAAGCGGCACGCTTACCCCGCATTTCGCTGACCGGCAGCGGCTCCGATCTGTCGAGCGAGCTGTTCGTCCTCGAAGATCGTGAGAACCCGGTCTGGAGCCTGGGAGGCACCATTCTTGCGCCCCTGTTCACCGGCGGCTCGCTCAAGGCCGAAGTGGAGGTCCGCACGGCTGAGCAGAATCAGGCGCTCGCGCAGTACGCCCAGACGGCACTCAAGGCTTTCGGGGACGTGGAAGACGCGCTGTCGAGCGAAGCGGCCCTGCAGGATCGCCAGGCCATCCTGGAAGCAGCCGTCGTCAACGCGAGGCGCGCCTTGCAGCTCGCGCGCGAACAGTATCGCGTGGGCGCGGTGGACCTGCGCTCGGTCCAGGAGCAGCAGCTCGCGTATCTCGGGGCGAGGATGAACCTCATCCATGTGCGGACGGAGCAGCGGGTGCAACGCGTGAACCTGCACCTGGCTCTCGGCGGAGACTTTGCAGCGTGAGCGTCGCCGCCGAAAAGATGGTACCGAGGCGGAGATGGTCGCCGTACTGGATGCTCGCGTTCGTCCCCGTGGCAATCCTCGTCGGATACCTGCCGGCCGCGAGTGACCCGGTCAAATTCCTGGTCGCCGCGGTTGCCATCGCGCCGATCGCTTACCTGATCAGTCATAGCACCGAGCAACTTGCACACTACACCGGCGACGCGGTGGGTGGTCTGCTGAACGTGATGTTCGGAAACTTGCCGGAGCTGATCATCTGCATCGTGGCTTTGCAAGCGGGCCTGCATGCGATGGTCGCGGCGTCACTGGTCGGCGCGATCACATTCAATCTCCTGCTGGTGCTGGGCCTCAGTTTCCTGCTGGGGGGACTGCGGCACCACACGATGGAGTTCAATATCCGGGCCGTCCGTGTCTACAGCACGATGATGTTCATCGCGGTGACCAGCCTTGCACTGCCGAGCTTCTACGAGCAGACGTTTGGAGTAACCGAAGCAGGCGTCGGCCACGAGAAGCTGAACGTCGGACTGGCGGTTCTGCTGCTGTTCCTGTACGGCCTCTATCTCCTGTTCATGGTCCGCACCCACCCGGAAGAATTTGCCAGCGTGGCGGGAGAGGAGGGCGAGGGGCACGCGGCCCCCTGGAACCTCCCGACGTGCATCGGTGCGCTCGTCGGCAGCTCGGTTTTCGCGGCGGTCCTGAGCGAGATACTCGTCGGCGCGGTGGAGGGCACCGGCGAGGCCCTGGGCCTGTCCACGGCTTTTCTCGGGATCGTTCTGCTCGCCAGCGTCGGCGGTATCGCGGAGGGAATTTCCGCGGTGGCGATGGCACGCAAAGGACGTTTCGATCTCTCTATCGGTATCGCGCTCGGCAGTTGCACGCTCATCGCGCTGTTCATCGCGCCGGTGGTCGTCCTTGCCAGCTACTTCGTGGGCTCGAAACCGTTCCAGCTCTCATTCAATGCGGGCGGCGTCGCCCTGCTGTTCATCTCGGTGATCACCGGGGCGCTCGTGACCGTGGGTGGCTCGGGGAACTGGTACAAGGGGGCACAGCTTCTCGCCCTGTATCTCATGATTGCCTTGTTGCTCTATCTCGTACCTTCGTGAAAGCGGCAGGCCGGAGTTTTCAGATGACCATCGCCAAACACGCTGCGTGGAAACGGCACCTCGACGGCATTGCCGACGAGATCGTGCGCCTTTCCGCGATCTGCGACGTCGATTTGCGAGAGCCCGGCGCCATCGATCGCGTTCTGCAGGGCGACCAGACCGTCTGCGGCAGGAAAAACGTGATCGGGTTCCAGAAGCTGCGCAGGCTGCTTGCCGCGACCTACGAATCCCTCAACAAGGCGGTGGGCCGGGTGGGTGCGGAGGGCGCCAAAGCCATTACGGACGAGATCGTGGCGCGCGTCGACAGGCATCGTGCCGCCGGCGGCCAGCCGCCCGGGCGCGGCAGGAAACCGTTTTCCGGGAGTTGATCGATCGATGCCGGCGGAACCGCTGACAGAGGGCAGGACGAGCGTCGATGAGAACGCACGTCGGCGTGCGCATTTTCTGTTCGGACGCGCGCTGTTCACCGTCGCGACAGCGCTGCTCGGAGCAGAGGCGAGTCTCGGTGCGGAGCCGACCGAAGCGCAGATTCTCGAGCGCCTGGACCGGCTGGAGCAAAGGCAGTCGGCGCTGGAGCGGCAACTCGCGGCACGGGACGCGCGCATCCGGGAGCTGGAGCTCGAGCTCGCCGGGCGCCACGGCGCGGAAGGCGGCCCTGCGGGTGCCGCGCCGGCGACGCAAGCCGAAACGGCGGCGGAGCCGCCATCGGCGGACGCGGGAGACGACGTTTACGGCCTGTTCCAGTCCGGCGGGGCCGGCTTCAAGCTGGCGGACACACCTTACGGCGACGTCAACTTCAGCGCCTGGGCCTACATCCGCTACCTGAACCAGACCAGTCTCGATGACACCTACACTGATGCATTCGGCAGGACGACCACGCTCGACCTGCGCAACGACATGCAGGTCAACAAGATCAACCTTTACTTCAAGGGCTGGGTCTACGATCCGGATTTTCACTACAACCTCTGGAGCTGGACCACGAATACCAGCCAGGGGGAGCCCGCGCAGGTCGTGATCGGCGGTGACCTCGGGTACCGCTTCAGCGACAAGCTGGACCTGCGCTTCGGTGTGCTGCCTTTGCCGGGTACGCGGAGTCTGCGAGGCCAGCACCCTTACTGGAACAAGGTGGACCATCGCACGATCGGCAACGAGTTCTTCCGGCCAAGCTATACGACCGGGATCAT
>CAZBGV010000047.1:0-2615 GCA_964491485.1 uncultured Woeseiaceae bacterium | reverse complement strand
GGCACCGAGGACCCCGAGAACACCCAGCTGCGCCTGTCCGACGGCACGATCATCTTCCGGCCCGACGCATTCGGCACCGGGGGCACGATCCTGGAGGCGACGTACCTGATGACGGCTGTGGACGCGGGCGTCAAGTACCACGGGCTCGCTCTCGAAGGCGAATACTACTTCCGCTGGATCGACGATTTCGAAGTCTCGGGCACCATCCCGGTCACGGAGCTTTACGACCACGGGTTCGAGCTGCAGGCGTCCGCCATCCTGGTGCCGGAGACCCTGAGTGCTTATGTTGCCGGCTCTAAAATATTCGGCGAATACGGCGACCCTTGGGACCTCGGGGTCGGGCTGAACTGGTATCCCTTCCGTCAGCGGCTGGTGCGTGTCAACACCGAGCTCTTGTACCTGAAGAATTCGCCGGTCGGCTATTCGAGCGTGCCGTTTGCGGTCGGCGGAAACGGCACGGTGTTCCAGGCCAACCTGGAAGCACGTTTTTGAAGGAACTCGGCACATGCAGCGTGCGGGCAGACGTAACTTCTGTTTGACGACTCGCGTCGGGCGCGTCGCCGGGGCCTGGACAGTTTCTGCGGCGGCGTTCTGTATCACGGTATTCCCCGGGCCATTGCCCGCCGCCGAGCCGATTTTGAACGACTCCCACTTCCACCTGACGAACTACGTGCAACAAGGGCTCGAAATCTCCGACTTCCTGGAGATCATGGGCGACAAGGTCGGCCGGGTCGCCATCTTCGGCATTCCGCTGCAGCAGACATGGGCCTGGTCCAACACGGGCGATGTCGCACCGACGTATTACCTGCAGACCGACGCGCCTCTTTATTACTACTCCTTCGTCGACGCGGCGATCGCCACCGCGTACCTGTCACTGCCGCAGCGGGACCGGGAGCGCTTCGATCCGATGATCACCGGCTTCAACCCCGCGGACATGTACGCCGTCGACCATATCCGCCGTGTGCTCCTGACCTTCCCGGGAGTGTTCAGCGGGATCGGCGAGTTCACCATCCACAAGGAATTCGTGTCGGCGAAGATCGCCGGCGGCCCGGCGAGCCTGACCGACCCGGCCCTCGACCGCATACTCGATTTCGCCGGCGACGTGGGCCTCGTGGTCCTGATCCACAACGACGTCGACATGCCGTTCCCGAAACCCGGCCAGGATCCGTACTCGGCGCGGCAGCTCGGCGAAGTGCTGCGGCGCCATCCCGCCACTACGGTCATCTGGGCGCACATGGGCCTCGGCCGGGTCGTGCATCCCGTCAAGGACATGGCCGGGATCATGGAACGCGTGCTCGCGGACCCCGGGCTGGCGCACGTCTACATCGATCTCTCGTGGACGGAGACCGCCAAGTACCTCGTGGCGAGTCCGGAGACGATCGCCGTAGCGGCGAAGCTCATCAACCGCTATCCGGACCGGTTCCTGTTCGGAACCGACGAGGTGGCGCCGCCGGATCAGGAAAGCTATCTCAAAACCTATGCGCTCTACTCGCCGTTGCTCGAACGGCTCGACGAAGGAGCGCGCAGCAAATTCCTGAAAGGCAATTACGAAAGGGTTTTCAACGCGGCGCGCCGGAAAGTGCGCGCCTGGGAAATGGAGAATCGGCAATGAACACACAACGGCGGCAATGCGGCATCGCAATTGCGACTCTTCTGGTCCTGGGCGGAGCCGCGTGGGCCCAAACCGAAACGGACATCCAGTCAGCACTGGATGCGGCCTACACGAAATACCAGGACCTCGAGGAAGGAGCCAACGCTGACTATATCCCGGCGCTCGCAAAAGTCGATCCGGACATCTACGGAATTGCCCTGGTAACCGCCGACGGCGACGTCTACACCGCGGGCGACGTCGATTCGGAGGTATCGATGCAGTCGATATCCAAGGTGTTCACACTCGCCAAAGTGATTGAAGAGCAGGGTCCGAAAGCCATCGCCGACACGATCGGCGTCGATGCGACGGGCATGCGCTTCAACTCCATCGTGTCCGTCGAGTTTGCGCAAAAGGCACTCGGCGGGCCCGAGATGAACTCCCTCGTGAATCCCGGCGCGATCGCGACCACGAGCATGGTCGGGGGATCGACGCGTGACGAGATCTGGAACAGCCTCCTGTCCTTCTACTCCGAATTCGCGGGGCGGCCGCTGTCCGTCGATGAGGAAGTTTTCAAATCCGAGTCGGATACGAACCAGCGCAACCAGGCGATCGGCTACCTCATGTACGCGTACGGCTACATCAAGAACGCGCCGCTGCGGGCGACCGACATCTACACCGAGCAGTGCTCGGTCAGCGTCAACGCCAGGGATCTCGCGACGATGGCCGGCACATTGGCCAACGCCGGCAGGAATCCGGTGACCGGGAAGCAGGTCATGAAGGCCGACAACGTCCCGGAGGTGCTCGCGGTGATGGCGACCGCCGGCCTGTATGACGATTCGGGCAAGTGGCTCTATCGCACCGGGCTGCCCGGCAAGAGCGGCGTGGGGGGAGGCCTCATCGCCGTGTCACCGGGCAAATTCGGCATCGCCGTCATCTCGCCGCCGCTCGACGAGGCAGGTAACAGCGTCCGTGCGCAGAAAGCCATCGCCGACATTTCCGACGCGCTCGGCGGGAATCCGCTGGC
>CAZBGV010000046.1:0-23737 GCA_964491485.1 uncultured Woeseiaceae bacterium | reverse complement strand
AGATCTTCATCAACTCGAAGAATCTCGATCATTACCAGTGGATCGTGGCGCTGACTCGCATCATCTCGGCGGTGTTCCGCAAGGGCGGCGACGTGACCTTCCTGGTCGACGAGCTGAAGGCCGTGTTCGATCCGCGCGGCGGCTACTGGAAGCCGGGCGGGCGCTTCATGCCGTCCATCATCGCCGAGCTCGGCTACATCGTGGAGAAGCACCTGATCACGATCGGGCTGCTCAAGCCGTCCGGGCCGGACGAGAACCAGCAGAAGCTGATCGAGCAGAAACGCGCCGAATACGAGGCGAGCACGCGCCAGCAGGACGCTTTTTCCAAGACTGAGTTCCCGGAAGGCGCGCAGCTCTGCGCCAAGTGCAACACGACGGCCGTCGTGGTCCTCGACGGCTGCATGACCTGCCTGAACTGCGGCGACTCGAAGTGCGGCTGAGCCCAACGGGAACCGGGGTCTGCCCTTAAGCTACTCGTAGGCGCATGCGCCGTCGTCTCCGAGACCCCGTGCTTGCGGCGCGTGGGTTGCGCACCTACCAGTTGATCTGCCCTTCGGCTTCACGCACGCGGCGGATTGCCGGGCGTGCTTCCAGCCGCTTCATGTAGACGCGGATGTTTGGATAGGGATCCAAGGCGACTTGTGCGGGAATGGACCAATTCAGCACAATCAAAGCGTAGCCGTCGATGACCGAATACTCATCTCCCAATATGTAGTCTCGTTCCGCCAGTCGGTCTTCCAGGACCTGCAGGCGCCGCGCCACGCGTTTTTCATAGAGGGCTTCTGTCTTTTCCTTCTCTTCTTCGGTCGCGGGCAGCGCCTTGTAGATGTATTCGATCATGGTCGGATGCAGGTCCGACGCAATGAACGAGAGCCAGCTTTCGGCCTGTGCGCGGTCAATCGTGTTCCGAGCAGGAAGCAGTCTCTTCTCAGGCACGAGATCGGCAATATAGGCCAACGTCGCAGCGTTCTGGGTCAAGACCGTTCCGTCTTCCAGCACCAGAACCGGGGTCATTGCCATCGGGTTCAGTTCGCGTACTTTGATCGCAGCCGGGTCGTCACGGCGATCAAGGTGAGCCTCAATCGCCCGGTAGTCGACACCTGCTTCCTCGAGTGCGAAGTGGTTCGAGGTCGAGCAGGCGCCGCGGTGATAATAGAGCGTAATCATGTTCTTCTTCCTGGTTCCTGTGCGGTTCGCTAGAGACGAGAGCCGCCGTCGATGTGAAGAACCGCGCCGTTCATGTAGCGGTTAGCCATCAGGAACAGCACGGCACTGGCGGCCTCATTCGCGCTGCCCCACCGGTTGAGAGGGTGGCTCTCGGCTACCATGCGCATATAGGCGTCGCGTTGATCTCCCATCGCTTTGCCGATCAGCGGCGTATCGATGGGGCCGGGCGAAAGCGTGTTTACCCGTCGTGGTGCCAGTTCCAGCGCAAGACCGCGCGCCAGCACTTCCAGCGCCGCGCAGGCACTGGCCACGATCGCCGTGCCATTGCCGTCAGGACGCTGAGTCAGCGCGCCCGACACCAGCGTAATCGAGGCATCCGTTGCCAGCCTTTCGCCAAGCGCGCGCAGAATATGTACAGCCGACCAGATGCGTTCGTCATAGGCGCGTCGGAGCAAGCTGATGTCGGCCTCCATAACCTTGCCGAGCGTCAGTGAGCCCGCCAGAAGTACCAGGTGGTCGACCCGTTCAATCGACGACAGGCCGTGCCGGATCGCTTCGGGGTCACTGATCTCGGCCGCGAACGAACCTGCGAACCCGTGAGTATGGGCGACGTGTGCGGCTCGGTCGCGGTCGCGCCCAGCGACGGTGACTGCCGCGCCGGACGCTTTGGCCGCCATCGCTGTGGCCAGGCCAATGCCGGACGTGCCTCCAAAGATCAGGACCGATTTCCCGGCCAGGGATGGGGCCGGACCAGGCGCTTCGGCAAAGGCGGTGTGTTCCTGCATGGCGTTCTCCGATTTCCGGGCCGGTGGCCACTGTCGGAGATGAGGATACCAATCGTCCTCACGATTCATAATGGCAGCATATGTCGTTATTATTGTGCCGTGATGGAACAAATCGGCATCGACAGGCTCACGGGACTGATCGCTTTTTCGCGGGCGGCCTCACTCGGAAGCTACACGGCTGCTGCGCGCGCGCTGTCGATTTCGCCCTCGGCGGTCAGCAAGAGCATTCAGCGACTGGAAGAACGGCTGGGCCTCAAGCTCTTCGCTCGCACCACGCGTTCGCTGACCCTGACACCCGAGGGGCGCGTTCTGCACGACCAGGCGATCCGACTGTTGCGTGAAGCCGAGGAAATCGAGCTGGTTGCCGCATCCGTCCGCGGAGAACCGTCAGGCTCTATCAAACTCGCCGCCCCCGTTCCGATCGCGTTGCATATCCTTGCGCCGAAGTTGGCGTTGTTCTGTGAACGCTACCCCAACGTCACCATCGACCTGCGGGTCAGCGATACGATGAGCGACCTCGTACAGGAAGGCATCGACGTAGCGATCCGGATTGGCAATCCGGAAGATTCGCGTCTTATCGCGCGCAGGCTAGGTCCGAATAAAGCGGGCGCCTTCGCTTCGCCTGCCTACCTGGCAAAGCGCGGCGTCCCGCGCCGGATCGAAGATCTGGAGGGGCATGACTGCGTCAACATCCGGCACCCTAACTCCGGACAGTTGTTACGCTGGCCGTTTCAGGTGGGAAACCGAACAGTGGAAATCCTGCCCACCGCCGGCATCGTCGTCGACAATTCCGATGCCGTGACTGCCGCTGTCGCCGGCGGTGCAGGTATCGGTCTTTCTCCGACCTATGTCGCCGCGTCATATGTTGCTCGAGGGGAACTGGTGCCCGTTCTGACGCCGTACTGGGCGGATCGGCATAGCATTACCGCGCTTTGGTCGGAAAGTCGCCGGGGCAACCCGAATGTAAAAGCCTTTGTCGCCTTTTTGCAGGAGATTTTTCCAGATCCCGCGCCGTGGGATCAGATTCAGAGGCAATAATGCGCGCGGCGGATCGCTGATGCTTCGCGACCGAGACCGGTGAGGGGCGCCGGTCCTCGCTATTCCCAGCCGCCGCCCAGCGCCTTGAACAGTGCGACGAGGTCGGTTTCCGCGCCGCGGTGCAGGCGCGCGTAAGCGGTCTCGGCGTTGCGCAGGCTGCGCTCGGCATCCATGAGCTCGAGCAGCGAGATCTCGCCGGCGCCATGCCGCAGTTGCGCGAGCTCGTGGTTGCGCCGTGCCGCAGTCACCGCGACCTGCTGTCGCTCGAGCGCGAGCAGGTCGTAGTGATATTGCGAGAGCGCGCGCTCGGCATCGGACAGCGCCGTCAGCACGGCGCCTTCATAGGCGACGGCCGCCGCGCGGGCGCCCGCTTCGCGCGCGCGGATGCGGCCCCGGATGCTGCCGCCCTCGAACACGCGCCATGAGATCAGCGGCACGAGGCTGAAGGTCTCGCTGGCGGATTCGAACAGGTCGGAGGCCTCGAGCGCCTGGAACGAGCCGGCCGCGCCGATCGTGAGATGCGGGAAGAGCTGCGCCGCCGCCACCCCGATCTCGGCCGTCGCGGCGGCGAGCCGCCGCTCCGCCGCGCGCACGTCCGGTCGCCGGCGCAGCAGGTCCGCGCGCTCGCCCACGGGCAGGGCATCGAGCGTCGGGTAATCCGTCGTTCCCCCGAGCAGCGCGAGCCCGGCTTCCGGCAGCTGGCCGAGGAGGGCCGAGAGGGCCAGGGCCTGCGAGCGAATCTGCGCATCGTAGAGCGGCAGCTCCGCTTCCAGCGACGCCGCTTCGGCATCCGCCTGCGCCGCCTGCGCCTCGGCCACCTCGCCGAGCTCGAACTGCCGCCGGACGACGGCGGCCGTATCGCGCGCGAGCCGCAACGCCGATTCGCGCACGGCGCGCTCCCGCTGCAGGCCGCGCAGCGTGAGATAAACGCGCGCGACTTCGGCCGTCACGGTGAGGCGCGCGGCATCGCTTTGCGCCTCCGCCTCGCCGACGCGGGCGCTCGCGGCCTCGACGGCGCGCCGGTTGGCCCCGAAGACATCGATCTCCCAGGCGGCGTCGAAGCCCGTCTCGAAGATCGTCTGGTCCCGCTCGATGCCGGGAATCTGCCGAATGGGCAGCGGCCCGTTCTCGCTCTGCCGGCGCCGCGTCACGCTCGCATCGGCCGCGAGCGACGGATAGCGGCCGCCCGCGGCCGCATCGCGCAGGGCGCGCGCCTGCGCCACCCGGGCGACGGCTTCGCGGAGGTCCGGATTCTGCCGGCGCGCCTGCTCGATGAGACGGTCGAGCGTCGGATCGCCGAACGCCGTCCACCACCTCGAGAGATCGGCAGGCGACTCGTCGGCGGCGGGCTGCGACCAGCCGCCGCCCGCGTCGACGGCCGGCGGCGCGTAGTCCGGCCCGGCCGCACAACCGGCGAGGAAAACGACGACGGCGAGCGGGAAGTGTCGTTGCATGGCATGACTCCGCTTCATTGCAGCCGGCCTTTCACGATCACGACGGCCGTGGACAGGGTCACGGCCGCAATCACCAGCATCGGCCAGAGATTCGCAAACACATCGCTCGCCGGCAGCGCCTTCAGGAACGTGCCTTGCACGATGATGAGGAAATGCTTGAGCGGGCTGGCTTCGGCCAGCACCTGCAGCACGTGCGGCATGTTCTCCACCGGCGTCGCGAATCCCGAGATCAGGATCACCGGCACGGCGACGGCGAAGATGCCGAGAATCGCCTGCTGCTGCGTCCGGCAGACCGAAGAGACCATGAGCCCCACGCCAACCACTGACAGGATGAACACGACGAGCGCGAGCAGCAGCAGGCCGAACGAGCCGCTGAAAGGAATGCGGAACGCGAACACGCCGGCGCCCACCATCAGCAGGCCGAGCAACGTGCCGATGATGAGTGCGGGCAGCATCTTGCCGATCACGATCTCGATCGGGCTTGCCGGGGAAACGAGCAGCTGGTCGAAGGTGCCCATTTCCCGCTCGCGGGCGATCGAGAGCCCGGTAACCAGCAGGGACGTCAGCATGGCGAGGATCGCGGCCAGGCCCGGCACGATGAACCAGCGATAGATCAGGTTCGGGTTGAACCAGTGGCGCACGGCGATCAGGGACGCGCCGGTCGCCGGGCCCCCGGCCTGCGCGGCGTCGAACGCGGCGATCACCGAGGCGAGATATCCGGCGGCGATCTGGCCCGAGTTCGCCCTGCGCCCGTCGACGAGGAGCTGGGCCTGCGCGGGCCGCCCGGCCGCGACGTCGCGGGAAAAATCGGCGGGAACGTGGATGGCCACCAGCGCTTTGCGCCGGTTCAGCAGATCCCTGAGCGCGGCCGTGCTGTGCACGGGCACGAGTTTGCTGACGAAGCTCGACGCCTCGATGCGCGCGAGCAGGTCGTAGGAAGCCTGCCCGGCATCCTCGTTGAAGACGGCGATCTCGACGTTTCGCACCTCCAAAGTCGCCGCGAACGAGAACAGGAAGAGCTGGATCAGCGGCGGTCCGACCAGCACCAGCCGGGTTTTCGGATCCCTGAGGAAGCTCAGGAGCTCCTTCACGATCTGCGCTTTGAGCCGCGGGTTCATCAGTCGAGCGTCTTTCGGGTCCGCGCGGCGGCGACGGCGAAGAAGACGAGGCCGATCGCGACCATCGCCAGGATGTTCGGCAGGAACTGCGACCACACGTCGCCTGCGAGAAACACCGTTTGCAGGCTCGCCACGAAGTAGCGCGCCGGCACGACATACGTGATAGCGCGGACAAGCGCCGGCATGCTGTCGATCTCGAACAGGGCTCCCGAAAGCAGGAACGCCGGCAGGAAGCCCGACAGCAGCGCGAGCTGCGCGGCCACGAACTGGTTCTTCGTCGCCGCCGAGATCAAGAGGCCCTGGCCGAGCGCGGGGACGAGGAATGCGCAGCTGAGTGAGAAAAGGGCGGCCCAGGAACCGCGCAGCGGCACGTCGAATGCCGTGATCGAGAGCACCGCGCAAATGAACGTGGCGATCAGCCCGAGCGCGAAGTAGGGCAGGAGCTTGGCGGTCATGATCTCGAGCACGCTCGCCGGCGTCGACATGATCGCCTCCATCGTGCCGCGCTCCCATTCGCGCGCCACCACCAGCGCCGTGAGCAGCGTGCCGATCATCGCCATCACGATGGCGATCGCCGCCGGCACGAGGAAGCGGCGGCTTTCGAGCTCGGGGTTGAACCAGTAGCGCGGCTCGAAACCGGCTGCCGGCGGGGCGGCATTGCGCCGCGCGGCGAGCCAGGTCGAGAGCACGCCCTGTGCGTAGCCGGCCACGAAGTTCGCCGTGTTCGGCTGCGAGCCGTCGGTGATGACCTGGATCAGCGGCGGATGCGCCCGCGACACCGCGCGGCTGGCGAAATCCTGGGGGATCACGACAAAGCCGCGCAGCTCGCCGGAGACGAGCAGGGGCTCGACCTCGCGGCGGTCGAGCGCCGGGGTGACGCGGAAGTAGCGCGTCGCCGCGAAAGCCGCGGCGAGGTCGCGCGCGGCGGCACTGTCGCTTTCCAGCACCAGCCCGATGCGGACGTCCCGCGCGTCCAGCGACACGGCGTAGGCGTACAGGATCAGGAGGACGATGGGCAGCGCGAAGGCCATCAGCATCGCCGACGGATCGCGCAGGATCTGCAGGCCTTCCTTGCGGCTGAGCGCGAGCAGCCGGCGCGCCCTGCCGTATCCGTTGCTTTGCCGCCCCGGCGTGGCCGCGCTCATGCGGCCTCCCGCTCGCCCTGCGTGTCGCCGGCGATCTCGATCAGGCGTATGAAGGCCTCCTCCATCGTCGGCTCGGGCCGCTCCTCCGAGGCCACGCTTGCCTTGAGCGCGTCCGGGGAGTCCAGCGCGATGACCCTGGCGCGGTACATGAGGGCGACGCGATCGCAGTACTCCGCCTCGTCCATGAAATGCGTCGTGACCATGACGGTCACGCCTTTCTGCACGAGGCCGTTGATGTGGCTCCAGAATTCGCGGCGCGTGATCGGATCGACTCCCGACGTCGGCTCGTCGAGAAAGAGCACGGGCGGCCGGTGCATCAGCGCGCAGGCGAGCGCCAGGCGCTGCTTGAAGCCGAGGGGCAGCGTATCCGGCGACGTGGAGAGATACCGCCGGAGATCGAAGGTTTCGATCATCTCGTTGATGCGTGCGCGCTGCGCGGCGCCGGTGAGCCCGTAAATACCGGAAAAGAACTCGAGGTTCTGGCGCACGGAAAGCAGGCCGTAGAGCGAGAACTTCTGCGCCATGTAGCCGAGGCGCAGCTTCGCCTCCGCTGGGGCGTGACGCAGGTCGAAGCCGGCGACGCGGGCCTCGCCCGCCGTGGGCTCGAGCAGGCCGCACAGCATCTTGAAGGTCGTCGACTTGCCCGCGCCGTTCGGGCCGAGCAGTCCGAACACCTCGCCCTTTTGCACGTCGAAGGTGACGTCGTCGGTCGCCGTGAAGTCGCCGAAATGCCGGGTGAGGTTGCGGCAGGAGACCGCCGACGCCGCGTCCAGCTCGACCGGCGGCATGCGCCCGGCGAGCGCGGAGCGGCTGCCCGGGCCGCCGCCGAGCAGGTCGATGAACGCGTCCTCGAAACGCGGGGCGGCGGGCACGAGGCGCCCGCCGTGATCCGCGGCGAGCGCATCGAGTGCCCGCGTGTCGGCGTCTTCGGCCAGCACCAGCCGGACGCTTTCGCCCTGGATCACGCCGTCGCGCACGCCCGGCAGCTCGCGCGCGTCGGCGAGCAGGCTGCGCCGCTCGCGTTCGACGCCCGCGATGAGGAAGCTCCGGCCCGCGATGCGGCGCGTGAGCCCGCCGGGGACGCCCGCGTATTCGAGCCGGCCCTCGTTGAGCAGCAGCACCGCATCGCATTGCTCCGCCTCGTCGAGGTAGGCCGTGGACCAGACGACGGCAATGCCTTCGCCCGTGAGCTCCCGGACCATCGCCCACAGCTCCCGCCGGCTCACCGGGTCGACGCCCACGCTCGGCTCGTCCAGCAGCAGGACGGCGGGCCGGCCCATGAGCGCGCAGGCGAGGCCGAGCTTCTGTTTCATCCCGCCGGAGAGCTTGCCGGCGAGGCGCCGGGTGAACGGCGCGAGCCCGGTGAAGCGCAGCAGGCGGTCGAAGGTGTCGTGCGGCGCTTCTTCGCTGACGCCGCGGAGCGCGGCGTACAGCCTCAGGTTCTCGATGACGGCGAGGTCTTCGTAGAGGCCGAAGCGCTGCGGCATGTAGCCGACTATCGAATGAATGCGGTTCGCGTCGGTCGTCACGTCGCTGCCGGCGACCCGGACCGTCCCCGCGTCCGGTGCCATCAGCGCGGCCATGAGGCGCAGGAGCGTCGTCTTGCCGGCGCCGTCCGGGCCGACGAGCCCCGTGAGCGAACCCGCTGAGATGTCGGCCGTCAGCCCGTCCAGTGCGCGGACTCCGCTGAACGCCTTCACGAGACCGCGGAGCTCGATCGCGGCCATGTCAGTCTCCGGCGCGCTCCAGCGGCACGTGCACGGTCACGGGCATGCCCTGCCGCAGGCCGTCGCCGGCTTCCTCGACGACGATGCGCAGCCGGTACACGAGGTCCGTGCGCAGGGCCGTCGTCTCCACCGAGCGCGGCGTGAACTCGGCGCGCGGCGAGACGAAGCCGACCTGGCCGCGGTAGCGGCGATCGCCGGAGTCGGTCGTGACGAACACCGTGGCGCCCGGGACGACCCGCCCCAGGTCGGGCTCGCCGACATACGCCCGGACGTACACCGGCCTGTCCAGCGACAGCGTGTACACGGGCTCTCCCGGTTGCAGCACGGCGCCGGGCTCGCGGACGCGCGCGAGGATCGTGCCGTCGCTTGGCGCCACGAGCAGGGCGTCGGCGAGGCTCGTCTGCGCCTGGTCCCGCTCCGCCAGCGCGATGCCGACTTCGGCCTCGGCCGCGGCGATGTCCTCGCTCCGGGAGCCCGCGAGCGCGAGCGCGAGCGCCTCACGCGCCGCGGCGAGGCGCGCGGCGGTCTCGTCGCGCAGCGCCAGCGCGGCCTGCACTGCCTTTTCGCTGCTGCCTCCCGATGCGAGCAGGTCCCGCTGCCGCTCGAAGTCGCGCTCCGCGTGGCCGGCAGCCGCCTCGGCGGCCCGCACGGCCGCGCGCGCCTGCTCGATCTCCTGCGGGCGATTCCCCGCCTCGAGCTTTGCGAGATTCGCGCGCCGCGCCGCCACCCGCGCTTCCGCCATCTGCAGCGCGTCGCGATACGGCCCTGCGTCGAGCGCCGCCAGGCGCTGCCCCTGCCGCACGCGGTCGCCTTCGTCGACGGCCATTGCCTCGAGCCGGCCGGGGACGCGGAAGGCGAGCTCGACCTCGCGGATGTCGACGTTGCCGTAGAGGGTGAGCGCCGCCGCCTCGCGATCGCCGCGCCACAGGCTCCAGGCGGCGTAGCCCGCGATGCCGGCCAGCAGCAACGCCGCGATGACCACGATCCTGATCCGCTTGCTCATGCCGTGCCCTCCGCTTTGCCATCGGCGCGGATGGCGTCCAGCAGCAGCTCGATGTGCGCCTTGAGGAGCGCCTCGGTGTCGAGCTTCTGATGCGGCTCGAACACCAGCGTCCAGACCACGGAAAACAGCACCGGCGACACCAGGAGATGCGGGAAGCGGTCGAGCGCCGACGGCCGGAACTCGCCGCACGCGACGCCGCGTGCAACGAGGGTCCGCAAGGCGTCGAGGCCGTGCGACACGACGTTCTCCCAGTACCAGCGGGCAAGGTCGGGGTGCTTGTGCGCCTCGGCGATCATGAGTCGGATCAGGACGCGCACGCGGGACTTCGGCAGCTTGCGGGCGAAATCGAGAAACGGGCCGCGGAGAAACTCTTCCGACGAGAGCGGGCTCATGTCGATCGCCTGCCGCAGCGCCTCGATCTGCGGCGTGACGAAGCTTCGCACCACCGATTTGAACAGCGCTTCCTTGGTCTCGAAATACACGTAGAGCAGGCCCTTGCTGATGCCTGCCCGCCTGGCAACGGCGGCCATGGGGGTCGCGTCGTAGCCGCGCTCCGTGAACTCCGCGATCGCGGCTTCCGTGATTTCCTGCGGGCGATCCTGCTTGCGGCGCCGGAATCGGGGTTTGCCATCGGCTTGCATTTTATTGACCATAAGGTCAACAAAGGATAATAGATGACCGGTCGGTCGTCAACGGGCGGCGGGCCGGCGGCTTCGAATCCCCGGCCGGGGGCGGGTCGCCGGCCGTCGGCTCTGCCGGAACCGGTTGTTTCCCGGTGCGCCGGGGACAGGTAGTATCGCCGCGTGACGCTGACCATCCCCGACTTTTCCGCCGCTCGTGTGCTCGTCGCCGGCGACGTCATGCTGGATCGGTACCTGTTCGGCGGCACCAGCCGTATTTCCCCCGAAGCGCCGGTTCCCGTGGTGCACGTGCGCTCGAGCGACGACCGTGCCGGCGGCGCGGGCAACGTCGCGGTCAACCTGGCCGCGCTCGGCACGCGCACCTGCCTCATCGGCGTCGTCGGCAACGATCCGGAAGCGGGTGTATTGCGCCAGGTGCTGGAGCAGCGCGGCATCGATTGCCGGTTCGCGCTGAGCGACGACCGGCCCACCATCACCAAGACGCGGGTGCAGAGCCGGGGGCAGCAGCTTATCCGCCTGGATCGCGAGGAGGTTGCGCACGAAGGCGGACATACGGCGCTCCCGGAATTGCTGACGCAGGGGCTCGCGGCGTGCGACGTCGTCGTGCTCTCCGATTACGGCAAGGGCGCATTGACCGAGGTGGCGCGCATGATCGCCGCGTGCCGGGAGCAGGGACTCCGCGTGCTGGTCGACCCGAAGGGCACCGATTTCGACCGCTACCGCGGGGCGACGCTGATCACCCCGAACCAGGCGGAGTTCGAGGCGGTGGCGGGCCCCTGCGGCTCGGACGCCGAGCTCGTCCGGCGCGCGCGGCGCCTGCTGGCCCGCCTCGAGCTCGAGGCGCTGGTGGTCACGCGCAGCGAGAAGGGCATGCTGGTCGTGGCCGCGGACGGCGAGCCGGTGTTTCTTTCCACGCACGCGCGCGAGGTGTACGACGTCACGGGCGCGGGCGATACCGTGATCGCCACGCTGGCCGCGTCGCTCGCGAGCGGCGTCGACCTCGAAGCGGCGGCCGCGCTCGCGAACCTCGCGGCCGGGCTCGTCGTGCGCAAGATCGGCGTCGCCTCCGTTTCGCCGTGGGAGCTGCAGGTCGCGCTGCACCAGCGCGGCGAAGGCGGCAGCGGTCTCGTGACCGAGCGCGAGCTGCTGGAGGTGGTTGCCGAAGCGCGGCAGCGTGGCGAGCGCATCGTGATGACCAATGGCTGCTTCGACGTCCTGCACGCCGGGCACGTGGGCTACCTCGAGGAAGCGAAAAGCCTCGGCGATCACCTGATCGTCGCCGTGAACGACGATCCGTCGGTCACGCGCCTCAAGGGGCCGAACCGGCCGGTCAACACCCTCGCGGACCGCATGGCGGTGCTCGCCGGCCTCGCCTCCGTCGACTGGGTGGTGCCGTTCTCCGAAGACACGCCGGCCCGCCTGATCGCGGCCGTGCGGCCGGACGTGCTGGTCAAGGGCGGCGACTACCGCGTGGAGGACATTGCCGGCGGCGATGCGGTGCTCGCCGGCGGCGGCGAGGTGCGCGTGCTCGCTTTCCGCGAGGGGCATTCCTCCAGCCGCATCATCGCGAAGCTCGAGGAATCACGGGAATGAGCGCGGCCCGCGGCCGCCGCACGGGATCCGGCGCCGTCCGGGGGCGAGGGGCCGGTATGCCGGGCTGGCCCGCATGAGCCTCAAGATTCGCCTGGTGGCGATGAACTTCCTCCAGTATTTCATCTGGGGATCATGGCTGATCACGATCGGCGCCTGGTGGTTCCAGACCAAGCACTGGTCCGGCGCGCAGTTCGGGGCGATCTACTCGACGATCGGCATCGCCGCCATCGTCACACCCTCGATCGCAGGCATCATCGCGGACAAGTGGGTCCGGGCCGAACGCCTGTACGGCGTGCTGCATCTCCTCGGCGCGGCGACGCTGCTGGCCGTGCCGGCCGTGGACGATCCCAGGCTGCTGTTCTGGCTCATGCTCGTCAACATGTGTTTCTACATGCCGACGATCTCGCTCGCGATCGCCGTCTCGTATTCGGCGTTGAAGGACGACGGCAAGGACATCGTGGCCGACTACCCGCCGATACGCGTCTGGGGCACCATCGGCTTCATCGTCGCGATGTGGACCGTGAGCCTGCTGCATCTCGAAACGACCGCGGGGCAGTTTTACGTCGCCGCCGCCTCGGCGCTGGTGCTCGGCCTGTACGCCTTCACCCTGCCGAAATGCCCGCCGCGAGGGGAGCGCAGCGGCAGCTCGCTGTTCGAGGTTCTCGGCCTCTCGGCTTTCAAGCTGTTCCGGGAGCGGCAGATGGCGGTGTTCTTCATCTTCGCTATGCTGCTCGGGGCAGCGCTGCAGCTCACGAACATGTACGGCGATACCTACCTGCACGATTTCGGCGCCCTGCCGGAGTACCGCGATGCGCTGGCGGTCAGGTATCCCGCCATCATCATGTCGATCTCGCAGATATCGGAAACGCTGTTCATCCTCGCGATCCCGTTCGTTCTCGGCCGCTTCGGCATCAAGAAGGTCATGCTGATCAGCCTCACGGCCTGGATATTCCGTTTCGGCCTGTTTGCCTACGGCAACCCCGGCGACGGGCTGTGGATGATCGTGCTGTCGTGCATCGTCTACGGCATGGCGTTCGATTTCTACAACATCTCCGGTTCGATCTTCGTCGAAACCCGGAGCAGCCAGGCGATCCGCGCCAGCGCGCAGGGCCTGTTCATGATGATGACCAACGGCTTCGGCGCGATGCTGGGCAGCGCGGTGAGCGGGCTGGTGATCCAGCACTTCTTCACCGACGCCGCCGGCAGCATTGCCTGGCGCGGGGTGTGGCTGAGCTTTGCGGGTTATGCGCTCGTGATCGCGATCCTGTTCGCCATCCTGTTCAGGCACAAGCACGAGCCGGTGACCGGCCGCGTGGCGCACGTCGAGGCGTGACCGCCCGCGGCGCGCGGCACCGCGGCGCCGCTCAGCGCACGGCCTGCGTAGGCTTCAGCAGGCCCCACGCCACGGGGGTGAGCGATACCAGGATGATGCCGATCGTCACGATGCCGAAGTTGTTTTTGATGATCGGCACGTTGCCGAACAGGTAACCGCTCCAAACGAACGCAGTCACCCACAGGAAGCCTCCCGCTCCGTTGAACGCGACGAAGCGCCGCGCCCCCATGCGGCCCACGCCGGCCACGAACGGGGCGAACGTGCGGATGATCGGAATGAAGCGCGACAGGATGATCGTCTTGCCGCCATGCCGTTCGTAAAACGCCTGGGTTCTCAGCAGGTAGTCCTGCTTCAGCCAGGGGACGCTGCCGCCGAAGGCGCGAACGCCGATCAGGCGCCCGACGCGGAAATTCACTTCGTTCCCGAGAACGGCCGCTCCCATGAGCAGGAGCCACGCGAGCGTCGGGTCCAGGGTGCCGGAGCTGTCGACCGCCGCGAGCGCGCCGACTGCGAACAACAGCGAATCGCCGGGCAGGAACGGTGTGACCACGAGCCCGGTCTCGCAGAAGATGATGACGAACAGGATCGCATACACCCAGACGTGGTAATCCGCCAGCAGCTCGGCGAGATGAACGTCGAGATGAAGGATGAAATCGATGAAGCCGATCAGCAGATCCATGAGCGAGAGCAGCCGCTGTTTCCTTGTTCCACTATACCAGCGGGCCGGCGGTCGGCCAGCCGCGTCGTCGGTGAGCGACGGGGATTAAAGCGTCCTGGCCAGCGGCGCGGATTCCGGATTCTCGGGAGAATCCGGGGCCTCTTCCGCACCGCGCTCCCGGAACGGGACGCCGAGCACGTCGTGTATGAAATAACGGGCGACGGGCACGCCGAGCAGCATGCCCCACAGGCCGAATGCGTGATATCCAATATAGACGATGATCAGCGTGAACACAGGGTTCAGCTTCAGGTGCCGGCTGTAGATGATCGGGTTCAGCAGGTACGCTTCGATCACGTGGATGAGCACGACCACGCCGACGGCCCACAGCGAGAGCATCGGGCCGCCGGCGTTCAGCGCCACCAGCACGATCGGCACCGTGGAAATGAACACCCCGAGCACCGGAATGAAGCTGCAGAAGAAGACGATCACCGAGAGCATGGCGATCAGCGGAATGCCGAGCAGCAGCAGCCCGATGAGGGTCAGTGCCGTGTTCACGACGGCGATCGTGGCCTGCGCCTTGATCGCGCGGCCGAGCAGCACACCGAAACGGACGATCGGCTCCGCCGCCTCCTCGTAGAAATCCCCGACCCGGGAGTTCTTCAGCCGGGCTACGCCGGCTTTCAGGCGGCCGCGATCGTTCAGGATCAGGAAGCTGAACAACAGGGCCAGCACGATCGTGGCGGTGCCGCGATACAGCAGGTTGATGGCGGTGGGCGCGTAGTCGCGCACCTGCCGGAACAGCTCGTCCACCAGCGCGTTCAGGTACAGCTGGTCACGAAACGCGAGGTACTCCGCGAGCGCGCCCTGCGGCGGCACGTTCGCCTCCAGCGCCCTGGCGATCTCGGCCTGCGTGAGGCCGAGCCGGGTGCGCTCGCGTGCGAGCTGCTCGGCGACGGAGGCGGCCATCTGCTCGTCGAGCGCGCTCGCCAGGAATCCGCCCAGCGGCTGGCGCAGGGTCGGATAGCGGCTGATGAAGCGGTTCTTGACGTCGAGCAGCCGCACCTCGGTCGCCGGCAGGTTGTCGATCATCCTGTTCAGCTCGCTCGCGACACTCGGTACGACGAAACGCACGAAGGACGCGAGCACGATCACGAACAGCACGTACACGAGCGCCAATGCCGCCCAGTGCGGGAGGTTCAGCCGGCGGCGTCCGAAATGCGCGAGCGGCGTTGCGAAAATGGCAAGGACGAAGGTCAGGAAGACGAGGGCGAAGAAATCCCGCAACAGCCAGAGGAGGCCGAAGAGGATCGCCCAGATGACGATGCGCCGATTGCGCTGGTAGAACTCGTTGACACTGAAAGCGGCCATCGCGTTGCCGGTATCCTCGTCGCTGGCCGCGGAATTATAAGGTCATCCGTGCGAGCCGGCACGCTTTCGTTGCGGGCGCGATATCGCTGATATACCGTTTGCCATCCTCCGGCGAGGCCGCGGGTGGCGACGGACGATGACGACATTCCGGGAGCCCGCGCCTTGCCACGCATTCGGGTGAGCTCGATCCGTTGATCAGGTTTTTGTATGCCGTCCTGACCTACCTGCTGCTGCCGGTTTATGCGCTGTACTGGTTCGTCCGCGGCATCTTCAATCGCGCCTACTGGAACCGCTTCGGCCAGCGTTTCGGCTTCGGTTATCCGGTCATCCCGAACGGCAGCATCTGGATTCACGCGGTATCGGTGGGAGAAGTGCAGGCGGCCGTGCCGCTGGTGCGGGCGCTGGCGCGGCGCTATCCGGAGCGCACGCTGCTGGTCACCACCGTGACGCCGACCGGCGCGGCGCGCGTCGCCTCCGCCTTCTGCGGGACGGTGGAGCATTGCTACATCCCGTTCGAAACGCCGAACGCGGTGCGCAAGTTCTTCAACGCAACGAATCCGCGCATCGCGCTCATCATGGAAACGGAGATCTGGCCCAATCTCTATCACGCCTGCGGAGTGCGCGGCATTCCGCTGGTGCTCGTGAGCGCGCGCATTTCTCCGAAATCCGTCGACAATTACCGCAAGCTGCTGCCGCTGTTCCGCGAGACGCTGTCCTACGGCATCGTTATCGCGGCGCAGAGCGAGGCGGATGCCGAGCGTTTCCGCTCCCTCGGCGCGCGCCCCGAGCGGACGCGCGTCACCGGCAACATCAAGTTCGACATCGAGCTCGACCCGGGCCTCGCCGGCCGGGGGCAGGCGCTGCGCGACGAGCTTTTCGGCGCGCGGCCGGTGTGGGTCGCGGCCAGCACCCACAATCGTGAAGAGGAGCTCGTGCTCGCGGCACACCGCAGGATCCGCGAGGCATTTCCCGAGGCACTGCTCGTGCTCGTGCCGCGGCACCCGGAGCGCTTCGACGTCGTGCGCCAGTTGCTCGAGCGCGAGGCGTTCCCGTACGTGGCGCGCACCCAGGAGCGGCCGGCCGACGCCGCGACGGCGGTGTTCCTCGGCGACACGATGGGCGAGGTGCCGCTTTTCTATTCCGCTTCGGACGTCGCCTTCGTGGGGGGCACGCTGGTGCCCGTCGGCGGCCACAACCTGCTCGAGCCGGCCGCGCTGGGGCTGCCGGTCGTCACCGGGCCGCACCTCTTCAACACGCAGGAAATCGCGGATCTCTTCGCGAGGCTCGGCGCTCTCGAGCTGGTGTCCGACGAGGCCGGGCTCGCGCGGGCGGTCGGCGCGCTCCTGGCCGATCCCGCCGAGGCGCGGCGCATGGGCGAAGCCGGCCGCCGCATCGTTCTCGACAACCGCGGCGCGCTCGCGCGCCTGCTGGAGCTGATCGCGCCGCTGGTGCCCGAAGACGAAGACCGCCGGCCGGCAGGAGCGCGCATTGCGCGCGACCGCTGGAGCTGATCCCGCCGCTGATCCCCGAGAACGAGACCGTCGCCGGGCAGGAGCCCGCCACGCGGGCGATCCCGGCGTTCAGGTCGCCCGCATGGCGGGCTCCTACGGTTTCTGCTCCGGCGCTTTCTGCTGCTGCCCCTGCCCGGATTTCGCCTCTTCCTCGGCGATGGCCTGCTCCGGCGGCTTGCGCTCCTCGAGGGCATGGTCGATCTGCTCGAGGTCCTGCACCTTGAGCGTGCCGGCGGCAGCCTTGAGCCGCAGCACGTTCAGCACGTAGTCGTAGCGGCTCTGGTAGTAGTTGGTAATCGCCAGGTAGAGCGCACGCTGGGAATTGAGCACATCGACGATGGTGCGGGTACCGACGTCGAAGCCCGCCTGCGTCGCCTCCAGCGCCGTGCGGCCGGACCGGACCGCCTGCTTGAGCGCGTTCACCCGGCTGATCTCGGAAAGCACGCCCAGGTAGGCGTCGCGCGTCGCGCGCTCGGTTTCGCGGGCCGTGCGCTGCAGCACCTCCATTTCGGCACGATGCAGGTAGACCGCCTCGCGTACCTGTGAGGACACGCGGCCGCCCGAGAACAGCGGGATGGTCACCTGGACCCCGATGAACTCGTCGTTGCGCAGCTCGTCGGCGGGGAACAGCGCTCCGCCGCCGCGGCTCGCATCGCCGGTCGTATCCGTGCTGCTGCGGCTCGCCACGAGGTCGATCGTCGGGTAGTGACCGCTGCGCCGGAACGAGATCTCGTCGCGCGCGATGCGCTCGTCGAAGCGCGCGGCGAGCAGGTTCAGGTTCTGCTCCAGGGCGAGATCGACCCACGAGTCGATGTCGGCCGGATTCGGCGTCGGCAGCGGAAAATCCTCCTTCGGCGCCGACAGCTGCGCTACCCGCTCGCCGGTCAGCTCACGCAAGAGCTCCCGCGCGGTCGCGAGCTCCCGCTGCGCGGCAATTTCGGAGGCCACCGCCTGGTCGTACGCGGCCTGCGACTCCTGCACGTCGGTGATGGCGATCAGGCCCACCTCGAAGCGCTGCCGGGCCTGCTCCAGCTGGCGGGCGATCGCCTGCCGGTCGGCATGGATTGAAGTGAGCCGGTCTTCTGCCGCCAGCACGTCGAAATAGCGCTGCACCACGCGGATCATCAGGTCCTGTTGCGCCGCCTCGTACACGACGTCGGCCCGGGCCACGATCTTGTCCGCCTGCTTCATGCCGATGAACTGGTCCCAGCGGAAGATCGTCTGGCGCAACGCGAGCTGCCACTGCTTGGTGTTGTAATCGAACTCGAAGGGCAGCACCGCGACGGCGCCCGTGGTATCCACCTCGAGGCTCGAGCCGTCCTGGGTGCCGGACTCCCACGAGCCGCTCGCGTTGACCTGCGGCAGGAGGAAGCCGCGCGCCTGCGGCCTGGTCTCGAGCGCTGCGAGCCGGCGCGCCTCGGCCTCGTGGATCAGGGGATCGCTCTGCAGCGCCTGCTGGTACACCTCGAGCAACGAGGCGGCCTCGCTCGCCGCCGAGGCGCCGAGAGCGGCCAGGGCCAGCGTCAGGCATCTGAAAACAGGCGTTTTCTTCATATTCTCGGTTCCCTGGTGGTCGCGGGTTTCAGGTGTTATGGTTAACTATATCACTACATCAGTTGCCGCGTCAGTAGCGCGGGATCGCCGGGTCCACCGTCGTGGCCCAGGCCTCGATGCCGCCGGCGATGTTCGCGACGCGCGCAAATCCCCTGGCCGCGCAGAACTCGGCGGCGCGGCCGCTGCGCCCGCCAATGTGGCACAGGAAAGCCACGGGCCGGGACGCGTCGAGCTCGCCCACGCGCGCGGGCAGCTCACCGAGGGGGATGTGCAGGGCGCCCCGGATGCTGGCGGTTTCGATCTCCCAGGCCTCTCGGACGTCGACCAGCAGCCAAAGTTCGCCGGCGGCCGTGCGCGCGACGTACTCGGCCGGCGTCAGTTGCTCGATCATCGGCGCCCCCCGTCCGTCTTCAGATGCCGCGGCGCGCCATCCGGTTGCGCGAGCCGCCCGCGAGAGGGCGCGCGGCGCGCGCGGGAGATGCCTGCGGGGACGCCCATCAGAAGCGGAACGCCGGCGGCGCGGGCGCGTTGATGAGGGGCGGCACGTTGGTTTCGAACAGGCTCGTGACCTGCGGCCGGTCGCCGGCCTCGCGCACGACGAGCTGCGCCTCCATGACCGGCGGACTGCCGGTGATGACGAACAGGCGGCCGCCGGGTTTCAGGATCTCGACGAAGCGCGTGTCGAACAGCGGCAGGGAGCCGGTCACGGCCACCGCGTCGAAGGTGCCTTCCGGCAGCTCGCGGGTGGCATCCATCGTGAGCAGCTCCACGTTGTCGATGCCGAGGGCGGCGAGCCGCTCGCCCGCGGCGGCGATGAATTCGGGGAAGATGTCGACGCTCACGACGGACTTCCCGAGCCGGGACAGGCACGCCGCGATGAACCCGGAGCCGGTGCCGATTTCCAGCACCTCGTCCGCCGGCGTGAGCTCGAGCGCCTGCAGCATCCGGCCCTCGAGGCTCGGGGGCATCATGAACTGCCCGTGACCGAGCGGAATGGCGGCTTCCGCGAAGGCCAGCTTGCGGTAGGCCTCGGGCACGAAATGCTCGCGCGGCACGGAGGCGAGCACATCGAGCACGCGCTGGTCGAGGACCTCCCACCCGCGCACCTGTTGTGCGACCATCTGGGTGCGGGCAAATTCCGTGTTCATTTCAAGCGGCATTACAGACTTCCCCAGGACGGCAACGGCCCGTGCACGGCTGCCGGAGCGAGCCGGGCCGAATTATGGTGAATCATGGCAGCGCGCCCCTGCCGCCGGGGCTATGCTTCCCCACGTGCACTTGGCGCAGCGTCGGAGGCACCGCAGAGCTCCAGCGACGGAACGCCTGTCGGGAGCCGCAATAATAACAAATGATCGTTTCCGGGCAGCACGCGCCCACTCGCGCGGCCCGAAAAGGAATAACGGGAGCCTTGCGCATCACTTGTACAACTGACCCCTCGAGGGTGGCCGCGCGCGCCGCGGATCGCCGTTTGCCGCCACTCGTTCCATGTCGCCGCTCGTAATCGCATTGGCCGCAGCCGGCGTGCTCGTGGTCGCGCTCGCCGCGGTCGCGCTGGTGATCCTGCGCAGGCGGCGGCGGCTGATGCGCCGGCTGGCCGACCTCAACCTGGAGCTGGTCGCGGTGGCCGGAGATGCCTCCGTCGGCCGCCGGCTCGCGCTGGCCCATTACGGTGACAATCACGAAATCGGTGCCCTGGCGAAGACCATCAACCGGCTGTTCGACGCGCTGGGCGAGCGGGACGCGGAGCTCGCCGACCGCGACCGCCTGCTCGGGGATTTCGCCCGGACCCTGCCGGAGATCGTGCTGCTGCACGACGAGCGCATCCTGCTCGCCAACGACAGCGCCGCGGCGCTCGTCGGCCTGACGCCGGAGCAGCTCGAGGGCAGGGAGGTCGCCGATCTCGTGAAGCCCGCGTATCGCGCCCTGTTCCGCAAGACCGTGGCCAAGCGGCTGGCGGGCGAAACGGGGCCCGACCGACTCGAGATCCAGCTCATCAACGGCGACGAGCAGGGCCTGTGGGTCGAAGCGCAGAGCTCGCTGGTCGAGTATCGCGGCGAGAACGCGGTGCTCACCATTGCGCGCGACGTCAGCTATCGCAAGAGCCTCGAGGTCTCGCTCAGCCGCAGCAAGCGGCAGGCGCACTACACGCTGGAGTCGATCGCCGAAGGCGTCATCACGACCGACAACGAAGGGCGCATCGATTACATGAATCGCGCGGCCGAGATGATGACGCGCTCGGAGCGCAGCACCGCCGTGGGGCGGCGCATCGGCGAGATCTTCGCCCTCATCGACGAGCTGGACCGCCGTCCGCTCGGCGACCCGGTGGAGCGCTGCCTCTCCGTGCGCCGCCGGGTCAACATGGGCCGGCGCGCCCTGATGGTCAACCGCAACGGCGAGCAGGAGCACTCGGTGGAGATCACCGCCTCGCCGGTGCGCGGGCCCGGCAACAGCATCACGGGAACCGTGGTGGTGCTGCACGACGTGAGCGAGATCCGCGGGCTCACGCGCCAGATGAGCTACCAGGCGACGCACGACGCGCTCACCGGCCTGATCAACCGGCGCGAGTTTGAGCGCCGCGTCGAGGAGGCAATGGACTCCGCCCGTGCGGGCGACGGCGTGCACATACTCTTTTATATGGACCTGGACCGCTTCAAGGCAGTCAACGACAGCTGCGGACACGTGGCGGGCGACAGCATGCTGCGCGAGGTCGCCGGACTGATCCGCGAGCAGGTCCGCGATTCAGACTACGTCGGCCGGCTCGGCGGCGACGAGTTCGGCACCCTGCTCGTCGGCTGCCCGATCGACAAGGCACGGCAGATCGCCGAGGACATCTGCCGCGCCGTGGCCGACTACCGCTTCGTGTGGCAGGACAAGATCTTCAACATCGGGATTTCCATCGGCGTCGTGGAAATCGCCCCGACGCAGGCCGAAGCCAGCTTGCAGGACGTCATGAGCGCCGCCGATTCCGCCTGCTACGTGGCCAAGCAGCACGGCCGCGGCCAGGTGCACGTGTATTCCGCGCGCGACGAGGCCGTCGCCCGCGAGCGCGGCGACATCAACTGGCTGCGCCAGATGCAGGCCGCCCTGCACGAGAATCGCTTCGAGCTCGCGATGCAGCCGATCATTGCCACCGCGGCGCGCGACGAGAGCGGCCCGGCGGTGGAAGTGCTGCTGCGCCTGCCCGACGAGCGCGGCCGCTCCGCGAACTCGGCGGAGTTCCTGCGGCCCGCCGAGCGCTACCAGCTCATGCCGCAGATCGATCGCTGGGTCGTGAACGCGACACTGTCCGCCATCGGCTCGGGAGAGATCCGGCTGCCCGGCGGAAGAAGCTGCTCGATCAACATCTCCGGACAGACCCTTGCCGACGAAGCCTTCCTGTCGTTCGTCGTCGACGCGCTCGACCACAGCGGAGTCGCGCCGTCCAGCATCTGCTTCGAGGTCACCGAGACCACCATCTCCGCCAACGTGCAGCAGGCGCAGCGCTTCATCGAGGTGCTGCACGGCATCGGCTGCGAGTTTGCCCTCGACGACTTCGGCAACGGCCTCGGCGCATTCTCCAGCCTGAAAGCGCTGCCGGTCGACTACCTGAAAATCGACGGCCTCTACACGCACAACCTCGTGGCCGACCAGGTCAACCAGGAAATGGTTGCCGCGATGATCAAGCTCGCGCGCACGCTCGAGTTCCGGGTCATCGCCGAGCAGGTCGAGCAGCAGGAGGACTTCGACTGGCTGCGCGAGCACGGCGTCGACTTCGTGCAGGGCAACTTCATCGAGCCGCCCCAGGTCCTCGGCACCGCCACCAGCGCGAGCGGCACCTTCCGCGCCCTCATCTCCTGACCCTGCTCCGCTATCGCCGACGGATTCCGTAGGAGCCCGCCATGCGGGCGACCGCAATTTTCGATTTGTGGCACGCCCTCTTCGGCACCGCATCGTTCACGCACGTTTGCCGGTGCTGCCGAATCCGCCACGGAGATCAGCCGGCTGTCGCCCACCCTGCCGAAGTCGCCACGGACACGGAGATCGCCCCGCCGTCGCCGGGGCTGCCGAACCTGCCGCGGAGAGCACCCCGTCGCGGGTGATGCGACTCGCGCCCGGACAGGCCCGGCGCGAGTGGCTTCAGAGGAGGGGGACGATCAGCAGGGCGACGATGTTGATGATCTTGATGAGCGGGTTGATCGCCGGGCCGGCGGTGTCCTTGTAGGGATCGCCGACGGTGTCGCCGGTGACCGCGGCCTTGTGGGCCTCGGAGCCCTTGCCGCCCATGTTGCCGTCCTCGATGTACTTCTTGGCGTTGTCCCAGGCGCCGCCGCCCGTGGTCATGGAGATCGCGACGAAGAGGCCGGTGACGATGGTGCCGAGCAGCAGGCCGCCCAGCGCCTTCGGGCCGAGCAGCAGGCCGACGACGAGCGGCACGAGGATCGGCAGCAGCGAGGGGATGATCATTTCCTTGATCGCGGCCCGCGTCAGCAGGTCCACCGCGCGGCTGTAGTCGGGCTTGCCGGTGCCTTCCATGATGCCCTTGATCTCGCGGAACTGCCGGCGCACCTCGTTCACGACCGACCCCGCGGCGCGGCCGACGGCTTCCATTGCCATGGCGCCGAAGAGGTAGGGCACGAGACCGCCGATGAACAGGCCGATGATCACCAGGTGGTCCGACAGATCGAAGTCGACGAGGATGTTCTCGCCCGCGAGTGCGTGCGTGTAGTCCGCGAACAGCACCAGCGCCGCAAGCCCGGCGGAGCCGATCGCATAGCCCTTGGTGACCGCCTTGGTCGTGTTGCCGACGGCGTCGAGCTGGTCGGTGATGTTACGGACCTCGGAGGGCAGCTCCGCCATTTCCGCGATGCCGCCCGCGTTGTCGGTGATCGGGCCGAACGCGTCCAGCGCGACGATGACGCCGGTCATCGACAGCATGGTGGTCGCGGCGATCGCGATGTTGTAGAGGCCGGCCAGCACGTCGCCCTCGGGCGCCAGCTCGAACGCGCCCCAGATGCTCGCGCACACCGCCAGCACCGGCAGCGCGGTCGCCTTCATCGAGATGCCGAGCCCGGCGATGATGTTGGTCGCGTGACCCGTGCTCGAGGCGGCCGCGATCGTCTTGACCGGCTTGAATTCCGTGCCGGTGTAGTACTCGGTGATCATCACCATGGCCGCGGTGAGGGCGAGGCCGATGAGCGCCGAGCCGAAGATGCCGCCGGCGTTGCCGCTGTGGCCCATCATGAGATCGGTGATGAACCAGAACACGATGCCGGCCAGCACACCGGCGACGATCACGCCCTTGTACAGGGCGCCCATGATCTTGCCGCTGGCCCCGGTGCGTACGAAGAAGGTGCCGATGATGGAGGCGACGATCGAGACGGCGCCGAGCACGAGCGGATAGAGGATCGCCGGCACGCCGAAGGTCTCGGCGGGCAGCAGGCTGCCGAGCAGCATGGTCGCGACGATCGTGACCGCGTAGGTTTCGAACAGGTCGGCGGCCATGCCGGCGCAGTCGCCGACGTTGTCGCCGACGTTGTCGGCGATCACGGCCGGGTTGCGCGGATCGTCCTCGGGAATGCCGGCCTCTACCTTGCCGACCAGGTCGGCACCGACGTCGGCGCCCTTGGTGAAGATGCCGCCGCCCAGGCGCGCGAAGATCGAGA
>CAZBGV010000045.1:0-23827 GCA_964491485.1 uncultured Woeseiaceae bacterium | reverse complement strand
AGGTGCTCTGCTCGATCTGCAGCCGGCCCCATTCGATGTTGAGCTCGTCGCGCACGCCGGTCAGGCGCTCGAGCTCGATGAACAGCCTGCGCGACTCGTGCTTCGTGTAGACCAGCGCCAGCGCCGAGACGACGCACACGAGCGCGAACACCAGCGCGAGCAGCACGGGTTGCGCCGGCCTCTCGAGCGACTTCACAGGCGTTCCGCCACGCGCAGGCGCGCGCTGCGCGCCCGCGGGTTCAGGCGGACCTCGGCGGCATCCGGCGCGATCGCCCGGCCGATCACCGCGAGGCGCGGGCGATACTCCTCCGGAACGGAAGGCAGCCCGCGCCAGGCGGCCGGCTCGCGCGCGGCGTCGCGCATGAAGCGCTTCACCAGCCGGTCCTCCAGCGAGTGGAAGCTGATCACGACGAGCCGTCCGCCGCGCCGCAGCACGGCGAGCGAACCGGCCAGCGCGCGCTCGAGCTGCCCCAGCTCGTCGTTCACGGTCATGCGAATGGCCTGGAACGTTTTCGTCGCGGGGTGGATGCGGCGCGGGCCGGCCGGCACGGCGCTCGCGACGATGTCCGCGAGCTCGCCGGTCCGCTCGATCGGGCGCTCGCGGCGGCGCGCGACGATCGCTTTCGCGATGCGCGCCGCGTGGCGTTCCTCGCCCAAAGTCGAAAGCACGCGCTTCAGTTCCTTTTCATCCACCGTTGCCAGCCACTGCGCCGCGCTGACGCCGGCGCCCGGGTCCATGCGCATGTCGAGAGGTCCGTCGCGCGTGAAGCTGAAGCCGCGCTCGGGGCGATCCAGTTGCGGTGAGGAAACGCCCAGGTCGAAGAGCAGGCCGTCCATCTGGCCGCGCAGGTCCCGTTCGGCTGCAATTGCTTCGATGTCCGCGATCTCACCTTTCACCACCTCGAACCGCGGATCCGCGAGCAGCGCGGGATCCGCGGCCGCCACCGCCTGCGGGTCGCGATCGATCGCAACCAGCCGCCCGCCGGGACCCAGGCGCGCCAGGATCTCCCGGCTGTGTCCGCCGCGCCCGAACGTGCCGTCCATGTAGCGCCCGTCGGGCCGAATCGCGAGCGCTTCCATTGCCGGCCCGAGCAGGACCGGGACGTGCCTTCCGTCCGTCTCGCCTTCGCTCATCGCCCCGGCCCCCGCAGGAGCCCGCCATGCGGGCGACCGCAAGCTTCCCGTCGCCCGTGCCCCCGGCGCCTACAGCGACAGCGACTCGAGCTCCGCCGGCAGCCCGGCCTCGTCCCCCGTGCTGCCGAGCCATTCGTCCCGCTTTCCGTTCCAGCTCTCCTCGTCCCAGAGTTCGAACTTGTTGCCCTGCCCGATCAGGATCGCCTGCCGCTCGAGGCGCGCGAACTCGCGCAGCTCCTTCGGCAGCAGGATCCGCCCCTGCGCATCGAGCTCGAGCTCGGTGGCATAGCCGACCATGAGCCGTTGCAGCCGACGCGCCTGCGGGTTCAAGCTCGGCAGCCGGACCAGCTTGCGCTCGATCTCTTCCCACTCGGGGAACGGATAAATGAGGAGGCAATAGTCGCGATCGACGGTGGCCACGAGCTGCCCTTCGCAACGGGCGACCAGGCGCTCGCGGTAGCGCGTCGGGATGGCGACGCGCCCCTTGGCGTCCAGGGTAACTTTGGTGGCCCCGCGGAACATGCTGCGATCGACGGGATCACGGACGCCGGCCGCGCACGCCGGATGGCCGTTTCACCCATCTCCTCCCACTTTTCTCCACTTTTCCACACTATAGGCAGGGCCTTGGCGAGCGTCAACCAAAGCGCCCGATATTGCTTTTTGTACAGGCACTTAGCGACCTTTCGGTGGCCGGATTCGGGCAAATTGTGGCAGCGCGGAAAAACCATAAATCAACCACTTGACCCTGCTTTTTCGACAACCTCGGAGGAGAGTGTCGCGATACGCCGACGGGGGTGCATTTGCCGCCGGCCGGCGCCCGCCGCGCGCGGTTTGCGCGCGGGCCCGGGAAAGCCGCCTCACGGTCTCTCCGATGCCGCCGGCGGGCCTGCCGCAAGGGCCCCCGAGCGGCCGAATGCGGCGCCCGGGGCCGAGCGGCCGGGCCTTCGGCTGCGACCGGTCAGGAGGTAAGGTGAGGAGGCGGGAGCCGGCCGTAAGCCGGGTTCTGTCGAGGGCAATCATTCATCTGGGACAGCCGTCACCGGCTGCCTCTGGCGACCTACCCGGGAGCCCGCTCGGGACCGGCGGCGCGGCCCGGCGCCCATGGCGCGGACCGCATGCTCCCCTATTTGGTCTTGCTCCGGGCGGGGTTTACCGTGCCGCGGCGTGTTACCACCCGCGCGGTGCGCTCTTACCGCACCTTTTCACCCTTGCCGGCGCAGGCTCACGCCTGCGCTTGGGCGGTCTGTTTTCTGTGGCACTTTCCATGGGCTCGCGCCCTCCAGGCGTTACCTGGCGCCCTGTCCGAGGGAGCCCGGACTTTCCTCCGGCGCGCACGCGGCGCGCCGGCGATTGCCTGGCCGACTCCCGTCTCCTCGATGATTATACCGGACCTTCCCCGCCGGTCCGGCCCGGCCCTCTGCCAGCGCGCGCGGCACCCCTGTTCCGGGGCGCGAGCGCGTCGGGGCTCAGGCGTCGTCGCCGCCCTCCTCCGGCGCCGCCGCGCGCCCGCCGAGGGCGAGCAGCTCGCGGTAGAGCGCCTGGCGCGGGCTGCCGGTCACCGCGGCGGCCACGGCAGCGGCACGGCTCGCCGGCAGCTCGGCCGCAAGCGCTTCGAGCAGCCGCCGCTCGAAGGGTTCCGCCATGCGGCCGTGCGACGCCTCCGGCGCACCGCCGACGACCAGCACGAGCTCGCCCCTGGCCGGCAGGCGCCCGTCGTCCAGCATCGCGAGGAGCTCGCCGAGCGGTGCCGCGATCCCCTGCTCGTGGAGCTTGGTGAGCTCCCGCCCGACGAAGGCCGGACGGTCGGCGCCGAATGCGGCAACGAGGTCCGCGAGAACGTCCCGGACGCGATGCACGGAGACATAGAAAACGATCGTGCGCGGCTCGGCTGCGAGCGCTTGCAGGCGCGCGCGCCGCGGACCCGCGCGCGCCGGCAGGAAGCCCTCGAAGCAGAACCGGTCGGTCGGCAACCCGGAGACGGACAGCGCGGCGAGCAGCGCGCTCGGCCCCGGCACGGGTGAGACGGCGATGCCGGCGGCGCGCGCGGCGCGCACCAGCCGATAACCGGGATCGCTGACGAGCGGCGTGCCCGCGTCGCTCACGAGGGCTACCGAAGCGCCGGCCGTGAGCCGCTCCAGCACGTGCTCCGCCGCCTCCTGCTCGTTGTGCTCGTGCAGCGCCATTTGCGGCGTTTCGATGCCGAATTGCGATAGCAATCGACCGGTGTGCCGGGTATCCTCCGCAGCAATCAGATCCACTTGGGCCAGCAGGCGTTGCGCGCGCGGGGAGAGATCGGCGAGATTGCCGATCGGCGTCGCGACCACGAACAGCGTCCCTTCAGCCACGGCGCAGCCGGGTCCGGGATGCGGTCGTGGCACCGGTCTGCCATTCGCGACCGCCGCTCGACTTGCGGCCCGTTCCGGGACCATCGTTCGCGCACCGCATGAATACCTCCCGCTCGTTTCGCATTGTTGCACGCAACGCGCTCGCCGCGCTCGCGCTCGCGCTGGTGGCGGCGTGCGCCGCCCAGGGACCGTCCGCCAGCGGACCCGAGCAGCGCGCCCGGCAGGCGGCCGAGCGTGGCGATCACGAGCGCGCCGCGGCGGAGTACGTGAACCTGGCCGAGGGCGCAGAGGAGGCAACCCGGGACCGTTTCGTGCTGCTCGCCGTGGAGCAATGGCTCGAGGCCGGCGACGGGCGGCGCGCGCGCGCCGCGTTCCGCACGGTGGCGAAACCTTCCGGCGGCGAGCTCCTGTGGCTGTGGACGACGGACAAGGCGGCGCTCTCGCTCTGGGACGGCGAGCCGGACGAGGCGCTCGCGCTGCTCGAGCCGCTCGCGCGCCAGGCCTTGCCGCTCTCCTGGCGCGTCAAGACCGAGGCGCTGCGCGCGGACGCGTGGTTCCAGAAGGACGAGCCCGCGCGTGCCGTCGAGCTGTACGTGCAGCGCGAGACCTGGCTCGGCGACGGTCTCGCGGTCGAACGCAATCGCCAGCGACTGTGGCAGGGACTGCTGGTCAGCGACCCGGACGTGCTGCGCCGTGCCGCCGAGGTCGCCCACGACCCGGTCGCGCGCGGCTGGCTCGCGCTCGGGGCACTCGCCACGTCGACGGGGCGCCACGGCATGGGATGGGTCAACGGCGTCGCGCGCTGGCAGGAAACCCATCCAGGGCATCCCGCCGAGACGATTCTCGCGGGGCTCGAGCTGCCGGAAAGCGGCACGGTCGGGTTCCCGCGGCAGGTGGCGTTGCTGCTGCCTTTGAGCGGCGAGAACGCCACCGCCGGCCAGGCGCTGCAGAACGGCTTTCTCGGCGCCTATTTCGCCGCCGCGGCGGAGCTCGGCGACCGGCAGCAGGTGCGCGTGTACGATGCCGCGGCCCCCGGCGGCGCACGCGCCGCCTACGCGCGCGCGGTCGAGGACGGCGCCGATTTCGTGGTCGGTCCGCTGCTGCGGCAGAACGTCGCTTCGCTCGCCTCCGACACGGTGCTGCCGGTGCCGGTGCTGACCCTCAACTACCTGCCCGACGGGATCAGCGCGCCCCCCGGGCTGTACCAGTTCGCACTCGCGCCGGAAGACGAGGCGGTCTCGGCGGCCGAGCGTGCCGTCGCCGACGGTTACAGCCGCGCGGTGGCGCTGGTGCCGGCCAACGACTGGGGCCGCCGCGTGCTCTCGGCGTTCGCCACGGCGTTCGAGCGCCGCGGCGGCCTGCTGCTCGCTTACCGCAGCTATTCGCAGGCGGAGCAGGATTTCTCGGCGGAGATCGAGGGGCTGCTCGAGCTGACCGAAAGCGTGAAGCGCTACGAGCGGCTGCGCGCCAACATCGGCGGGCCGCTGCAGTTCGATCCGCGCCGTCGCGAGGACGCACAGTTCATTTTCCTCGCGGCCGATCCGGGAGCGGGCCGGCTGCTCAAATCTCAGCTCAAGTTCCACTACGCGGGCGAGATCCCGGTGTACTCCACGTCGTTCATCTACGCGATGGACGGACGTCCGGACGCGGACCTGAACGGCATCATGTTCGCCGACACGCCGTGGGTCGTGTCGCCGCACGCCTGGTTTGCCGACCTGCCGTCGCTCTATCGACGCTACTGGCCGGACGAGCGCCGGCTGGGGCGCCTGCATGCGATGGGCTACGACGCGTATCACCTCGTATCCGGGCTGTTCAACGCGCGGAGCGGCACGATGCGCGAATTCGCCGGCGCGACCGGCCGCCTGTGGCTGGACTCCGACGGGCGCGTGCACCGGCGGCTCGCGTGGGCGCGCTTCGAGCGCGGCGAGCCGGTGGCGATGCGCGAGCCCGGCGACGCGAGCCTTCCGCAGGAGCGCGACGTTCCGCAGGGCGCAGGGCCGCGCGACACCGGCGCATCGCCCTGAGAGGCATCGCTTGACGCTGCGGCAGCGCCGGCCGGCGGGGCGGCCGGAGGCCGGGAGGGCCGGGGCATGCACGCGAAGGGACTCACCGGCCAGCGCGCCGAGCGGCTCGCGCTCGCGCATCTGCAGGCGCGCGGACTCGCGCTGGTGATGCAGAACTTCCGCTGCCGCACGGGGGAGATCGATCTCGTGATGCAGGCCGGCGGGACGCTGGTGTTCGTCGAGGTGCGCTCGCGCCGCTCGAGCCGTTTCGCCTCGCCGCTCGAGTCGGTCGACTTCCGCAAGCGCGGCAAGCTGGTCCGGGCCGCGAAGTTTTTCCTGCTGAAGCACCCGGCGTTCCGCGGACAGGCGGCGCGGTTCGACGTGGTATCGGTGGAAGGCCCGTCGGGCGGCGCTTACAGGCTAAAATGGGTGCGGGATGCCTTCCGGCCGGGGGAGTGACGCCGAATCATGGACGTAGAAACGAGAGTACGCGAACATTTCGCGGAGAGCATTGCGGTCAAGCAGGCGTCGGCCGAGCAGCTGACCCGCAGCATCACGGGCGCGGGACAGGTGATGAGCCGGGCGCTGCTCGAGGACGGCAAGATTCTCTCCTGCGGCAACGGCGGCTCGGCGGGCGACGCGCAGCACTTTTCGTCCGAGCTCCTGAACCGCTTCGAGATGGAGCGGCCGGGGCTGCCGGCGATGGCCCTCACGACCGACACGTCCACGCTGACGTCGATCGCGAACGACTACGCGTACGAGGACATTTTCGCGAAGCAGGTGCGCGCGCTCGGGCGGCAGGACGACGTGCTGCTCGCCATCTCCACGTCGGGCAACTCGGAGAACGTGTGCCGCGCGATCGCGGCGGCGCACGAGCGGGCAATGAAGGTGGTCGCGCTCACGGGAAGGGACGGCGGCCGCATGGCGGGGCTGCTCGCCGACGACGACGTCGAGATCCGCGTGCCCGCGAGCCGCACGGCGCGCATCCAGGAAGTGCACCTGCTGATCATCCACTGCCTCTGCGACCTCATCGACACCACCCTCCTCGGCGCCTCCGACTGACCTCCCGGCAGCGCGGGCAACCGCACGAAGGCACCCGTAGGAGCCCGCCAGGCGGGCGACCGAACGCACCCGCTTGCGTGCGTTCGGTCGCCCGCATGGCGGGCTCCTACGGGAGGGGGAGGGGCGGCCGCGGGTTATTTGACGAGCTTGAGGTGCGAGCGGTCGGTGCGGGCGGCTTCGCGGTCGCGCGGGTCCGGCGGCTCGGGGTGATCGGCCCCGTGCGAGAAGATCATGCCCTGGCCGGTTTCCTTGGCGTAGATGCCGAGCACGGATGCGATCGGCACCCAGACGTCGAAGGGGACGCCGCTGAAGCGCGCCCGGAAGCTCACGGCGTCGTTCGTGAGCTTGAGGTTATGGGCGGCCGAATGGCTGATGTTCAGGATGATTTTGCCGTCCTTGACGTGCTCGCGAGGGACGGTGACGCCCTCCACCGTGGCGTCGACCACGATGTGCGGGGTGTGCCCGTTGTCGCCCATCCATTCGTGCATGGCACGCACGAGATAGGGACGCTTGGAACGGCTCGGAATGCTCACGGCTCCATAATGCCGCCCGGATGGCGGGTTGCCAAGGCTCGCGCGCGCCGCCGTGACGGTTTCGCGACACCCGTCACGCGGGGTGCCTGGCGGCTGCTTGCAGCGGCCTGCGCATCCCGGCCGGGCAGGATGCTAGAGGCGCATTTCCTGTTCCAGCTCGGTCAGGCTCTGCTGGAACGAGCGCCGGTCGAAAACGCGGCGCATGTAGCCTTCGATCGGCTCGGCGCGGGGCCCGAGATCGATGCCCCAGCTGGCGAGCCGCCACAGCACCGGCGCGATGCTCGCGTCCACCAGCGAGAACTCGTCGCTCATGAAGAAGTGGCGCGCGCCGAACAGGTCGGCACCGGCGAGGATGCTTTCCTTCAGCATCTTGCGCGCTTTGCCGGCCTGCTTGCCCGTGGCGTCGGCGTCGAGCTGCTGGGCGAGCGGGTACCAGTCGGTTTCGATGCGGAACAATGCCAGCCGGAACTGGGCCCGCGTGACGGGATCGACCGGCATCAGCGGGGGATGCGGGAACCGCTCGTCGAGATACTCGATGATCACGCGCGAGTCGTACAGGACGAGATCGCGATCGACCAGCGTCGGCACCGTGTGATACGGGTTCAGGTCCATGAGGTCCTCGGGCAGCGACGGACCTTCCACGTTCACGATGTCGATGTTGATGTTCTTTTCCGCCAGCACGAGCCGCGTGCGGTGGCTGTGTATACAGGTGGGCTTGGAGAAGAGGGTCATGACCGATCGTCGGTTGGCAATGACTGCCATGGTTGGCTGCTCGCCGCGTTCAGGACACGTCTTTCCAGATCTGGTTCTTCAGCATCCTGGCGACGATGAAGAAAAAGCCGAGAAAGATGAGGACCCAGACGCCCAGGACGCGGCGCGTCGCGCGCACCGGCTCGCTGATGTACTCCAGGAAATTGACGGTGTCGCGCACGAAAGCGTCGAACTCCTCCGGCGACAGCGCCCCCGGGGTCACGGACTCGAAATGACTGAACTTCGGCACCTCGGCGGCGTCCGCGGGCTCGTAGACGGCTTTCTGGTACCCCTGGAGGCGCCAGAGCACGTCCGGCATCGCGGTATTCGGCAGAACGCGGTTGTCCACGCCCGTCGGGCTGTCCGGATCGAGGTAGAAGCCCCGCAGGAAATTGTAGATGTAATCCGTGCCGCGTGAGCGGGCGATCAGCGACAGATCGGGCGGCTGGCGGCCGAACCAGCGCTCGGCAGCGTCCGCCGGCATGCTGGTCTCGATCGTCTCGAACGTCTTCTCGGCGTTGAACATCAGGTTCTCGATGACCTGCTGTTCCTGCAGCATCAGGTCCTTGGCAATGACGTTGTAACGCACGTACTTCGCCGAGTGGCAGCCCGCGCAGTAGTTCATGAAGTTGCGCGCGCCGCGCTGCAGGGACGCGACGTTGCCCGGGTCGTTCTTCGCGGGTTCGAGCTCGATCTCCTGGAGCTGTTGCGCCCCGGCGGCGCCCGCCGCCAGGAGCAGGATGGCAGCGACGATCGCGGCCACGCGGCTGTAAGCATCAACCATGATAGACCACCCTTTCCGGCACCGGCTTAGTCTTGTCGATGGTGGTGTAGTAAGGCATCAGCAGGAAGAAGGCGAAATACACGATCGAGAACACCCTGGCGAAGGTCACGTACACCCCGGTGGCCGGCTGCAGCCCCAGCCAACCGAGCGCGAGGAAGCTCACGGCGAACAGGCTGAGCGCGGTGCGGTAGATCCAGCCGCGATAGCGGATCGATTTGACGCGGCAGCGGTCCAGCCACGGCAGGAACAGCGGCAGCAGCACCGCGGAAGCCATCAGGATGGCGCCCCACAGCTTGTTCGGCACCGCGCGCAGGATCGCGTAATAAGGAGTGAAGTACCACACGGGCGCGATGTGCTCGGGCGTGGCCTTGGTGTTGGCCGGCTCGAAATTCGCATGCTCGAGGAAATACCCGCCCATGGTGGGTGCGAAGAAGACCACGACGAAAAACACCATCAGGAAAACGATGATGGCGACCAGGTCCTTGCTGGTGTGGTACGGGTGGAAGGCGACGCCGTCGAGCGGCGCCCCGTCCGGCCCCTTGTGCTCCTTGATCTCGATGCCGTCGGGATTGTTCGAGCCCACGTGGTGCAGCGCCACGATGTGCACGAACACCAGGCCGATCAGCGCCAGCGGCAAGGCCACGACGTGCAGCGCGAAGAACCGGTTCAGCGTGATGTCGGAGATGGAATAGTCGCCCTTGATGAACTCGACGAGCGCATCACCGACGAACGGAATGGCCCCGAACAGCGAGATGATCACCTGCGCGCCCCAGTAGGACATGTTGCCCCACGGCAGCAGGTAGCCTGCGAATGCCTCCGCCATCAGCACGAAGAAGATCAGCATGCCGATGATCCAGATCAGCTCGCGCGGCCTCTTGTACGAGCCGTACAGCATCGCCCGGAACATGTGCAGGTACACGACGATGAAGAAGAACGACGCGCCGGTCGAGTGCATGTAGCGGATGAGCCAGCCGAAGTCGACGTCCCGCATGATGTATTCGACCGAGGCGAACGCGTCTTCCGCCGACGGCTTGTAGTTCATCGTCAGGAAGATGCCCGTGACGAGCTGGATGACCAGCACCGTCAGCGCGAGCACCCCGAAGACGTACCAGAAATTGAAATTCTTGGATGCGTAGTACTCGGTCGCGTGATAGCGGATGGTATCCAGCAGCGGAAAGCGATCGTTGATCCACTTGATGAGGCCGCCTTGCGGCTTGCCGATTTCGGACTCGATCCGGGCCATTATGCAGCTCCGTTCTCTGCACCGATCATGATGACGTCGTCCTGGATGAAGCGGTACGGCGGAATTCTCAGGTTCGTCGGCGCAGGCACACCCTTGTAGACGCGCCCGGCCATGTCGAACTTCGAGCCGTGACAGGGGCAGAAGAACCCGCCGAACCAGTTCGGTGCGGGACCGACGTGAAACTCCGGCAGCGGTGCGCAGCCGAGGTGCGTGCACGAGCCCTCGACGACCAGGAATTCCGGCCGGATGGAGCGCCATGCATTATCGACGTATTCCGGCTGGTCCTTCGGATCGACGTCCTTCGACTCCGGGTCGCGCAGGAACGGCACCGCTTTCGGGAGCAGCTCGAGCAGCTTCTTCGGGCGCCGCACGACATAGATCAGCTTGCCGCGCCAGATGGTGCGGATCATCTCCCCCGGCTCCAGCGAGCCGACGGACACTTCCACGGGCGCGCCGAGGGCGAGCGCACGGGCGCTCGGCCGCAGGGACGCGAGGAAGGGAACGGACGCTGCCGCAATCCCTACGCCTCCCGTTACCGCCGTGAGAACGGTCAGAAAATGACGCCTGTTGCGATCAACGTCGTCTTCGGCCATCAGGTGCTCCCAATCACCGGCCGGCAGCAACGCCGGCCACATCCGTAGCTGTCAGGTCCACGCCGAAAGCGGCACCGCGCCGCATACCCCTCGCTCGCCTCCGGAGCCGGAAGCTGTCGCAACAGCTCCGCAGCCAACACGTCGTCGCCCATTACCGAACAGGAGCCCCGCTTACGGTGCGGCAAATTGGTGAGCGGCAGGAACGGCGTCGAGGGATCGTCGATGATCGCTCCGATGATCCGGCCGCGGACCGCGGCCCCGGCGTGCGCACCACGAAGTCATGATTGCCGGAGAGGGTGACTGGCTCAAGCTGTCCTCGCTCTGGTCTTCGTGTTGCCCCGCCCTGGGCGATTTTTGCATTGTTCGAAAACTGGTAGATTTGCAGCAGACCCCGTTGCCGTCGGGATGACGACTCATTCGGGGCACGGGTGCGGAATCAATGCGGCATTATACACGGCGGTTCTCGAAATTGGCTAGGCGCGGGCCGGAGAGCCGGAGCACGCCTGCCCGCTCCTGGTTGCAACGGAACTGAACTTGGCACGGTTCAAATCCATCCTGTTCTTCGTCGTCCAGTCGATCGTCGTCGGGCTGGCGTTCGCGTTCGTCATCGTCGTCCTGAAGCCGGAGCTCTTGCCGAGCCTGGACGGCAGGGGATCGCCCGGCAAGGCCGGGCCGGCGAGCTACGCCGACGCGGTCGAGGTCAGCGCGCCCGCCGTCGCCAACGTCTATACCCGCCGCCTCGTCGAATCCGCCGACGCCCCCGGCGCGCGCGGGCGCTACCGGCTGAACACGAGCCTCGGCTCGGCGGTCGTCATCGACCCCCAGGGCTACCTCGTGACGAACTATCACGTCGTCGCGGACGCGGACGAAATCCGCGTGCAGATGAGCGACGGGCGCATCGCGGACCCCGAAGTCGTGGGCGTCGACGCGGAAACCGATCTCGCACTCCTCAAGGTCGATCTCGGGCCGCTGCCGGCCATCCCCCTCGGGCGCTCCGGCGACGTGCGCATCGGCGACGTCGTGCTCGCGATCGGCAACCCCTACGGGCTCGCGAAAACGGTCACCCAGGGGATCGTCAGCGCGACCGGCCGCGGGGAGCTCGAGCTCACGACCTACGAAAACTTCATCCAGACGGACGCGGCCATCAACGACGGCAACTCCGGCGGCGCGCTCGTCAACACGCTGGGCGAGCTGGTCGGCATCAACACCGCCGTGCTGGCGCAGGACGCCGGCACCGAGGGTATCAGCTTCGCCATCCCCGTCGACCTCGTGCGCGGGGTCGTGGAGGAAATCAAGCAGCACGGCCGGGTCATCCGCGGCTGGCTGGGCCTCGAAACCGACGAGCTCTCGAGCGCCGAATCCGAATCGTTGGGCCTCGAGCCGAACCTCGGCATCCTCGTGACCCGCATCATCGAGGGCGGCCCGGCCGAGACCGCGGGCCTCCGGCCCGGCGACGTGATCCTGTCCATCAACGGCGAATCCATCCGCAGCAACCAGCAGGCGCGCCTGCTGGTTGCGGCCCTCGAGCCCGGCGACAAGATCGACCTCGAAGGCTGGCGCGAAGGCCAGCCGTTCACCGCCACCCTCACCGCCGCCGAACGCCCCGCCGGCTGACCGCCCGCCGCCGCCACCGGCACTGCCCTCATTCGGTGGCTCGCAGCGTTTGCGTCGTGCGCCTGTAGGAGCGCGCCACGCGCGCGACCGAACGAAGGCATAAACGTAGAACGAAGCCAAGTTCTCGAAGAGCGCGGGCCACGATGAAAAATCGCGGTCGCCCGCATGGCGGGCTCCGACGGAGCGTGGCGTGGCTGTTCGGTCTGGCGGCGGTTGGCCCGCGCGGGGTGCGCGGGTCAGCGGGGGACGCGGCGGATGTGGGCGCCGAGCTGGGAGAGCTTTTCCTCGATGCGCTCGTAGCCGCGGTCGACGTGGTAGATGCGGTCGACGACGGTCTCGCCCTCCGCAGCGAGACCGGCGAGCACGAGCCCGGCGGAGGCACGCAGGTCGGTGGCCATCACCGGCGCGGCGGTGAGCTTCTCGACGCCGTGGCAGATGGCGGTGTTGGCCTCGATGCGGATGTCGGCGCCCATGCGCTGCAGCTCGAGGACGTGCTGGAAGCGGTTCTCGAACACCGTTTCGATGACGGTGCCGACGCCGTCGCTCACGGCATTCAGCGCGCAGAACTGCGCCTGCATGTCGGTCGGGAAGCCGGGATAGGGCATGGTGCGGATGTCCACGGCGCGCGGCCGGCGGCCGCCCATGTCGAGCTCGATCCAATCGTCGCCGCAGCGAATGGCGGCGCCGGCTTCGCGGAGCTTGAGGAGCACGGCATCGACGATCGCGGGGCTGGTGCCCTTCAGGCGCACGCGGCCCCCGGTCACGGCGGCCGCGACCAGGTAGGTGCCGGTTTCGATGCGATCGGGCATGACGAGATAGCGTCCGCCGTGCAGCGCGTCGACGCCGCGAACGCGGATGCTGCTCGTGCCGGCGCCCTCCACGTCCGCGCCGAGCCCGTTCAGGAAGCGGGCGAGATCGACGACCTCGGGCTCGCGCGCGGCATTTTCGAGGACGGTTTCGCCGTCCGCGAGGACCGCGGCCATCATGAGGTTCTCGGTGCCGGTGACCGTCACGGTGTCGAACACGATGTGCGCGCCGCGCAGGCGCCGCGCGCGCGCCTTGATGTAGCCGTTGCGGACGGTTACGTCGGCGCCCATGGCCTGCAGGCCGGCGACGTGGAGGTTGACGGGGCGCGCGCCGATGGCGCAGCCGCCGGGCAGCGACACGTCGGCTTCGCCGAAGCGGCTCACGAGCGGGCCGAGCACGAGGATGGACGCGCGCATCGTGCGCACGAGCTCGTAGGGCGCGCGGTGCTCGCGCGTGCCGCTCGCGTCGACCTCGACGTTCAGCTTGTCGTCGACGGTGACCGCGGCGCCCATGCTCTGCAGCAGGGTGATGGTGGTGGAGACGTCCTTCAGGTGCGGAACGTTGCCGACGGCCACCGGCTCGGAAGCGAGCAGCGTGCCGCAGAGGATCGGCAGCGCCGCGTTCTTGGCGCCGGAGATCGGGATCTCACCCTCGAGGCGGGTTCCCCCCGTGATCCGCAGCTTGTCCAAGCTACCCGCCGGCAGCGCGCCATTCGTCGGGTGTGAGCGCGCGAATCGACAGGGCGTGAATCTCGTTGCCCATGCGCTCCCCGAGGCAGGCGTAGACGAGCCGGTGCCGCGCGGGCGCCTTCAATCCCGCGAACGACTCCGAGACCACGAGCGCCTGGAAATGCGTATTGTCGTCGCTCGCGACGCGCACGAGGGCGCCGGGCATGCCTTCTTCGATCAGCCTTGCGATTGCCTGTGGGTCCATCGGCGCAGTGTAGCAGAGCCCGAAAACCCGGGACCCGAGGTAAACTGTGCGCATTTGCGAACAGGCCGGGGCCGGGGAGCTCATGCGGGCGGCACTCTCTTCCGACGAACTGCTGGCACTGGCCGGCCGGGTGCTCGACATCGAATCAGGCGCCGTGCGGCGCCTCAAGGACCGGCTGGACGGCGCGTTCGTCGCCGCGTGCCGGCTGTGCCTCGAGACGACCGGCCGGGTGGTCGTCACCGGCATGGGCAAGTCCGGACACATCGGGCGCAAGATCGCGGCGACGCTCGCCAGCACGGGCACGCCGGCGTTCTTCATGCACCCCGCCGAGGCGAGCCACGGCGACCTCGGCATGATCACCCAGCAGGACCTGATGCTCGCCGTTTCCTATTCGGGCGAGACGCAGGAGATCGTGACCATCCTCCCGCTCGTCAAGCGCATGGGCGCGAAGCTGGTCTCGATGACCGGCAAGCCGGGCTCGACGCTCGCGAAAGCCGCGGACGTGTGCCTCGACGTCGCGGTCGACGAGGAGGCCTGCCCGCTCAATCTCGCGCCCACCGCCAGCACCACGGCAATGCTCGCCATGGGCGACGCGCTCGCGGTGGCGCTGCTCGAGAGCCGCGGCTTCACCGCGGAGGATTTCGCGCGCTCCCATCCCAGCGGCAGCCTGGGCAAGCGTCTCCTGCTGCGCGTGGCCGACGTGATGCGTACCGGCGAGGAGGTCCCGAAGGTGCGCGAGAACGTCTTCCTGGGCGAAGGCCTGGTCGAGATGTCGCGCAAGGGTCTCGGCATGACCGCGATCGTCGATGAAAACGACAGCGTGCTCGGCATCTTCACCGATGGCGACCTGCGGCGCGCGCTCGATGCCGGGGTCGACGTCCACCGCACCGAGATGGCCGCCGTCATGCACCGCAACTGCAAGACGATCGCGCCCGATGTGCTGGCGGCCGAAGCGGTGCACATGCTCGAGGAGCACAAGATCAACGGCCTCCTCGTGACCGGCGAGGCGCGGCGGCTGGTCGGCGCGCTCAACATCCACGACCTGTTCCGCGCGGGCATTATGTGAGCGCGCCCGCGCCGAACAGGATCCCGCGCGGCATCCGGCTCGCGGCTTTCGACGTCGACGGCGTGTTCACGGACGGACGCCTGTGGCTGTCCGACGCCGGCGTCGAGTCGAAAGCGTTCTGCACCCAGGACGGTTACGGCGTCAAGGCACTGCTCCGCGCCGGCATCGCCGTCGCCGTGATCAGCGGCCGCGAGTCCGAGGCGGTGCGCATCCGCATGCGCGAGCTCGGGGTTGCTCACCTCCTGCAGCGCGTGGAGGACAAGGTAGCGGCATTCGAGACGCTGCTCGGGACGCTGAAGCTCACGGCCGCGCAATGCGCCTACACCGGGGACGATGTCCCGGACCTGCCGCTGCTGCGCCGGGTGGGTTTCGCCGTGGCGGTCGCCAACGCGGTCGACGAGGTGAAGGCCGCCTGCGATTACGTCACCCGCGCGCGCGGCGGTGAGGGCGCGGTGCGCGAGGTCTGCGACCTGATCCTGCGCGGAGGCGCGGCCGGCCGTGAGGGTCCGTGACGTCATCGGGACCGCGGCGCTCGCCGCGGTCGCGGTCGGCACCTGGTACCTCGCGGCAAGCCTGCGGCAGCCGGAATCCGAGGACGCCGCACACAAGACCTTCAGCGAGGGTTTTTACCTCCGGTCGGCGCGCATCCTCGGGATGGGCGAGGCAGGCAACCTGCTCTATGAAATCCTCGCCGACTACGCCGTGCAGAAGGAGGACCGGGAGATCGAGCTGCGCAACGTGCAGATCCGCTATTCGCCGGCCAGCGAAATTCCGTGGGTCCTGAACGCGGACAGGGCGACCGTGGGCCCCGACCAGCAGCGCGTGATCCTGAGCGGCCACGTGCACGCCGTGAGCGAGGCCGGCGAAAACGGCCAGGTGACCGAGATCCGCACCCCCTGGCTCGAGCTCGAGCCGGAGCGCTATCGGGCGGAGACGGACGAGCACGTGCGGATCAGCATCGGCACGCAAAGTGTGACCGCAACCGGCATGCTAGCATTGCTCGAAGAGGGCCGGCTCGAGCTCAAGTCCAACGTGAGCGGCCGGTTCGTTCCGTGAGGAATCCGAGAGAAAGGACGGCATCCGGAATGCGTCACATCCTCCCGGGCGTCGTTTGCGCCCTCCTCGTCGGCACGGCCGCTGCACAGGACGCCAACGTCGAGCAGCCGATCTCGATGGATGCCGAATCCGCGGAGTGGGATCGGAAGACCTCCACCCAGGTCTATCACGGCCTGCGGTTGACGCAGGGTGACATCGCGGTGCAGGCGGATGTCGGGCGCGGCAGCGATCTCGATTTCGACAACAGCGACTGGCACCTGTCGGGGAACGTGGTGATCGAGGCGCGCGACGGGCGCGTCGAGTGCGACACCGCCGACCTGCAGTTCCGCAACAAGGAGCTGCAGAGCGCGCGGATCACGGGCTCGCCGGCCACTTTCGAGCTGCGCCGCCCCGGCAGCGCCGCGGTCACGCATGCGCAGGCCGAAAAGCTGCTCTACGACTTCACCCGGCGGGTGGTGGAGTTCTCCGGCGACGCGGTGATCACCGAGGGCGGCAACAGCATCTCGAGCGACTATCTCGTCTACAACATCGCCGAACAGCGGATCAAGGCGAACACGGGGGGCCAGGGAAAAGTCCGGGTGCGGTACACGCCCGCCGATGCGGCGGAGCATCCCGCGGAAAAACCGGAAAACGCGGAGCCCCCGCCGGACCAGCGCCGCGACGGCGCGGAACCCGCAGAGCCCGCGCCCGACCGGCCGCGACACGACGCGGACGGCCCATGAGCATCCTGAGCGTCGAGGGAATCTCGAAGCGTTACAAGTTCCGCGAAGTCGTCAAAGGCATTTCGCTCGAAATCACGAGCGGCGAGGTGGTCGGGCTGCTCGGACCGAACGGAGCCGGCAAGACCACCGCGTTCTACATGATCGTGGGGCTGATCCCCTGCGATCGCGGCCGCATCCTGCTGGACGGGCACGATCTCACGAGCCTCCCGATGCACCGGCGCGCGGCCATGGGCCTGGGTTACCTGCCGCAGGAAGCTTCCATCTTCCGCAAACTCACCGTCGAGGAAAACATTCTCGCGATCCTCGAGAACCGTTCCGACCTCGACCGGCACGGCCGCGAGCAGGAGCTCGAAAAGCTCCTGGACGAGTTGCACGTCGGACACGTGCGCACCAGCGTCGGCATGAGCCTTTCGGGCGGCGAGCGCCGGCGCGTGGAAATCGCCCGCGCACTGGCGGCGGATCCCCGCTTCGTGCTGCTGGACGAGCCGTTCGCCGGCGTGGATCCCATTTCGGTGCTGGATATCCAGCGCATTATCAGGCACTTGAGCGATCGCCAGATCGGCGTCCTGATCACTGACCATAATGTACGAGAGACCCTCGGAATTTGCGGCAGAGCCTATATACTCAACGAAGGGACCCTGATTGCCTCGGGTCCGCCCGAGGAGATCCTGCGTAATCAGCACGTCCGAGAGGTGTATCTCGGACAGGAGTTCAAGCTCTGACGCAAAATGCGATGTACGGCATGACGGCGGCGCCGCGACGCGGCACTGAATGCGTGTGATCGTATGCTGAAGCCCTCTTTGCAGCTCAAGCTCGGGCAGTCACTCACGATGACTCCCCAGTTGCAACAGGCGATCCGCCTGCTGCAGCTACCGGTGCTGGATCTCAGCGCGCAGATCCAGGACGCCCTCGAGGAAAACATCATGCTGGAGATGGAAGATCTCCCGGATGTCCCGAAGGCGAGCGCGGAAACCACGGCTGAAGTCGAGGCGATCAAGCCCGAGGACAGCTGGCAATCCAACCCGATGGAGCGGATCCAGGAATCGAGCTGGAACGGCGAAGGCCGCCCCATCAACGAATACGCCGACCAGAGCGGGCAGTCGCTGCGCGAGCACCTGCTGTGGCAGCTCGAGCTCGAGGATTTCACGCCGCGCGAATACGTGCTCGGCGAGGCGCTGATCGACGCCATCAACGACGACGGCTACGTCACGATCAACCTGGCCGAAATCACGGAATTCGTCGGCGACGAGTCCCAGGTCAGCCTCGAGGAAGTGGAGCGCGTCCTCGCGAAAGTGCAGCGCATGGATCCGGCCGGCGTCGGCGCGCGCTCGCTGTCCGAATGCATCATCCTGCAGCTCGAACAGCTGGATCGCGCGACGCCGGGGCTGAACCTGGCGATCCGCCTCTCCGCCGAGCACCTGGACGCGATTGCCGCGCAGGAATACTCGGAGCTGCGCCGGGCGCTCAGGGTATCGGAAGAGGACCTGCACGACGCCCTCGCGCTGATCCGCTCCTGCAACCCGCGGCCCGGGCAGGCGGTCAGCACCGCCAAGGCCGAGTACGTGATCCCGGACGTGTTCGTGCGCAAGGTCGACGACCGCTGGCAGGTCGAGATCAGCTCGTCCGGCATACCGCGGCTGTCGGTAAACCAGCGCTACGCGCAGCTCCTGCGCGGGAGCAGCGACCACGCGGCCCTGCGCACGCAGCTGCAGGAAGCGCGCTGGCTGGTGCGGAGCCTCGAGATCCGGAACGAGACGCTGCTCAAGGTGGCGACCTGCATCGTTTCGCGCCAGCAGGAATTCCTCGATCGCGGCGAGGAAGCGATGAAGCCGCTGGTGCTGCGTGACGTCGCCGAGGAAATCGGCATGCACGAGTCGACGATTTCCCGCGTCACCACCAACAAGTACATGCACACGCCGCGCGGCGTGTTCGAGTTCAAGTATTTCTTCTCGAGCCACCTGACGTCGACCGCGGGCGAGGACCAGTCGTCGACGTCGGTGCGGGCCAAGATCCGCAAGCTCATCGGCTCGGAGAACCCCGGTAAGCCCCTGAGCGACAGCAAGATCGCAAGGATGCTCGCCGACGAGGGCATCTCCGTCGCCCGCCGCACGGTCGCGAAATACCGTGAGGCGATGAAAATCCCGTCGTCGAGCGAGCGCCGCGTGCGGGCGCCGAAATGAGAAACGGCCCGCAGCGAGTCCGCCTCGTCACGCCGAACATCAAAGGGACCGGCGCTCCCCGCCCGGCCCGGGAAAGCACCAGGTCCTGCCCGATCACGCAGGCGTGCCGCCGGCAAGGCCGACGGCGGCGCGCCGCAGGCGCCTGCCCGGTCACTCGGCCCGTCTTCGAAGGAGGTGAGGCAATCCGGCGTAGCTGATCTTTGACCGTCGACCGGAAGATCCGCCCGGCAGGCTGCTCGCGAATGGCCTGCCGGTGCGAGGCAGGGAACGCCTCGCCCGTGCCGCCGGCTCGCCGGCGGGCAACGGGGGCGCGGTCAGCGCAGATAACAGATTCGGGAGAAGACGAGATGCAATTGAGTGTTACGGGCCACCAGCTGGAAATCACCTCGGCGCTGAGGAGTTATGTCCGCAACAAGATCGAGAAGATCGAACGGCACTTCGACCTCGTATCGGACGTGCATTGCATCCTCAGGGTCGAGAAGCTGAGGCACAAGGCCGAGGCCACGGTAAACGTCAATGGCGGGCAGATCTACGCGGATTCCATCGAGAAGGACATGTACGCCGCCATCGACACGCTCGTCGACAAGCTCGACAGACGGGTAAGAAAGTACAAAGAGAAGCTCGTCGATCATCGCGCCCGCGACATGGACAAGCGAAGGTTCAGTTGACTGCCGGGCCGCGCGGCACGCTCTCCTGCCTGCCGCGCGGCTCCTGACACCAATGTTGTTGCGGGAAATCATCCAACCTGAAAGCGTCGCGGCCGGGGTCGAGGCGCGCAGCAAGAAGCACTGCCTCGAGCTCCTGAGCGAGCGGCTCGCGAAGCCCGCCCCCAGGCTGTCCGCGGAAGAGGTGTTCGCGCGGCTCGTGGAGCGGGAGCGGCTCGGCTGCACGTCGCTCGCCAAAGGCGCCGCCTTCCCGCACTGCCGCATGGCGGAGGTCACGGCGGCGCGCGGCGCGCTCCTGCGCCTCGCGGCGCCCGTGGAATTCGACGCCGTGAACGGCGAGGCCGTCGACCTCGTGTTCGGCCTGATCGTGCCGGAAGTGCTGGAGGAGACGCACTACCGCGCGGTGGACCGGATCACCGAGCTCCTGACCGATGGTCCCCTGCTCGCCAGGCTGCGCGCCGCGCCCGACGACCGCGCGCTCTACCGCGCCCTGCTCGCGGCGGACGAGGGCCCGGGGCTCAAAGCCGGGGGGACGCGGCATGGCTGAAACCGGCGCGGCGCCGCCCCGGCCCGCCGACAAGCGGCTCATCATCATCAGCGGGCTCTCCGGCTCGGGCAAGAGCGTGGCGCTGCACGTGCTCGAGGATCTCGGCTACTACTGCATCGACAACATGCCCGCCGCACTCCTCAAATCGCTGCTCGACGAGGTGAGCCGGATGGACGACGGCTCGTCGGGCATCGCGGTGGGCGTCGACGCCCGCAACCGCCGCCAGGACCTCGAGCGGCTGCCGGGCCTCATCGACGAGCTGCGCAGGCACGGCGTCCAGACCGACGTGCTTTTCCTGCAGGCCAGCGACGAGATCCTGCTCAAGCGCTACAGCGAGACGCGGCGCCGCCATCCGCTCGACCGGCACGGCACCGCGCTGCGGACGGCAATCGCGAACGAGCGCGAGCTGCTCGGCGAGGTCATCAACACGGCGGACCTCATCATCGACACCTCGCGCACCAGCGTGTACGAGCTCGGGTCCATCATCCGGCGGCGCGTCGGCCCGCGCGAGAAAAGCATGCTGTCGGTGCTCATCCAGTCCTTCGGATACAAGCACGGCATCCCGCCGGACGCCGACTTCGTGTTCGATCTCCGCTGCCTGCCGAACCCCTACTGGCAGCACGAGCTGCGCGCGCTCACGGGACACCACGAGTCGGTGGTCCGCTTCCTCGACGCGCAGCCCGCGTTCGTGCGCATGTACGAGGACATCCTCGCCTTCCTCCTGCGCTGGATACCCGAGTACGTGAGCTTCAGTCGCAGTTACCTGACGATCGCCATCGGCTGCACCGGCGGCCAGCACCGCTCGGTGTACATGGCGGAGAAGCTCGCCCGCGCCCTCCAGAAGCATCATGCGCCGGTCCTGACCCGGCACAACGAGCTCCCTTCCCGCCCGGCACACGAGCGGTAGGCAGAGTCGGCCTGCTAGACTGCGCTGGTTTTATCAGCGGCGCGCGTCCGCGTGCAGCCGGAACTCGCCCGTATGGAAACGAAAGAGCCGACGCAGACCACCCTCGAGCTGCTCCGGGACAAGCTGGGCAGCGGCGGCCTGCGCTCGGCTGAAAGGCTCGTTGCCGGCCTGACGCCGTCCGAAACCGCGCGCCTCCTCGAATCGCTGCCGCCGAGCGAGCGCGCGCTGGTCTGGGAAATCGTCGACCCGGAGCGCGAAGGCGACGTGCTCGTCGAGCTCGCCGAGGAGGTTCGCGACACCCTGATCAGCGGCATGGACGCCGAGCGCCTCGTGGCGGCGACCGAGGGCATGGAGCTCGACGACCTCGCCGACCTGCTCGTCGACCTGCCGGAAGCCGTGGCCCAGCAGGTCCTGCACTCGATGGACGTGCAGGATCGCGAGCGCCTGAGCCAGGTGCTCTCGTATCCCGAGGATACGGCCGGCGGCCTGATGAACGTCGACATCGTGACGGTCCGCCCGGACGTCACGCTCGACGTCGTGCTGCGCTATCTCCGGGCGCGCGGTCACATTCCCGATGGCACGGACACGATCTACGTCGTGAACCGCGACAACGTCTACCTGGGCTCCCTGTTCCTGTCCCGGGTGCTCGTCAACGATCCGCAGAAGACGGTGTCGCAGGTCATGTCGCCGGAGGTGCTGCCGATTCCCGCCCGCACCAGCTCCGCGGAGGTCGTCTGGGAGTTCGAGAACCGCGACCTCCTTTCCGCGCCGGTCGTGGACGAGAACCACCGGCTCGTGGGGCGCATCACGGTGGACGACATCGTCGACGTGATCCGCGACGAGGCGGAGCACTCGATCATGAGCGCGGCCGGCCTCGACGAGGACTACGATCTGTTCGCGCCGGCGACGACCAGCGCGCGGCGCCGGGCCGTGTGGCTCGGCATCAACATGATCACCGCTTTTCTCTCGGCCTCCGTCGTCGACCTGTTCCAGTCGACAATCGACAAGATCGTGCTGCTCGCGGTGCTGATGCCGGTGGTGCCGAGCATGGGCGGAGTCGCGGGCAACCAGTCCCTGACGATCATTACCCGGGCCATCGCGCTCGGCCAGATCGACCGGACCAACTCACGCCGCATCCTGCACAAGGAGCTGCGCGTCGGCATCCTCAACGGGCTCGCCTGGGCGCTGGTGGTCGGGCTGTTCACGTACGCCTGGTTCAAGGACTGGCACATCGGCGCGGTGATTGGCGGCGCCATGATGATCAACCTGTTCGTGGCGGCGGCCGTGGGCTTCCTGATTCCCCTGACGCTGAAGCGCATGGGGATCGACCCCGCGATTGCCGGCGGCGTGATGGTGACGACGGTGACCGACGTCATCGGTTATCTCGTTTTCCTCGCCCTCGGAACGGCCTTCCTCCTGTAGGAGCCCGCCATGCGGGCGACCAAATGGTTGGGTCGCCCGCATGGCGGGCTCCTGTATCACACCGCCCAGCGGCGGGGCGTGCCTCAGTGCGCGGCGGGCTCCGCCTGCGCGCGCCGCGGCGTCGCGCCGCCGGCATCCTCGCCGTCGAAGGTGCTCAAATCGTGGTGGATCCACGAAGGCGCGAACAGCCGCGGCACGTCCGCGCCGCTCACGAAAGCGCGCAGCTGGTCCTTGATGCGCATCGCGTCCCGATAGCCGAGCTCGATCAGCTCGCGCGTGTATTCCTTCTCGAACAGCAGGAAGCTGAGCAGCCGGTTCGCGTTCCGGCTCTCGCCGGCGATCCCGCGCAGCAGCATGCGCACGGTCCGGGGCATGCGGTGGCTGTGCTCGTAGGCGATCTCGCGCAGGTCCCGGCTGGGGACGACCAGCATGGTATCGATCGGCTTCAGGCGCGCGACGATGCCCTTGCGGTCCTCCGGCCGTACCGCGTCGATCAGCTGGTTGATGCGGGTCATCCGTTCGACATCCGCATACAGGCCGTCCAGGAACAGCGTGTCGAGCATGTAACCCGCGATCTGCCCGAAGCTCGGAAACCGGCGGGACATGTCCGGATCGATGACGTCCGCCATCTCGTTGCGCACGCCGATCACCAGGATGCGGTCGGCCCCGAGATGGATCGCGGGGCTGAGCGGCGTCGCCTGGCGCATGGCGCCGTCGCCGAAATACTCGTTGCCGATCAGCACCGGCGGAAAGATCATCGGCACCGCGATGCTCGCCATGAGGTGGTCGAGGTGCAACGCCTGGCGGATGCCGACGCGACGGGTGCGCGACCACGTCCGCACGCCGGGCTGCGCCTGGAAAAACGTGGTCGAGCGCGCGGTGCCGTAGCTCGCGGCCGTGACCGCGACCGCGTGCAGGTAGCCGTCCTCGATTGCTCTTGCGATGCGCGGAAACCGGACATTGCGGCTGAGGAGCGCGCGCAACGGCGAGTTGTCGAGCAGGGAGCGCGGCGTGCCGGCGATCAGGCCCGCCGAGATGATCGCCGTCATCCAGTGCAGGCTGCTCTTCAGCATCGTCCACGTATCCGTGCGGAACACCTGCCCGGATTCGAAGTTGCCCCACACGCGTTCCATTTCCGCCGTGGCGAGGCAGAAGCGCCGCGCTTTGCTCGCCAGCACGACGGAGTTGATGGCGCCCGCCGACGTGCCGCTGATCACCGGGAACGGGTTCGGCGCACGCGGCGGCAGGAGCTCCGCGATCGCTTTCAGGACGCCGACCTGGAAGGCGCCGCGGGCGCCACCGCCCGGCAGCACCAGCGCGGTCTTGAGCTTTTGCGCAGGCAGCGGCATCCGGACGTCAGTGCAGGCGCCGTATGCCGGCTTCGAGGCCCGCCAGCGTCAGCGGGAACATGCGATCGTCCATCAGCTCGCGCGTGAGCTTGATGGAAGGCGTGTACGGCCA
>CAZBGV010000044.1:178-23979 GCA_964491485.1 uncultured Woeseiaceae bacterium | reverse complement strand
GGTAGCTAATCAGGCAAGACTGCCGACATACAAGGAGCGCGCATTGCGCGCGACCGAACGAAGCCGTGATCGCGAATCGCGCGGCGCGGGGTCAGCCGAGAACTTTTTCCAGCTCCGGGACCAGGGTGAAGAGATCGCCGACGAGGCCGATGTCCGCGATTTCGAAAATCGGCGCTTCCGCGTCCTTGTTGATCGCGACGATCGTGCCCGCGTCCTTGATGCCGGTGAGGTGCTGGATCGCACCGGAAATGCCGATGGCGATGTAGAGATCGGGTGCGATGATCTTGCCCGTCTGGCCGACCTGCATGTCGTTCGGCACGTACCCCGCATCGACCGCGGCGCGTGAAGCGCCGACGGCGGCACCGAGCTTGTCGGCGAGGCGATAGATGATGTCGAAGTTCTCGGAGCTGCCGAGCGCGCGGCCGCCGGAAACGACGATCTTCGCGGTCTGCAGGTCGGGCCGGTCGGACTGGCCTGCCGAGAGCCCGACGAAGCGCGTGTGCTGCGGCAGCTCCGCGTCCACGCTGACGGCCTCGACCGGCGCCGAGTTACCGCCTGCGACCGCCTGCCACGACGCCGCGCGCACCGTCGCCACCACGACGCGGTCGGCCGGTGCCTCGATCGTCAGGATGACGTTGCCGGCATAGATCGGGCGGCGGAAGCGGCGGGCGCCTTCGACGCTCATGACGTCGCTCACCTGGTTGACCCCGAGGAGCGCCGCCACCCGCGGCATCAGGTCCTTGCCGAACGTCGTCGAAGGGCCGAAGACGTGCGAATAGCCGGGGGCGAGCGCCGCGATCTGCGGTGCCAGCACCGCGGAGAGCGCGTGCGCGTTCGCGGGGTGGTCGATCCGGAGCACCTTATCGACGTGTGCGAGCCCGGCCGCCGCGGCGGCGATTGGCTCGCCTTGCTCCGCGAGCACCGCCACGTGAATCTCGGGCTCCGGCAGCTCGGCGGCGCACGCGACGCATTTCGCCGTGCTCGGGTTCAGCGCGGTGCCGTCGTGCTCGGCGATGACGAGTACGCGGCTCATCGCACCAGCCCCCGGTCCCTGAGCGCGGATACGAGACCCGCGACGTCCTCGACCTTCACGCCCTTCTGCCGCTGCGGCGGCGGCGACCAGGCGACCGGCTCGAGCGCCGGCGCCTGCTCCACGCCGAGGTCGGAAAATGCCACGGTTTCCAGCGGCTTTTTCTTCGCTTTCATGATGTCGGGCAACTTCACGTAGCGCGGCTCGTTCAGGCGCAGGTCGGTCGTGAGGACCGCCGGCAGGTCGACCGCGATCGTCTCCAGGCCGGCGTCGACCTCGCGGGTCACCGTCGCGGTCGTCCCGTCCAGCACGATCTTCGATGCGAAGGTCGCCTGCGGCCGGCCCCACAGCGCGGCGAGCATCTGGCCGGTCTGGTTGTTGTCGTTGTCGATCGCCTGTTTGCCGAGCAGCACGATGTCCGGATGCTCCTTCTCCACCAGCGCGAGAAACACGCGCGCGATCGTCAGCTGGTCGAGGTCCGGGGCGGCTTCCACCAGGATCGCGCGGTCCGCGCCCATGGCGAGCCCCGTCCGCAGCTGCTGCTGGCATTCGCTGCCGCCGATCGAGACGACCACGACCTCCTGCGCCTCGCCGCGCTCGCGGATGCGCAGCGCCTCCTCGAGGGCGATCTCGTCGAACGGATTGATGCTCATCTTGAGCCCTTCCGTCTCCACGCCGCTGCCGTCGGCCTTCACGCGCACCCGCACGTTGAAATCGACGACGCGTTTCAGCCCGACGAGTATTTTCTCCACGGGGCGTTCTCCCTGGGCGGCACGAAAACCGCGTATTCTCACCGACGGCTATCCTTCGCACAAGGAAGGCCCATGCTCAACGGAGTGACGGACATGGCAGAGATCCTCATCACGCCGCAGGCGCTCAGCGAACGCCTCGACGACCCGGCGTGGCGCGTCGTGGACTGCCGCTTCGATCTCCTGCAACCGCAGCAGGGCCGCGCGGATTATCTCGCCGGGCACATCCCGGGCGCGGTCTATGCCGACCTCGACCGCGCTCTCGCGGCGCCGGTCACGCCGGAGAGCGGCCGCCACCCGCTGCCGGATCCCGCCGATTTCACGGCGCTCCTCGGGCGCTTCGGCATTACCCGCGAGACCACCGTCGTCGCCTACGACCAGGCGGGCGGCGGCATCGCCGCGCGGCTCTGGTGGCTCCTGGGCTGGGTCGGCCACCCGGACGCCCGGCTGCTCGACGGGGGGTTCGCCGCGTGGCAGCGGGCCGCTCTGCCCGTGACCCGCGCGCTGCCCGAGATCACGCCGGCCCGCTACGAGGCCTCGCCCGACCCGGGCCGGGTGCTCTCCACCGCGGAGGTGGCGGCACGGCTCGAGCGCGGCGAGTTGCTGCTCGTGGACGCGCGCGAAGCCGAGCGCTTCCGCGGCGAGCGCGAGCCGATCGACACGGTGGCCGGGCACGTGCCGGGGGCCGTGAATTTCCCTTTCAAGCAGAGCCTGAACCCGGACGGCACCTGGAAAAGCCCCGCGGAGCTGCGCCGGGCCTGGGAGCCGGTGCTGGGAGGCGGCCGCGATCGGGACTGGACGACCATGTGCGGCTCGGGCGTGACCGCCTGCCACCTGGCCGTCTCGGCGGCGCTCGCGGGCTTCGCCCCCCCGAAGCTCTACGCCGGCTCCTTCAGCGAATGGATCCGCGATCCGGCGCGGCCGGTGGCCGGGGGGGCGGGCGGCTCCTGAACTTAATTCTTCTCCGGCGACTCAAAACAGGCACGGGAGGGGGCAGCGGAGGCCCCGACAGCGGGCTTCCGGGGCCATCGGGAGGAAACCAAAATATGCAATTGCGACTGGTATTTGCGATCGTTTGTTTAAGTGCTTTCGCGGGTTGCGCGAGCACTCCCGGCGAGCCTTCCACGGCCGACCGGGACATCGATTATCGCGGCAGCGATTGCATCCTCATCGCGACTATCCGAGACTATAGGACGCTCGACGATCGCAATCTGCTGATCTACGGCCCGGCCAACCGGGCGTATTTCGTCACCTTGTTTCGACCGTCGTTCGAGCTCCGATCGTCGTTCCAGTTGGGGTTTTCGTCCCGCGACGATCAGCTTTGCCCCTACGGCGGCGACGCCATCGTCGTCGGCGGGCTGACCCCGGAAGAGGTCGGCATCCAGTCGATCAGCCGGGTGGATGAGCAGCAGGTCGAGCAGTTACTGGTCCGTTACGGCAAGAAGAAGCTGTCCGGACCGCAGACCCCGGAGCCGGGTAAGGTCAAAGGCGCCGAGGTCGAAGAGCCAGGCTGAGCCGCATCGACTGACGTCCGCGACTCAGCCGCGCAATCCGCAATTCTCCGTGCGGACCCACCCGGCCGACCCGCAAGGGTTGGCCGGGTTTTCATTTGCGCGTCGCCAACGTGCCTGCGCGTCCTGCGCGACGCGAAATTCCGGCAAGGATCGACCGGACGGGGCGGCGGCTTGCGACCGCGCGCGCCGGACTCGACAATCGCGCGGTGCAAAACGTTCCTGCGCCACCGCTCACCGGCATCCGCGTCCTCGACCTGAGCCGCATACTCGCCGGACCCTGGGCGACCCAGCTGCTCGCCGATTACGGCGCGGAAGTGATCAAGGTCGAGCACCCGGCGGGCGGCGACGAAACGCGCCGGTGGGGGCCGCCGTGGGTGCGTGACGCGAACGACGGCACGCCCGTCGACGCCGCCTATTTCCATTCCGCGAATCGCAACAAGCGTTCCGTGACCGTGAATTTCGCCGATCCGCGCGGCAGCGAGATCGTGCGCCGGCTCGCCGACGCGAGCGACGTGCTGTTCGAGAACTTCCGCCCGGGCTCGCTCGCGCGCTTCGGACTCGACGCGAAGAGCCTGTGCGAGCGCGTGCCGCGGCTCGTGTACTGCTCGATTTCGGCGTACGGGCAGAGCGGCAGCCGCGCCGGCGAGCCCGGCTACGACGCCATGATCCAGGCGACCGGCGGACTGATGAGCATCACCGGCGCACCGGACGAGGAGGGCGGCGCGCCGCAAAAGGTCGGCGTCGCCGTTGCCGACCTCATGGCCGGCATGTACGCGGCGAGCGCCGCGCTCGCGGCGCTGCACGCGAGGGAGCGCACCGGCCGCGGCCAGCACGTCGACGTCGCGCTGTACGACACGCAGGTCGCCTGGCTCGCCAACCAGGGCATGAATTACCTCGTCGGCGGCGAGGTGCCGCGCCGGCTCGGCACCGCGCATCCGAACATCGTGCCCTACCAGGCGTTCGCGACCCGCGACGGCCACCTCATGCTCGCGGTCGGCAACGAGCGCCAGTTCCGGGCGCTGTGCGATTGCATCGGCCGTCCCGAGCTCGCGGATGAGCCGCGCTTTGCGAGCAACGCGTCGCGCGTCGCGCACCGCGAGGAACTGGTTGCGCTGCTCGGCGCGGCGTTCCGGGAGCGCTCCACCGCCGAGTGGGCGGAGCTGCTCGCGCGGCAACGGATTCCGGCGGGCCCGATCAACGACCTGGCCCAGGTGTACGGCGGCGCGCACGCCCGGGAGCGCGAGCTCGTGCGGCGGCTGCCGCATGCGCGCGCGGGCGAGGTGCCGACGATCGCCAACCCGGTGCGCTTCTCGGAGACGCCGGTGCGCTGCGACAGCGCACCGCCGGTGCTCGGGCAGCACACGCGCGAGATTCTCACGGAGCTCGGCTACGCGGGCGCCGACATCGCGGCCCTGCACGAGGCAGGGGTCGTCTGAGCGTGGCGGGGATCGCCACCGCGTACGGCTGGCTCGACGACGCGATCGCGGAAGGTGCCGAAATCGTGACCGCGGGGCGCCGGCTCGCGCGCGAGCTCAGGCAGGCGCACGCGGAGCGGCAGCTCGCCGCGGGCGCGCTCGCCTGGCATACCCCGCGCATCCTGCCGTGGGACGCCTGGCTCAATGCGCTCGTCGAAGCCGCCGCGGAACCGGCGACGTTCCCGCAGCGCCTGCCGGCGCAGGCGGCGGCCGTGCTCTGGGAGGAGTGCCTGGAGCGCGCCGCGGGGCTGGACGGCGTCGATGCCGCCGGCCTGGTGCCGCAGGCCGAGCGCGCGTGGCGGCGCCTGAACGACTGGTGCGTCGACGTGCGGGAGCTCGCGCGATTCGCCGCCACCGACGACGAGCGGCGTTTTGCACGGGCCGCGGCCGAGTACGCCCGGACCCTCGAGAGCCGCGGCTGGGTCGATCCGGCCGGGCTCGCGGCGCTCGTCGCCGCTGCGCTCGGGGACGGACGGCTGCCTGCGCCGCCGCAGCTCGTGCTCGCGGGCTTCGAGCGCGTGACGCCCGCCGCGCGCCGGGTCGTCGACGCGCTGGCCGGGCGCGGCTGCCGCGTGACGGAGCCGCCGGAGCGCCCGCCGGCCGCCGCGGTCCGCGTCCTGCGCTCCGCGCACGCCGACGCGGAGCTGCGCGCCGCGGGCGCCTGGGCGCGGCGCAGGCTGAGCGAGAACGCGGCGGCCCGCGTGGCGATCGTCTGGCCCGGCCTCGAGCAGAATGCCGCGCGCGCCGCCGCGCTCGTTCGCGAGGGCTTCGTGCCGGGCTGGCAGGCGGGCGACCGGGCGCATGCCGAGGCGGTGCAGGTGTCGTACGGCCGCGCGCTCGTCGAATACCCGCTGATCGCGACCGCGCTCCTGTGGCTGCGCTGGACGAGCCAGCCGCTCCCCGTGCGCGAGGTGTGCATGCTCCTGCGGGCGCCATTCCCCGGCGAGCCGGCGCGCGACGGTCTCAGCCGCCTCGAGCTCGACCTGCGCCGCTACGCCGAGCGTCGCTGGAGCGCGGCGGGCGTTCTCGCCGCGCTGCGCGGGCGCGAAGACGGTGCGGATGCACTCGCGTGGCTCGAGCGCGTCGCGCGGGTCGCCGCCTGCCATCACCGGGACGCGCCGCGCGACGCCCCGGCCGCCTGGGCGGGTCGCATGCACGACCTGCTCGAGGCCGTGGGCTGGCCCGGCGCGCGGCCGCTGGACAGCGCGGAATTCCAGCTGGTCAACCGCTGGCGCGAGCTCATGAACGAGCTGGCCCGCATCGAGCCGGTGCGGCCAAGGCTCGCTTTCACGGAAGCCCTCGCACGGCTGGCGCGCGCCGCGTCGCAGACGGTGTTCCAGCCCGAGTCCGGCCCGGGCCGGGTACGGCTGCTCGGCACGCTGGAGGCGCTCGGCCTCGAGCTCGATCACATCTGGATCGGCAACCTGCACGCGCTGCAGTGGCCGCCGCCCGCGCACCCGCTGCCGCTCGTCGCGCGCGCGCTGCAGCGCCGTGCCGGGATGCCGGATGCCACCCCGGCGGACACGCTCGCGTTCGCCAGGCGCACGCTGGCGCGCCTTGCCGCGGCCGCACCCGCGGTCGTGCTGGGCTGGCCCGCCGCGGAGGGCGACCGGCCGCACGCGCCGAGCCCGTTGCTCGCCGCTTATGCGAGCGCAACGGGAGAGGAGGCCGCCGATCCCGGCTGGCACGCCGCTCTGTTCGCGGGCGCCGCGCAGGACCGCGCCGTGCGCGATCCGGTGCCGCGCGTCCGGCCCGACGAGCGGGTCCGCGGCGGCGCGTACACGGTGCGCGACCAGGCGCGCGAGCCGTTCTCGGCGTTCGCGCGCGGGCGCCTCGGCGCGCGCGCGCTCGAGCGCATCGGCCCTGGTCTCGCGGCGAAGCGGAGGGGACAGATCGTGCACGCGGCGCTGAAGGACCTGCTCGCCGAGCGCCCGACTTCGGCCGCGATCGCGAGCTGGACCCCGGTGCAGCGCCGCGCCCGCATCGCGGCGTCGCTCACGGCCGCGCTCGCGCCGCACGAGCGGCACGCGGACGCCGTGTTGCGCAGCCTGCTGGCACTGGAGCGCGAGCGCCTGGCCGCCCTGCTCGACGCTTTCCTCGATACGGAAACGGCACGCCGGCCGTTCGCGGTCGAAAGCGTCGAGACGGAGCTCGGCTTCGTCGCGCACGGCGTGCGGCTCGGGCTGCGCACGGATCGCGTCGATCGCCTCGCGGACGGCTCGCTGCTCGTCATCGATTACAAGACGGGCGCGGACGCACCGCTGCTCGACCGGGGCGGCGAGCTCGTCGACCTGCAGCTCGCGGTGTACGCCGCCGCGCTGGCCGCGCCCGTCGGCGGCCTCGCGATCGTGCAGGTCGCGGGCGCCGGTGTCCGCTGGCGGGCGATCGGTGCCTCGGTGGACCAGGATCCGCTGGAGCCCGCCGAGTGGGGCGAGCTGCTGTCACGCTGGCAGCGGCGCGTCGACGCCGCGGTCGAGGCATTCGCCGCCGGAGACGTGCGCGTGAACGTCGCGAGCCCCGGCGAGGAGGCGCGGCCGCTCGGCCTGCTGAGCCGCGTCGAGGAGCTCAGGCGTGAGCCCTGACGCGAGCACGGACCCGCGCCTGGACGACAGCGACGCGCGGCGCGCGGCGCTCGACGTGCGCCGCTCGTTCATCGTGCAGGCGCCGGCCGGGTCCGGCAAAACGGAGCTACTGGTGCAGCGTTACCTCGCGCTGCTCGCGACCGTCGAGGCGCCCGAGGAGGTGCTCGCGATCACCTTCACCCGCAAGGCGGCGCAGGAGATGCAGCTGCGCGTCATCCATGCGCTGGAGGAAGCGACGGGCGCGGCGGCGCTGCCCGCCGCCGAGCACCGCCGGACGACGATCCAGGCCGCGCGCCGCGTGCTCCTGCGCTCCGCGGAGCGCGACTGGGGCCTCACCGAATCGCCGCGCCGGCTGCGTATCCAGACGCTGGATGCGCTGAACGCGGGCATCGCCGCCTCGCTGCCGCTGAGCTCCGGCCTGGGCGGCGCGGCGCGCCTGCTCGCGGACGAGGAGATTCGCGCCTGGTACGGCATGGCCGCGGCCGCCACGCTCGACTGGCTCGCGGCCGATGCAGGGTCCGGGGAGCGCGGCGCGATCGAGTGCGTGCTCGGGCACCTCGGAAACGACACCGACGCCTACGTGGCGCACCTCACGGACATGCTCGCGATGCGCGACCAGTGGTTGCCCTTGCTCGGCGCCGGCCAGGGCTCCGGGCTGGCCGCGGCCGCCGAGGGCGAGCGGGTGCGCCGCGCGCTCGAGCACAGTATCGCAACGCAGGTCGCCGCCCGCCTGCAGAGCCTGCGGCGGCGGCTGCCGCCGGGCGACTGGCCGGAGCCTGCCGCGGCCGCCGTCGACGAATGGCGCCGGCTCGCGGAGTTGCTGCTCACGAAGGCGGGTCGTGCGCGGCGCTCGCTCGCGCGTGCCCGGGGGCTCGCCGCGGACGAGGCCGTTCGCCTGCAGGAAGTGCTCGACGTTCTCACCGAAGACGCTGCGCTGTGTGACGCCCTCGACGAGGTGCGGCGCCTGCCCGAGCCGCGCTACGAGGACGAGCAATGGTCGGTGCTGAAGGCCTTGTTCCGGCTGCTGCCGATCGCCGCGGCCGAGCTGCGCCGCCTGTTCCGCGCCCACGCCGTCACGGATTACGTCGAGGTCGCGAGCGCGGCCGACCGGGCGCTCGGCAGCGTGGAAGATCCCGGCGATGTCGCGCTGCTGCTCGACTACGGCATCCGCCACCTGCTGGTCGACGAGATGCAGGATACGTCGCTCGCGCAATACCGGTTGCTGGAGAAGCTGGTCGCGGGCTGGCAACCGGGCGACGGCCGGACGCTGTTCTGCGTCGGCGATCCGATGCAATCGATTTACCGCTTCCGCGATGCCGAAGTCGGGCAGTTCCTGCTGGCGCGCGCGCAGGGCATCGGCGGCGTCGCGCTCGAGCCATTGGTCCTGCAGCGCAATTTCCGTTCGGGCGCCGGGCTCGTGAGCTGGTTCAACCGCGTCTTCGCGGCAGTGTTCCCGGCGTCCGACGACGTGGCGACCGGCGCCATACCGTACACACCGTCCGTCGCCGCCGTGGAGGACCGCCCCGCAGCCTGCCGCATGCACGCCGTCATCGGCGCGGACCCGCGCCAGGAAGCGGCAGCGGCGCTCGCGGTGGTCGAGCGCTGCCTCGCGGAGCATCCCGCCGACCAATCGGTAGCGGTGCTCGTGAGGAGCCGCGCCCAGCTCGCGCCTCTCCTCGAGCGCCTGCGCGCTGCCGGCATCGACTACCAGGCCGTCGAAATCGACCGGCTGACCGACGTGCCGGAGATCATCGAGCTGCGCGCGCTCACGCGCGCGCTCTGCCATCGCGGCGATCGCATCGCGTGGCTCGCGCTGCTGCGCGCGCCCTGGGTCGGCCTCGCATGGGCCGATTTGCACGCGCTCGTGCGCAACGATGCCGCGCGCACCGTGTGGGAGCTGCTGCACGACGAGCTGCGCATCGCCGCGTTGTCGGACGACGCCCAGGCGCGCGTGCGCCGGTTCGCCAAGACGCTTTCGCCGTTCCTCGACGGACACGGCTTGCGCACGCTGCGCGAGACCGTCGAGCGGGCGTGGTACGCGCTCGGCGGTCCGCTGCTCCTCGATGCCGGCGGCGTGGACAACGTCTATCGCTTTCTCGACGTGCTGGAGCGCAACGAAAGCGCCGGCACGCTGCCCGATCCCGCCGAGCTCGAGCTCCTGCTCGACCGGGAGCGCGTGCAGAGCGGTCGCTCCGATGCGCGGCTGCAGATCATGACCATCCATCGGGCGAAAGGCCTCGAGTTCGATCACGTCGTCCTCTACGGACTCGGCCGGGGCGCGCGCGGCGACCGCCGGCGGGTGCTGAGCTGGCTCGCGCTGCCCGGCAGCGGCGCCGACGGCCTGCTCATGAGCCCGATCGGGGCGCACGGGCAGATCGAGAACGATCGCCTGCACGCGTGGATCGAGGCCGCCGGGCAGGAGAAGGACCGGCTGGAGCAGGATCGCCTGCTGTATGTCGCGTGCACGCGGGCCCGCGGCAGCCTGCACCTGGTCGGGCACGTGGAGCCCGCCGCGGACCGGGAACGGCTGAAAACGCCGTCCTCGCGTACGCTGCTCGGCCGCCTCTGGCCGGCGGTGCACGAGGAGTTCGAGGCGGCGTTCGCGGGCGCCGACGAAGGCGCCGCGGCGCCCCGCGAGCGCAGCGTGCTGCGGCGCCCGCGGCTGCGGCGGCTCGCCGACCCCTCCGCGCGCCTGCCCTCGCCGGCGGAGCTGGTCGGCACGCCCCCCGGCGAGGCGCCGGACGACACGCCCGCGCGGCCGGTGACCTACGACTGGGTCGGCGCCCTGACGCGGCACGCCGGCACGCTCGTGCATCGCTGGCTGAAACGCATCACCGACGCGGCCCGCGACACGCCGCCCGCGCTGCCGGCGGCGCTCGCGACGGTGACCCGCCGCTGGGCGGTCGAGCTCGGCGTGCCCGCGGCGGATCTCGCGGCGGTGTGCGGCCGCGTGCGCACGGCGCTCGAGCGCATCCTCGCCGACCCGCGCGGGCGCTGGCTCCTTTCCGGCGCGGGGCACGCCGAGCTGCCGATCACCGGGCGCTGGAACGGCCGCGTCGAGTCCGTCGTGCTCGACCGCGTGCGCATCGATGGCGACGGCGTGCACTGGATCGTGGACTACAAGTCGAGCGTGCACGAGGGCGGCGACCTGCCGGGCTTCCTGGCACAGGAAACCGCGCGCCACCGCCCGCAGCTCGACAAGTACGCGCGGCTCTATGCCGCCCTGAGCGGGGCGCCGGTGCGGACCGCGCTGTACTTCCCCCTGCTCGCGGAATTCGTCCCGCTGCCGCCGGACGCGTGACGGCCGCGTGCTACAGCTTGCCGTCGATGCGGAAGCTGCGCTTGCCGCTCGCGTCGGTCGGGAGGAACGAGAGCTGGCGCACGAGGCTTTGCGGCGCCCTGTCCGTCGCCGCGACCTGGCCGGCGAGCGAGTAGCTGCGGTCCGGCCGGACCTCCAGCGTGCCGTCGAGATCGAGCAGGCCGGAAACGTCCTCGAAGGTGGCCGTGAGCACGTCCTCCACGGTCTCGACGCGGGCGCGGAAATTGCCGAGCGGCGCGGGCGCGAGCTGGCGCACGAGCAGGTTGCTGAGCTCGAGCGTGCCCGCGCCGCGAACCGGCAGCCCGTCCTCGAGCACCAGCGTGCCGACGTCGAGCTCGAGCACTCCGTCCACGCCGCCGAGCGCGGCGAGCCCGCCGAGCGCGGACAGCGGCACGCTGCCCCGGAGGTCCGCCACGTGCACGGCCCCGCCCGGCCCGACCGCGATATTCCCGGCCAGCGGGCCCGCGCTCGACATGGCGCTGACCGCGAATCCGGCTTTGCCGGTGAAGAGCGCCAGCGGCCGGAAGCGCCATGTGAGCTCGCTGAGGTACACGCCGCCGAGGCTGCTTTCGGCCGCGGCGCCGTTCCACAGCGTGCCGGAGAGACCCGCGAGGCTCACGCCTTCCGGCGCCAGCGCGCGATAGGCGACGCGGGCGGGGAACAGGGCGACGAGGCCGCACAGGAATATCGCGAGGCCGATCGCGACCAGGCGCCCGGGGCGCGGCACCGTCAACGCTCCAGCGTGACCGTGGCGTTCACGCGCCCGGCGGCTTCTTTCGAGGGATTGAAGCCCGCCGCCTGCACGCGCAGCGCGTACTCCGCGGACACGTCCCCGAGCCACAGCACCAGGTCGTCGAAAGCGGCATCCTCGAAGACGAGCTGGATCGCGTTGTCCTGGTTCGGGGTGCTGCGCTGGAGCGCGCTGTAGAGGTTGCGGCTGCGCAGCGTCCGATCGACGATCACCACGAGCGACTGGTTGCGCGCGGCGGGCAGCTTCTCCTGCGCAGAAGCGCCCCCTTTGAGCTCGCCCTTCAACACGCGCAGCTCGGCCACCGCGTCGCGCCAGACTTCGACGTTGGCGGCCGCGTTTGCCCGCCCGCGCTCGAGCGGCGCCCACACGCCGAGCCAGAACACGGCGAGGACCACCATGACGCCGGCGGTGGCGACGAGCACCTTCTCGCGGGGCTGCAGCCCTTCGAACCAGTCCCTCACGATTGGGACGCCTCCAGGCGAATCTGGCTGCTGACCCGTTCGCCCTGCTGGCTGGTGCCCTGGATGGACGCCTTGAAGCGGCCGCGCTCGCGAATCGACTTCTGGATGCTGTCGAGCGCCGTCACGTTCGGCGCGCTCAGGCGGACGTCCACGACGCCGGCGCGATAGCTCAGCGATTCGATGCGCGTCTCTTCCTGCGTGCGCAGCGCGAGACTCAGGTCCTCCAGCGACTGCAGGAAGCGCGGCGGCGCCTCGGCGTGCCCGGTGCGCGTGCGCAGCGACGCGACGATGGCCGCCGGGTCGCGCGGCGCCGGGGCGCCGGGCGCCACCTCCTGGTATTCGGCTAGGAACGCGCCGCGCAGGGCGGCTTCCTCGCGGCCGAGGATGTAGAGGTCGGCTGCCCGGACGAGGAGGGCCGTCATGACGAAGGCGCCGAACAGGATCGCGGCGACTCTCCAGCGGCGGAGCAGCGGACCGTATTCGGTACGGGTTGCGAACTCGCCCTGCAGCAGGTTCACGCCGGCGCCCGCGGCCACGGTTGCCGCGAGCCGCGGCGTCACCCCGTCGGGCAGCAGCCGGACGTCGAGCGTCTCGAGCTCCTGGCGGAGCACGATCCAGTCGTGGCGGTAGCGCTCGTCGTCCTCCGCATTGCAGTACACGAGGGCATGCCGCGGCACGGCCGCCCCGGTGGCGAGCACCGGCGCGTCGTCGTCCGCGTCTTGCGCATCGTCCCCGCCGTCCCCGCCGTTGAGCGCGCCGATAGCGGCGAGCGCATCGCCGGGCCGGACGCCCTGCATCACGACTTCCACGTCGGCGCCGTCGTTGATCATCACCTCGTCCCCGGAGACGAGCAGGCTGATGGTGCCGGGGATGCGCGCGAGGCCGTAGGTGTCGGGAACGACGGACCAGGGCGTGATACCGGCGTCCGCCAGCCGCCCGAGCCAGTCGACGAGCGTGTCGCGCCGGACCACCGCCACCGGCACCTTGCCGTTGGCGCGCCGCGGGCCGGCGGCGAAGTGCAGCGTCTCGACGTCCTCGGCGAGGTGCTCCTCGAGCGCGTAGGGCAGGGCGGCCTGGAGGCGGGCGCCGCCTTTCACCGGGATGTCCACCGCCGCCGTCAGCACGTCGGTGCCGGGCACGAGCACGATCACGCGGCGCTCCCCGGCGGCGGCGGCGGCGTCGGTCAGCGCTCCGGCGGCGGGCTCGCTGCGGCGCGCGCCGTTGCCGTCGACGGCGATCCATTCCGCGGGCGCGCTCGCGCCGGCCGGCAGGCGTATGACCAGGAATTCCACCAACTGCTACACCGTCCCGAGGCTGCGCAGGAGCGGCGTCACCTGCGAGCCGTCCCGCTGCAGCACACTGTAAAGCGTGACCCGCACGGTACCGAGCCGCACGACGACCCGCAACAGGAAGAAGCGGCTGGCGTCGACCGGCATTGCCGCGCCGGGCGGCAGGAGCGCGGAGAATGCCCCCTGCACGTCCGGGAAGCCGGTCTCGCCGCGCTCCTCGATGAGCGCCTCGACGTCCGCATCGGTGATCGTGTCGCCCAGGGACCTGAGGATCGCGGGCGGCGCCGTGTTGGCGTTGATCTCCGTGCGCACCGGCAACGCCGTGAGGTAAGGCGCGAGCACCTCGAACGCCGCCTTGTCGATGCCGTGGACGGCCGCGAGCTCGCTGATGCTGGTCAGCATCCCGTCGGCGGTGCGGTACGGCGGCAGGACGCTGGTGTAAGTCGCGTCCTCCGCGCCCTCCGGCATCTGCGGGTCCTGGTCGGGATCCAGCCAGTCGACGACCGCGCCCGCGATGCGCGGATCGAGCTCCAGCACCGCAAGCAGCCGCTGGAACTGCTGCAGCGACGGCTGGTCGACGCGGCCCTGCGCGTCGACGAGGTTGTTGATATTGAAGCGTCCCTGCAGGTCCTCGATGCTGCCGAACACGTCGCCGCCGTCGATCGGCAGGGGCGGCAGCTCCTGCGCCCAGATATCGCCGAGCGTATCGGTCTGCGTATCCTGCGCGTCCTGGCTCAGGATCATGCGCACCCAGCTCTCCGCGCCGAGCGCGACCTGCACGGCCTGGTCGCGCTGCAGGAGCACCATGGTGCGGCGCAGGTCGAGCGAGCTGTTCCAGGCCATGTCGCTCGCGATCATGGCCGCGAGCGCGCTGATCAGCATCGCCGTGATGAGCGCGACGCCGCGGTGCTTCGATCTGCGGCCGTTCACGGCGCCACCTCGATGATTCTCGTGATGATGCCTTCCCGGTCGGTCTCGAGCGCGATCTCCACCGCGCGCGGCCGCAGCCGCCACCCGGCCGGCCCGGCCAGGTTCTGCGGCGGCCACTCCCGCGTCCATTCGCCGTTGTCCTGGAGGAAGCGGAAGCGCAGCGCCACGACGTCGTCGAGCAGCGGGCGCGCGGACGGCTGGTTGTCCAGCGTGCGGTCGAGCACGTTCCAGTGGAAGCGCACGAGCTCGCCGTCGTCCGTCAGCCGCCAGGCGACCCGCTGCAGCGTGCCGCGCGGGAGCGCGGCGGGGTTGCTCCAGCCGGAATGCGTGAGCTCGACCGCGTACTCCGACTGCGCGTTGCTGAGCAGCGCCGGCGCGACCACGTCGCCCAGGTCCACGCGCACGGGACGCGGCGCGAGCTGCTGGAAATCCTCCGTGAGGAAGCGGATGGTGCGCTGGATCGCCTGCAGCCGCGCGTTGTGCTCCCCGAGCCGCTCCTTGCCTTCGATGGTGCGCGCGAGCGCGCCGTACGCGAAGGCGGCCAGCACGGCGAAGATTGCGACGGCCACCAGTACCTCGAGCAGGGTGAAGCCGTTACGCCCGTGTGCCACCCTCATCGCCGTCGGCCCCTGTTGTCGTTCCCGGGCTCGTCGTCGCCCGGGGCCTCGCCGGGACCGTCCCCCGGCACGAACATGGCGCTGGACCAGGCCGCGTTGCTCTGCCCGGGCATGGTCGGCTCGCCGATGAAGCCGGTGACGCTGCGAATCACGTCCTCGGAGCCGGCGAGCGATACGTCGACGTCGACCCGGAACAGGTTCTCCACCTCGGTCTCGGAGATGTTCGTGTGCCAGGTCCACTGGCGGCCGGCGTACGTGATCTCGTCGGAATCCTCGCCGACGTCCGGGACCACGTTGGCGAGCCGCAGCTCGGCGATCCGGTTCAGCGCGATCCAGCTCGCGTACGTGCGCTGCTCCATCGCGGCCGCCGAATCGATCATCTGCGCGACGGCGGCGGCCACGGCACCGAGCGACAGCGCGGCGATGGCGAGCGCCACCATCACCTCGATCAGCGTGAAGCCGCGCTGCCGGCAGGCGCCCGCCGCGGGGCGCGGCTCGCGCACTGCGCAGGGCACGTCAGCGTAATGCGGCAAGCTCATCCTCATCGGTCTCGATCTCGAGCTGCCCGGCGTCGTTGGTCGCGAGCAGCACCTCGGCGTCGTCCGTGTCGCGCACGATCACGACGTCGAACGGGGTGACGTCTCCGCTCGACATGATGAGGACGTGCGGCGCGTAGTCGTCTTTCTCGACCCCGCTGCGCTCGTCGCGTCGCTGGTCTTTGTCCTTGTCCTCATCCTCGTCCTCGTCCGGCAGCTGCATCGGCTGCTCCCGCAGCTGCACCCCGCGGTCCTCGAGGAACAGCTCGAAGGTGATGCCTTCCTCCAGGGCGCGGGGGCGCAGCAGCTCGTCGCCCGTGAGCTCGCTCCAGCGGTTCGTGAACGGATCGTACTCGACGAAGCGATATCCCGAGCGCATGAACTCGAGGCCGAATTCCCGGCCCTGCATGAGCGCCTCGTCGCCGGCGAGCTGCACCAGCGAGCGCAGCCGGCGCGCTTCCTGCTCCAGCGCACGATCGTCACCGAGCAGGCCGAGCGACAGGATCGCCACGGCGCTCACGGTCGCGATGATGATGATCACGACGAGCAGCTCGATGAGCGTGAAGCCGCTCGCCCGGCAGGATCGCGATCGATGCGTCAGTTCAAATCCCAGTTGCCGATGTCCGCGTCCAGGCCCTCGCCGCCCGGACGCCCGTCACGGCCGAGCGTGTACACGTCGAATGCGCCGTGGTTGCCGGGGCTGACATAGACGTACTCGTTGTTCCAGGGATCCTTCGGCAGGCGCTTGATGTAGCCGCCGGCCTGCCAGTTGCGGATGTTCGGGTCCGCCGGCTTGGTCACCAGCGCCTCGAGTCCCTGCTCGGTGGTCGGGTACGAATAGTTGTCCAGGCGATACATGTTGAGGGCTTGCTCGATCCCGCGGAGATCGCCCTGGACACGCGTGATCTGCGCGTCGTCGATCTTGCCGATCACCTGCGGGGCGACGATGGCAGCGAGAATGCCGAGGATCACCACGACGACCATGATCTCGATGAGGGTGAATCCGCGGCAGCGCAGGGTTTGTCGCACGGTCGGTTGTGTTTCAGGCACTGTGCTCCTCCGGGAAGACGCAGACGGCTCTCGGGTGCAGGCGGCTGCTGCGTTGACTGGAATCCCCATGCCCGAGAAGATGCGGAGAAGTATATCAAACATGGGTTTAGGCGACGCCCGTCGCAGCGCGCTGGCGGGGAAAGCCGACGTTCGGGAACGGCACATGAGACGCATCGCCCGCTGGCAAGTTCCGCTCGTCATCGCCGCCGCGAGCGTGGCCGCCGCCGCGGCGGGGGAGCCAGGCCGCGTGGCGCTGCGCTGGGAGCGCGACGCGATCGCCGGCGGCGAGCTGTGGCGGCTCGTCACGGGTCACCTTGCGCACCTCGGCCCCTCGCACCTCGCGCTGAACCTGGCCGGGCTCGCGCTCGTGTGGATCCTGGTCGGCGACCGGCTGAGGCCGCCCTGCTGGTGGCTCGTCATCGCCTTCGGGATCGCGGCGATCGATCTCGGCTTCTGGTTTCTCGACCCGGGGCTCGCCTGGTACGTGGGGCTGTCCGGGCTCCTGCACACCCTCATCCTGGCCGGCGCGACCGCCGGGGTGCGTGCGGCGCCGCTCGAGTCGCTCGCGCTCGCGGGCCTCGTGCTCGCCAAGATCGTCTTCGAGCAGCTCGCGGGCCCGCTGCCGGGCTCGGAAGCCAGCTCCGGCGGCCCGGTCGTCGTGAATGCGCACCTTTACGGCGCCGTCGCGGGCCTGGCCGCGGGCGGCGTCGTGCTCGCGATGCGCGCGGAATGGCGGCGTGCGCCGATATAATGCCCGCCCGGCAAGCGGCGCCGACAGGGAGGACGAGATGACGCTGGCGATGGTATTTCCCGGGCAGGGTTCCCAGGCGTCCGGGATGCAGGCGGCACTCGCCTCGGCGTATCCGGAAATTCGCGACACGTACGCGGAAGCGAGCGCAGAGCTCGGCTTCGACCTGTGGGAGCTGGTGCAGGAGGGGCCGGTCGAGACCCTGAACGAGACGGTCGTGACCCAGCCCGCCATGCTCACGGCCGGCGTCGCGGCCTGGCGCGTGTGGCGCCGCGCGGGCGGTGCGGCGCCGGCGTTCATGGCGGGGCACAGCCTCGGGGAATACACGGCGCTCACCTGCGCGGGTGCGATCGCCTTCAGCGAAGCGCTGGCGCTCGTCACGCGGCGCGCCGAGCTCATGCAGGCCGCCGTGCCGGCCGGTGAGGGCGCGATGGCCGCGGTGCTCGGTCTCTCCGACGAGGCCGTGATCGCCGCGTGCGCGTCGGCGGCCGAGGGACAGGTCGTGAGCGCCGTCAATTTCAATTCGCCCGGGCAGGTCGTCATCGCCGGCCATCGCGCGGCGGTCGAGCGCGCGTGCGCGGCGGCCAGGGCGGCCGGCGCGAAGCGGGCGATGCTGCTCAGCGTGAGCGTGCCGGCGCATTGCGAGCTGATGCGGCCGGCGGCCGAAGCATTCGCGGAGGTGCTCGCGCAGGTTCCGTTCCGCACCCCCGCCATCCGCATCGTGAACAACGTGGACGTGCAGGTCTACGCCGGGCCGGAGCAGGTCCGCGAGGCCCTCGTGCGCCAGCTGTATTCGCCCGTGCGCTGGACGGAGACGGTGCGCTGGCTGGCGAAGCAGGGCGTCGGCCGGATCGTGGAGGCCGGGCCGGGCAAGGTGCTCACAGGCCTCGCGCGCCGCATCGACGGCTCGCTCGCCGCCGCGTGCATCGATTCCCCCGCCACGCTCGACGAGCTTCTCGCGAGCAGACCTGAGGACGGCGATTGATGAGACGAAGCTATACGGACGAAATGCTGGGCGGCGACGTCGCCCTCGTGACCGGCGCGTCGCGCGGCATCGGCGCGGAGATCGCGGCGACCCTGGCGGCCGCCGGGGCTTTCGTGATCGGCACGGCGACCAGCGAGAACGGTGCGAGCGCCATATCGCAGGCGCTCGGCGAGCGCGGACGCGGCGCGGTGCTGGACATCGCGAGCGAAAGCTCGGTGCAGGCATTGTTCGAAGACCTGCTGCAGCGCGAGGGCGCGCCGGGCATCGTCGTCAACAACGCCGGCATCACCCGCGACAACCTGCTGCTGCGCATGAAAGCCGAGGAGTGGGAAGCCGTCCTGTCCACGAACCTGTCGGGAGCATACCGCGTCTGCAAAGCCGCGCTGCGCGGCATGATGAAGGCGAAGCGCGGCCGCATCGTCAACATCGCGTCGGTCGTCGGGCTGATGGGCAACCCCGGCCAGGCGAACTACGCGGCGGCGAAGGCGGGCGTCATCGGTTTCAGCAAATCGCTGGCGCGCGAAGTCGGCTCACGCAACATCACCGTCAACGTGGTGGCGCCCGGTTTCATCGACACGGACATGACGCGCGTGCTGGCCGAGGAGCAGCGCAACGCGCTGCTGGCGCAGGTGCCGCTCGGCCGCTTCGGGGAGGCCAGCGAGGTCGCCGCGGCCGTCGCGTTCCTCGCGTCCGACGCCGCCGCGTACATCACCGGCGAGACGCTGCACGTCAACGGCGGAATGCTGATGGCATGAGGCGCGCGGTGCCGGCCGGCATGCGGCGGAGCGGGGGAATCGGGGCGCCAAGTGATTGTAGATTGGCCCAAACCTTTCACTTACAATACCGGGCCACGGTCTCGCCGGGACCCGATATCAACAACTTGAAGCCAGCAAACCGCCCCGGAACCGCACACCGGAAAATCCGGAGTCGAAAAGGTGAGGCGCTCGGGAAGCCGGGCGGGAGTACAATTTTCGGAGTCTCTTCCTGAGGAGAAGCGATCACTATGAGCAGCATTGAAGAACAGGTTAAGAGTATCGTCGCCGAGCAGCTGGGCGTGAAGGAGGAAGAAGTCACGAACGACGCTTCCTTCGTCGACGACCTCGGCGCCGATTCTCTGGACACGGTCGAGCTGGTGATGGCCCTCGAGGAGGAATTCGAGACCGAGATTCCGGACGAAGAGGCCGAGAAGATCACCACGGTCCAGCAGGCGATCGACTACGTCACCGCGCGCCGCAGCGAATCCTGACACATTCCCGAAGGGCGCGGCCGTTCAGCGAACGTCGCGCCCTTCGTCTTTCATCCATGAGCAAACGCAGAGTCGTCGTCACCGGCGTGGGACTCGTGTCCCCGGTCGGCAGTGAGCTCGAGGCCGCCTGGCAGAACGTCTGCGAAGGGCGTTCCGGCATCGGCCCGATCACGAGCTTCGACGCCAGCGCCTTCACGACTCGCATCTCCGGCACCGTCAAGGGCTTCGACGTCGGCGAGTTCCTCGAGCCGAAGAATGCGCGCAAGATGGATCCGTTCATGCAGTACGGCATCGGCGCGACCATCAAGGCGGTCCGGGATTCGGGTCTCGAGATCACGGAGGAGAACGGGCATCGCATCGGCGTGATCATGGGGGCCGGCATAGGCGGGCTGCAGACGATCGAAGCCAACCACATCAAGTATCTCGATGCCGGGCCGCGCAGGATTTCGCCCTTCTTCATTCCGAGCAGCATCATCAACATGGTGTCCGGTCACGTCAGCATGCTGCAGCACATCACCGGGCCCAATCTCGCGATCGTCACCGCGTGCACGACCTCGACGCATTGCATCGGCATGGCCGCGCGCAGCATCGCGTACGGCGATGCGGATGCCATGCTGGCCGGCGGCTCCGAGGCCGCGACCACACCGCTCTCCATCGGCGGGTTCTGCTCGGCGCGCGCGATGTCGACGCGCAACGACGATCCGGAGCGCGCGAGCCGGCCGTTCGACCGGGACCGGGACGGCTTCGTACTGTCCGACGGTGCCGGCTGCCTGGTGCTGGAAGAGCTCGAGTTCGCCCGTGCGCGCGGCGCGCGCATCTATGCCGAGCTCGCGGGCTTCGGTATGAGCAGCGACGCGTTCCACATCACGCAGCCGCCGGCCGACGGCGAGGGCGCCAGGAAGTGCATGGTCGCCGCGCTGCGCGACGCCGGCATCGATCCGGCCGACGTGGATTACCTGAACGCGCACGGCACCTCCACGCCGCCCGGCGACGTTGCCGAGACCGTGGCCATCAAGCGCGCGTTCGGCGACGCCGCCCGCAAGCTCGCGGTGAGCTCCACGAAGTCGGTGACCGGGCACCTGCTCGGCGCGGCCGGGGCGGTCGAGGCGATCTTTTCCGTTCTCGCGATCCGCGACCAGGTGCTGCCGCCCACCATCAACCTGGAGCATCCGGACCCCGAGTGCGACCTCGACTACGTGCCGAACGAGGCACGCCGCGCGCGCGTCGACACGGTCGTCTCCAACTCCTTCGGTTTCGGCGGAACGAACGGCAGCCTGGTGTTTCGGCGCCTGTCCTGAGCGCAAGGCCGGGTATACTGCCGGGCATGAGACGACTGCTCTGGCTGGCGGGCGCCGCCGCCGCGATCGGGGCGTTGCTGTCCGGCTGGCAGGCCTGGCGCTTCCTCAACACGCCGGTGAACGTGCCGCAGGAGGGCGTCACGTTCGAGATCGCACCCGGCACGCCGTTCATGGCCGTGAGCCGCGCCCTCGCCGAGCGCGGCATACTCGAGCATCCGCGGTTGTTCACCCTGTATGCCCGCGCGAAAGGGCAGAGCAGTGCGATCCACGCCGGCGAGTACGCCCTGGAACCCGGCCTCACGCCTCCGGGCCTGCTCGCGAAGCTCGTCGCGGGCGAAGTGCTCCTGCACTCCTTCACGATCGTGGAAGGCTGGACGTTCCGCGAGCTGCTCGCGAACCTGTCGCGCGAGGACGCGATCGCTTCGACCCTGGAGTACGAGGACTGGCCGCGGCTCATGGAGGCGCTCGGCGCGGAGGCCGAGCGGCCCGAAGGGCTGTTCCTGCCGGAGACCTACCGCTATGCGAAGCACACGACGGACGTGCAGCTGCTGAAGCGCGCTTACGCTTTGATGCAGCAGGCCCTGGACGCCGAATGGAACGAGCGGGCGCCGGACCTGCCGCTCGCGAGCAAATACGAAGCGCTGATCCTCGCGTCCATCGTGGAAAAGGAGACCGCGCGCGCGGACGAGCGCGCCCGCATTGCCGGGGTGTTCGTGCGGCGGCTGCAGAAGAACATGCGGCTGCAGACCGATCCGACGGTGATCTATGGCATCGGCGAGGCATTCGACGGCAATCTCACGCGGGCCGACCTGCGAACGGACACGCCTTACAATACGTACACGCGGCGCAGCCTGCCGCCGACCCCGATCGCGATGCCGGGGAGGGCATCGATCCATGCCGCGCTGCATCCCGCGCCCGGCGAAGAGCTGTACTTCGTCGCAAGCGGCCGGGGTGACGGCAGCCACGTCTTTTCCGTGACCAAGGAGGAGCACGACGCGGCGGTGCTCGAGTATCTCGCGCGGCTGCGCGAGGCGCGCCAGCGTGCAGGGCAGGTGCAATGAGCGCGGGGCGTTTCGTGACCGTCGAAGGCGGCGAGGGCGTCGGCAAGTCGACGAACGTCGAGTATGTGCGGCGCCTGATCGAGGAACGCGGCTTCGAGGTGGTGGCCACGCGCGAGCCGGGCGGCACGCCGGCGGCGGAGCGCATCCGGGAGCTCCTGCTCGAGCACGGCGAGGAAACGATGCCGCCGATCGCCGAGCTGCTCCTGTTCTTCGCCGCGCGCTCCCTGCACGTCGAGAACGTCATCGGGCCGGCGCTGGCACGCGGCGCCTGGGTCGTCTGCGATCGTTTCACCGACACGACGCGCGCGTACCAGGGCAGCGGCCGCGGGCTGGATGCGGAGCTCATCGAACGCCTCGCCGCGCAGGTGCACCCGGCACTCGAGCCGGACCTCACGTTGCTCCTGGATGCACCGGCGGAGATCGGCGGCGATCGTGCCCGCCGGCGCGGGGCGGCCGATCGCATGGAACAGGAGCAGCGCGACTTCCACGGGCGCGTGCGCGAGGGCTACCTGGCGCTCGCCGCGCGCTGGCCGGAGCGGATCGTCGTGATCGACGCGTCCCGCCCGATCGCAGAGGTGCAGGCCGCGATCGCCAGCGCAATGGCCCGGCTCTGGGGTGCGAAATGACATTAACCAGGCGGTGTAAGCCGCGGTCATCGCAATGGAATTGACCTGGCTCGAGCCTCTCGCGGCGAGCTGGTTGCAGCGCGAGCACCAGGGGCGCCTGCCGCACGCCGTGCTGCTCAGCGGGGCGCGCGGCACGGGCAAACGCGCCTTCGCGGCGTGGCTCGCGCGGCGACGCCTCGCGGTCGGCGCGCCGGGGCCGCTGCCCGCGTATCCGTTCGAGCGCCCGGAGCATGCGGACCTGCGCTGGGTGGAGAAGGCGGAAGACAAGACCGGCATCCTCATCGACCAGATCCGCGAGCTCGTGGACGAGCTATCGCTGACCAGCTATCACGGCGGCGCCAAGGTGGCGGTGATCGATCCCGCCGACGAGATGAATACCAACGCGGCGAACAGCCTGCTCAAAACCCTCGAGGAGCCGCCCGGGGATGCGCTCATGATCCTGGTCGCCGACCGCCCCGGTCGCCTTCCCGCCACGATCTTCAGCCGCTGCCAGCGCCTGCATTTCGCGGTGCCTTCCCGGGACGCCGCGCTGGCCTGGCTCGAGCGCCTGGAGGCCGGCGCCGACTGGTCGGCCGCGCTGGATCTCGCCGGCAACGCGCCGCTCGCAGCCGTCGCGGCGCTGGCAACGCTCGAGGAGAGCCGGCGGATGGCTCGCGACCTCGAAGCGCTCGGCACGCATCGCGTGTCGCCGGTCGAAGTCGCGGAGCGCTGGGCGAAGCTCGACCCGTCCTTCGTGCTCGGCTGGCTGGCCCGGCAGGTCGAGCAGATACTCAAGGCTCGCAGCGACTCGCGCGCCCGCGGGTCCGCCGCCAGGCTCCCGGAATCTGTGCTGCAGCGCATGGACACCCGGGACCTCTTCTGCTATCTAGACACGCTCAACTGGCTCAAGGGCGAGCCCGCGGGCACCTACAACCTGCAGCTCACGCTCGAAAGCCTGTTGATCGACTGGGCCGCTGGCCTCACCGGTTACCGCAATACATTCGCCACGGGCAGCCTGTTGCCGCTGCCGGGGCAGGGTAGATACTGATGACCAAGCCGGGACTGCTGACACTCACCATCAAGGACAAGAGCGCGCTGTATCTGGCGTACATGCCCTTCGTGGTGAACGGCGGGCTGTTCATCCCCACCAACAGCTCCTACCGCCTCGGGGACGAGGTGTTCATGCTGCTGAACCTGATGGGCGAGGAAGAGAAAATCCCGGTCGCCGGCACCGTCATCTGGATGACGCCGAAAGGCGCGCAGGGCAAGCGCACGGCAGGCATCGGCGTGCAGTTCAGCGACCAGGACCAGGGCAACACACAGAAAAAAATCGAGAACTACCTGGCCGGCGCCCTCGGCGGGGATAAGCCTACGCATACGATGTAGATCGGCGCCCCCGCCGCCCGATTCGCTCCGCACGCGAGATCGGGCAGGATCGCGGCCCCGCTCCCGTTGGAGCCCGCCATGCGGGCGATCAAACGAGGTGCACCGCCAACGACAAGTGCCGCCACCGGCATCGTGTCGCCCGCATGGCGGGCTCCTACGGGATACCGCC
>CAZBGV010000044.1:0-78 GCA_964491485.1 uncultured Woeseiaceae bacterium | reverse complement strand
GGACGACGGGTACCGTCATCGAGATCGTGTCGCCCGCATGGCGGGCTCCTACGGGATACCGCCGGACGACGGGTACCG
>CAZBGV010000043.1:0-25174 GCA_964491485.1 uncultured Woeseiaceae bacterium | reverse complement strand
AACTCCGATGGAAAGAACGCGACGCCTGCTGTTGGTGTTTCCGGTGACGTGCTCGTGAGCTGCCGATGCGCCTCGGTGAGCCAGGTTCCGCTGAAGTCCAGGGACAGCGAGCCACCCCAGGCATCCAACCTGTAGCGGGCGGAAAGATCCACGCCCCGCAGGAAATCAGAAGCGGTGTTTGTATTGGCGCCGCGCAAGATGGCGAACACGTTCGCCGGGTCGTACGGCGCACCGGTGTAGTTCCCGCTGAACGTGTTTTGCGGGAGGTTAGCCCAGGCGAACGCGGCGTTGATTTCAGCGGGGCTCGGATTGAGCGTCCTGAACTCCGCATAGGCGGGATTGGTCAGGGCGTCCCCGACCGACCCGATAGGGGGCAATACACGGTCTGTGTAGTCGATCTGGAACCAGTTCACTTCCAGGCGGAGGTCCGGCAGGACGTCCGGCCTCGCCACAAAGCCGACTGAAATGGTCTCGGCTGTCTCCGGCTCGAGGTCGGGATCCCCGCCCCAATAGAAAACAACCTGAGAGTTCGCCGGCGCTCCTGCTCCGGCACCCCCGAGAATGCTGGCGGGATAGAGATACAGCAGTTGATCCTGGTATTGTTGCGCGAGCGTGGGCGCCTTGAAGCTGCGCCCCCAGCTCGTCCTGACGTCGAAATTCCTGGTCGGGCTCCAGAGCACGCCGACCTTCGGGGTCGTCGTTCCGCCGAAACTGTCGTAGTTCTCGTAACGCACGGCGGCGTTGAGCAGAAGCTGCTCGAGGAGCGGCAGGCTCAGTTCGCCATAGCCGTAGCGGTTGGCGTTCTCGCCTTCGATGATCACGGGTCCTGAAAGATCTCGCTGCTCCAGCGATGTCCGCCGCCAACCGCCGCCGGCGCTCAGCCGCGCTTGACCGCCTGGCAGCGTGAAAAGCGGGCCCTCGACCTCTGCGCCTGCCGCTGCAGCCTCATTCCGGAATCTGTCACTCCTCAGGGCGGACTCGACGCCGGTTGTGAGGTCAAAGTTTCTCCTGCCAGCTTCCTCCAGGTCATTACGGCCCGCCATCGCGTGGAGCCGCAGGCGCCAGTCGCCAGGTAAAGTGAAGGTCGCGGAAGGGGAAGCGCCCCAGATGGTCGATTCTGAGGGAAAGAAGTGCCCGGTCGTCGGCGACACGGCGAATGTGAGTTCGTTCTGCCTTTCGGTGTAGAACGCATCGAGCATAAGCTCCGCGTGCTCACTGAAGCGTTGATGGGCGCTCAACAGGACTCCCACCTGGTCCGACTTCGGGTAAATTTCCGTCGCCTGGTAAGTCATCCCGGAAAGGAAGTTTCGCTGGTCGGCCCTTACGGCTGTGTTCGATGAGACGTCACCGGTGACGAGGAACCCGCCGGAATCCCAAGTCCGGCCGGCCACGGCCGTTACCTGCCGTTGCTCGTAGCCGCCATCCGTGGTGATGCCGTAGCGACCGGACAGCTCCACGCCGTCATAGTCGCGCTTCAGAATGATGTTGACGACGCCGCCGACGGCGTCCGAGCCGTAGATGGCCGAAGCGCCATCGAGCAGGACTTCGATCCGGTCGACGGCGGCAGTCGGAATGACGGCCACATCCGTTGCCTGGGCAAAGCCGTCATAGGGCAGCCGCGAGCCGTTCAGGAGGGTCACCGTCGCGTCCGGTCCCAGGCCACGCAAGTTCACGCCCGACCCGCCGCTCATGTTCTGATTAGCGATGCCCCCGACGTTGGATGCACCGGGCGCGACGCCGGGGTTCTGGCCGCCGTTGAAGTTCTGCGGCAGCGCGCGCATCGCCTCACCGACGCTGTTGTGTCCCGCAAGGCGCATCTCTTCCTGGCCGATGATCATCAGAGGGGATGAGGGTTGGCCACCGCGGATTCGAGTGCCGGTCACGATCACCGTCTCGAGATCCTGCGTCTGTCGACTTCTTTCCGGCGTTTTCTGCTGCACGCTTTCGCCTGGGCGTGCGTTAAGGCCAAGCGAAATGGTACGAGCATTGATTCTCTTGATGGCCAGCCCCGTCCCTTCCAGCATGACCTGTAAACCGTCGGCCGTGGTGTAGGCTCCCAGCAGCGGGCGTGTGGTGACGCCTGACACGAGATCCTGCGAGAACACAAGAGTGATGTCCGCCTGCTCGGCAAAAGCGTTGAGCGCCGAAGCGGCGGGCTGTGACGGCACATCGAAGTTCTTCCTCCCGGTCGCCTCCTGCGCCTGCACATCCGGCAACTCGCCACCGATTGCAAAGACGATGACGAGTGCAGTGCAAAGGATGTGGCGCCGGAAGTTGTTCATCGCGGGATAACCTCGCATGGTTACATTCTCCCCCAGAGATGGATGAGGCCCCCGGTACTGCGACCGGCTCGCCCTGAAGACGGGTCTGCGCTGAATTTCCGCTATTCCTGCGCGCTTTCCTCGCAGGAAGATCCAGCCTCTTCCGGTGCGGCACGTGGCACAGGTTCGCAGGACACCAGCGCGCAAATGAGATACGCACCATCGACGGACTGTCGATATCCCAGGGGGGTGCCGTCCAGCAGCTTGGAAAGCCCGTCGCTCACGGCGAAAGCGCCTTGCAAGGATCGTGTACGCACCCCGGCGACCAGATCATAGGAAAAGATCAGCGTGACATCGGCTTGCTGCGCGAAATCGTTCAGTGCCGCAGCCGCGGGCTGAGCCGGGATGTTGAAAAGTCTCCGCTTGACATCCGCCGCGGCAAACACGGAGATGCCGAGCCAGCAAAATGCGAGTGCGAGCAACAGGAGCCCGCGAGAAAATCCAATGGCGTTTCCCATTCGACCTGCTCATCAGCATGACGACGCGGCTGCGTATTCTCACTGGTAGACGGGGCGTAGCCAGGTTTCCGCTATTCGCGCGCCGACCGATCCGGCCCGGCCCGGCCAGATGGCCCGGGCGAAAATGACTGTTCCGGCGCCCCGAGCGCAGGCGCACGCGCGTGGATGTAGACCAGGTGATCCGGTGTGCGGGATATCGTGACCGGGAATGCCTCGGTCAGGGCCTGCAGAAATCCATCGACGTCGCCCGTGCGAAAGCGCCCGCCGACGCGCAGGTCGCGGATGCTGGCATCGGCCACGACCAGCCGCGTATCTGTGTAACGGTTCACTTCGGCGATGGCCTCGACCAACGGTTCTCCCCCGAAGACGATTGCGCCGTCGCGCCATGCCAGACTATTGGAAGCGTTTGCCGGCGTGATCCGGGGCGCATGCGATGCCGCCGCTTCGATACGTTGCCCGGCCATCAACTCGATGCCTGCGGGAACGACGGGCCGGGCTGCGGCGCGAACCGCGGGCTTTGCGGCCGTTCGCACATACGACACCTCCACCGTGCCTTCGGTGACGATGACCTCAACATCGCGGGCATCGCGCAGGCGCACATTGAACTCGGTGCCGATCGCCCGCACTACCGTGCCTCCGGCATATACATAGAACGGGCGCTCCGCATTGTGCGCAACCCTGAACAGGGCCTCACCTTTTTGCAGCCGGATGGTGCGCTGTTCCTGTGTGAAGTGCGTCTCAACGATTGTGTTGGTATTGAGCTGCACCACAGACCCATCCGCCAACGTAACATTGCGCTGCTGCCCTACGGCGGTGACCAGGGTCTGGGACTCGTTGCCGCGCTGCGACCAAGACATGCTCCCGGCTATGACCGCCAGCGATGCGACCATGGCCCACGCTATCCACCGGCGCAGACGTGTATGCTCCGACCTCGGCGCCACTGTTGCTTGCAGGCGCCGTTCTTCCGCCATGAAAGTGGCGAGCTTCTCATCTCGCTTGGCCTCGGCCAGTTCATCCAACGATCGCCAGACGCCGGCAAGCTCCTCAAACGCACGGCGATGGCGCGAGTCTCGCCGCAGCCAGTCGTCGAACTGGGTCCGCACCGCGGCAGGGACATTCTCATCGTCCAGCCGCCACACCCACATCGCGGCTTCCTCTTCCAATTCGGCATTGCTGCGAAACTTGAGCACGTCACTCATCGGGTGCCTCCTTCATCCTTGAGGCTGCGCACGTTGCGATCTTCATCCGGTGTTTCGGAGCCGCTCGACAGATCGTGTTCGCGCAAGTGATTCCGACATCGCACCAGTCCCTTGGCGACGTGTTTCTCGATGGTGCTTTGCGATATACCAAGCACCGCGCTGATCTCCGCCTGCGACAGCTTGTAGACTTTCCTCAGCACGAATGCCCGACGGCAGATCGGCGGAAGGCTGTCCACTGCCGAGCAGAACGCCTCAAATCGGCGACGGGCATCCAGCTGCTCTTCGAGGTGGGGGTTGTTCGAAGAGACGCCCAAAGCATCGAAATCCGCCACTGCATCTGTGGCGCGGCTGACTCGACGGCGCCCCAGCTCCACCGCCAGATTGTGGGCGATGGTGATCAGCAGCGCCTTGGGGGATTCGACCGTCGTGTAATCCTGGATCCCATAGATCCGTAAATAGGTGTCCTGGATGACGTCCTCGATGTCCTCGTCGGAAGCCAGGTATTTGCGCAGGTACCGCTGCAGCATCCGCCGGTGGTAGAACACCTGATTGAGGAACCATTCATGGCGGTCATGCGACATGGGCGGTGAGCGGCGGCTGATGTACGGCGATCATGCCTATGGAACGCCGATGTCGCGCTGATGTAAAGCAGCAGCTGACCTGTAATTGCTTGCCTTTCTGGATGAGCGACGGGAGTGGAGGAAATTCTCCACTCGCCCGTCTTTATCTGATTACCTTTCGTTGCCCACAGACCGTTCGCTCACCCATCCAACGATCGGCGAGGGGACTTTGGATTGGCCGAAAGGGCCGGTCACTCTGAACCTCAACAACAGTGGACCGGTGTTCCGCCTGCGCTGGATTCAGCCCGGCAATGCATCGCTGCCCGCCGTCCACGAGCGCGACATCGTGCCCGGCAGGGTCCGTTTGAGCATCAGTCCAGCGAGCAGACAGACGAGCAGCTGCGAAATCGCCGCTGTCACGACGACGTGGCTCGGAAAATGCGCTCCGCGCAAGACCTGGTAGGCACCCATCGTGCCCCCGGCCATGAGGCCGGCACACCACAACAGGCGCTGCGCCGCGCGCCTGCGCGGCAGACAGCCGAGCGCAAGCAGCGCAAAGCCGCCACTTGCGTGTCCCGACGGCCAGCACCCGCGTGAGAACCCGAGCGACAGCATGCGGCCCGGTGTGAAGTGACCGAGCACGTCCGGAACGTCTCCGCCGTAGCGCAGCAGAGCGTTCGCGCAACTGACCCCGGAATGGTACTTGATCAAGCCGACGACGACCGGCACGAGGCAGAGGCAAACGAGCAGGTAGCCGGCTTCCCGGCGGCTGAGCCCGGACCGGTGCAGCACAGGGGGCTTCGCCATTCCGGCCATGAGGAACAGGCCGAATGCGGCGAGCGCGACTTTCGCGCCATCGTAGAACAGCCAACGCGGCCAGCCGGCGTGCGCGAGCGGCCAGGATCCGCCTCCCGCGGCGAAAAGCGCGTCGGCGGCACGCATATCAATGTCCGTCGACGAAGCGACGACGATGACGATGGCCAGAAGCGCCGCCGCTACGCCCGCGTGCGCTGCCCAGCGCGACGTTCCGCTCACGGCGCGCGTCCGGCCCTCGTCGCATAAAGATCGGAGGCACTCTGATAGTACGTGATTGCATCGGTAAGCTGCTCGGCTACCACGTCGCTCCTGACCTGTGTCTCCGTCGTCGGGTCGAACAGGTAGGCCTCGGCCAGCTTACCTGGCTCCAGCACGGTCAGGCGATTGTTGGGAAGGAGCAGGCCGATTTTCTCGTAGGTACTGATCAGCGCGCGCCCGTATTCGCCCGCGCGCAGAAGGTCCTTGCCGAAAAACTCGCTGTCGTAACCCCACCCCAGCAGACCGAAGAGAGTCGGAGCAACATCGACCTGGCTCCCGAGCGTGTCCACGACACCCGGATCGACGATACCGGGCGCATAAAACAGAAGAGGAATCCGGTAGTTCACGACAGGTAAACTGGTCTTTCCGGCGCTGGAGGCGCAGTGATCGGCGACGATCACGAAGATCGTGTCGCCGAACCACGGCTTCTCACGAGCGGACGCAAGGAATCGCCCCAGCGCATAGTCCGTGTACTTCACCGCACCGGCGCGGCCGGTGCCAGAAGCGATATCGATCCGGCCCTCCGGATAGGTATAGGGTCGATGATTCGAAGTCGTCATCACGAAATCGAAGAATGGCTGACCTTTCTCATACTGCCGATCGGCGTCTGCAAGCACCCACCGATAGAGGTCTTCGTCACTGACGCCCCAGGCGTTCGCAAAGACGATATCCCCCGACTCCGTTCCTCGGTCATGGACTTCAAAGCCGTTGCGCCCGAAGAAATCGTTCATGTTGTCGAAGTATCCATAGCCGGCGTAAAAGAACGCCGGTCTGTAGCCTTTCCCGCGAAAGACCGTGCCGGTCGACTGCAGCACGTCATTGGTCGGTCGCTTGACGATCGATTGACCTGGCGTCGGTGGCACGGACAGAGTCAGCGACTCCATGCCGCGCACGGTCCGTGTCCCGGTCGCCATCATGCGCGAGAACAGCAGGCTGTCCCGCGCCAACCGATCCAGGTTCGGCGTAAGACCCTCGTCATTGCCGAACACGCCGAGAAAGTCGGCACTCAGGCTCTCGACGACGATCTGTATCACGTTATAGCGATATTCGTTCCCGCCCGGGATGTGACGACGCTCCGGTGTCGTCGATTCCACAGGAAACTTTTCCCCGGATTGCCCGACGAGCTCGCGAATGCGGAGCCGCGCCAGCGCGTCCGGCTCGTCGAGGTAGAAGTCGTGGTAGTCCAGCTCATTGTTGCGAAACGCCGCAAAAAAAGAATATCCCCCGTTGTGAGAAATCTCTTCGAGATATCGATTGTCGAATCCGGGTAACTCGCGGTTGTCGACGAGGAATGTCGTGACGAGCGGGAACAGGAGCAGCGGGAGCCCCACGGACAGGCGCCCGCGCAACGGTGTCACCGTCGCCTGCCATCGCCGGAACTGCGGCAAGGCGGTATACAGCATCGCAATGACCAGCGTCGCTGCCGCGAGAGCCAGCAGCAGTGGGACAACCGGATACGACTCCATGATGTTGTCGATGACCTCCTGCGTATAGATGAGGTAGTCGACGGCGATAAAATTGAACCGCACCCCGAACTCGTCCCAGAACACCCATTCCGCCAGCGATGTGAACAGCAGGATCCAGAGTTCGAAGGCCACCGCAAGGGTCATCAGGAAGCGGTGTGCGCGGGTCCGAAACAAGGATTGCGGTACGAGAGCGAGGTATAGCGCGAACGGCGCGAGAAAGTATCCGGCATAAACGATGTCGGTGAAGATGCCGAGCAGCAACGCCCACGCAATCGATGCGTCATGAGGCAGGTCGCTCCAGCTGTGCGACAGCAACGCGATCCTGAGTATCAGCCCGATCACGAGCACCGGGAGGGCAAAATAAAGGAGGCCCGATAGCCTGTTGCGAAGGGAGTCCGTAGTCGTTTGCTTTGCCGGCATGCCAATTGAATCAGGTAGTGAAAATGTGCAGCGGTTAGAACGCCGCGAACAAAAAATCCTTCGCGCTTGTCACGCCCGCTTTGCGGCGAAGGATTTTTTGCCGGCTGGCCTCTAACAGTCAGTTGCGGCACAGCGCCCCGGAGCGGTGCTGGGACGCGTTCTCTTCGGGATGGCGAGCATGGCCTGCACGATTCCAGTCAGGCACACCGTTCGATGCACAGCGCTGGCCCTCGCGACGCTTTTCACGCCGCCCGTGACGGTCCTCGCAGACCCGCTCCTTGTGCATACCGCGGTGATCAGCCGCGAACGTAGCGAGGCTTCGTTGACGCCGGCACAGCTCGAAGCAGCCGACGCCGTGGTTGGAGACATCCGCATCTACAACGGTGACGTCTTCAACACCAGTCGTCCCGGGGAAAGCGGTGCGTTCTACCGCATGATCAACGCTCTGCACATCGAGACACGCAAGGAAGTCATTCGCCGCGAGCTCCTTGTGCAGAGCGGCGATCCGTTCACCGCGGATGCCATTGCGGAGGCCGAGCGCGATCTTCGCACCAGCCATTTCCTGCAGAAGGCGGAGATCCGGCCCACCGTTTACGCCCACGGCGAGGTCGATCTCGACGTCCTCACCGAGGATACGTGGTCACTGACCCCTTCCGTATCGTTTTCACGAAAAGGCGGCACAAACACGGGCGGTGTCGAGATCAGGGAATCCAACCTTCTGGGGACGGGGTCCGAGGTCAAGCTGGGATTCAAGTCCCGAATCGAACGCGACGAGAAGTTCTTTGAGTTCCACGATGGGCAGCTCGGTGCAAGCCGTTTCGAGCTGGGGCTTGGCGTCGCTGACAACAGCGACGGCTCGGATTACCGGGTTCTGCTGGAGCAGCCGTTTTATTCGCTCGACGCACGTCGCGCCGGCGGGATACGGCTCGACCTCCTGGACCAGGTCGACCCTCGCTACCAGCTTGGCGAGATCTACGACGAAGTCGGCCACCGCGCCCGGGATGCGGAGGTCTATTACGGCTGGTCGGCAGGTCTGACAGGAAAGCACGTCACGCGAGGGAGCGTCGGACTGGGCTACGACGCCCGGATCTATGCAGGGGTGGACGGCGCGGAGCGTCCGGACGACCTCCCCTCGGATCGCACGGACGTCTATCCGTTTGTCGCATGGGAACGTCTGGAGAACAGCTACGAGACCACGTGCAATGCAGACCAGATCCAGCGCGTCGAGGATCGTTATATGGGCCTGCGCCTCGCCGCCAGGCTCGGCTACGCGAGCAGAGCGTTCGGGTCCGACGATGATGCCTGGCTGTACGTCGTCGAATCGGAGCGCGGGTTCAAGCCGTCCTCGGCAGACACGGTGTTGCTGTTCGGCGCGCTGCACGGCCGTGAGGCGATGCGTGCCGAATCCAGCTTCCTGGCGGAAGGCGGCACGCGCTGGTATCACCGCCAGTCACCGCATCGCCTGCTCTATACGGAACTGAAGATGCTGGCCGGCGAGATGCTGGACCCCGACACGCAGATCACGCTCGGCGGCGACAGCGGGTTACGGGGTTACCCGTTGCGCTACCAGTCCGGCGACTACGCAACCATGCTGACCTTGGAGCAGCGCTTCTACTCCGATTGGTACCCATTCAGGCTTTTCCGGGTCGGCGCGGCGGCCTTTTTCGATGCCGGCCGGGTCTGGCAGCCGGATGGTGGCGCTGCTTACGGGCTCGGTTTGCTGCGCGACGTCGGCTTCGGGCTTCGGATCGGCAGCCCGCGCTCCTCGACCGGCCGCATGCTGCACATCGACGTGGCCTGGCCGCTCGATGGCCCGGATGACATCCGGGGCGCACAGCTCGTCATCGAGACGACTCAATCGTTCTGAGCGGCAGCAGCACTGCGAATACCCATGCTCGCCGAGCATGAGGGATATCGAGGCCGCATTGAAGAACCTGCATGTCGCCGCGACAGCCGAGAACAATGCAGCCGGCATATATATTGCCGAGCATCTGGCGGCACATGCTCAGCAAGAGGAGGAGCTTGCTGTCCGACGGCATTGCTCATCGGCATAGCGGAGGATCTTCCCGAAAAGCCCCTCTAACCGACTGGTGCACGGCCGGGGCAGGCATGGACATATTCCGACCTGCGCGACGTTTCGCGCCGGTACAGTCATTCGAGCCTTGCATTGAGTAAGCCCGGCAACACCGGCTGGCGCCGCATTGTGCTCGCTGGGCGCTGCTCGGCGACGGGTTTCACCCACGCGTGGAGATACGAGGCTGCCTTCCGGCAGGAGATTGCGCTCACTATCGTGCTCGCACCCACCGCGATATGGCTGGGCCGGAGCAGCATCGAGCGCGTCCTGCTGATCGGCTCCTGCCTGCTGGTACTGATCGTCGAGCTGTTGAACTCGGCCGTCGAAGCAGTCGTCGATCGGATCGGGGAGGATTACCACGAGCTTTCCGGCAGGGCGAAGGACCTGGGCTCGGCAGCCGTGTTCGTGAGCCTGGTGACGGTGGCGACCGTATGGGCTGTGGTCGCCTGGGAGCGCTTCCTCGGTTGAGCCGGTCTGCCGCTTGCGCGGCATCCCGCTCGCGGCCGGCTCGCCGACATACGACCGAAGCCTGCCACGGCCCCGATCGCGCGTTACTCGTTGCGCGTGATTTCCCCGAGCTTGCGGGTCAGCACCCGGTTCTCCCGGTAATCGATCGGCAGCACCACGAGGCTCGGTCCCTCCTCCGCCAGCGCCCGCTCCAGCACGCCGCTGAGCTCGCGGCTGGCCTCGACCCGGTGCCCGTTCCAGCCGAAAGCACGGGCGAGCTCGAGCCAGTCCGGGTTGCCGAAGGCGAGGTCGGAGTGTCTTTGAAACTCGTTGTCCTGCTTCCAGGCGATCAGCCCGTAGCCCCCGTCTTCCCAGATCATCGCGACGAGCTTCACGCCGAGACGCCGGGCGGTTTCCATCTCCTGCACGTTCATGAGGAATCCGCCGTCTCCGCAGACGGCGAGCACCTTGCGCTCCGGGTGCACGAGGCTGGCGGCGATCGCGCCGGGCAGCGCAAACCCCATCGAGCTGAAGCCGTTCGGAATCAGGCAGGTGTTCGGTTCATGACAGTGATAATGGCGCGCGACCCACATCTTGTGGGCGCCGACGTCGGACAGCAGGATGTCCTCGCGGCCCAGCACCTGGCGCACGTCCCACAGCGCTTTCTGCGGCCGGATTGAACCCACGGTATCGTCGTCGGCGTGCTCGGCGATGTCCTCCCACATCCGGCGGCGCAGCTCGCGCTGGCGCCCGAGGTCGAATTCGAGATCGGCACCCGCGCGTGCGACGCGCTCGTTCAGCATCCACAGCGTATGGGCCAGGTCGCCGATCAGCTCGACTTCCGGATGGTAGCTGGCATCGATTTCGGCCGGCAGGAAGTCCGCGTGGATGATCCGCTTGTCGCGGCCCGGGTTCCACAGCATGGGATGGTACTCGACCATGTCGAAACCCAGCGTGATCACCAGGTCCGCCTCGTCGATCGCGAAGGAAATGAGGTCCTTGGTACCGAGGCCGATGGTGTACAGGCAGTAATCGGCATCCATGTCGACGCAGCCCTTGGCCATGAAAGTGCTGATGACGCCGATTCCGGTTTTTTCACAGAACAGCCTGAGCTGCTTACTGGCCCGCTTCCGGATGCAGCCGTTGCCCGCCAGGATGACCGGCCGCCGCGCATCCTTCAGCAGCTTGAAGGCCCGGTCGACGGCCGCGTCGTCGGGCACCGAACGGCGGAAACGGCGCGGCGCCAACGGCTCCTCGAAGGATTCCTGGCTCGCGATGTCCTCCGGCAACTCGATGTGCACCGCGCCGGGCTTCTCCGTACGCGCCACCCGCACGGCCTTGCGGACGATCTCCGGAATGGTGTCCGCGTGGCGCACGCTGGTTGCCCATTTCGTCACCGGCTCGAACATCGCGACGACGTCCATTACCTGGTGCGACTCCTTGTGCAGGCGCGTGGTCGAACCCTGGCCGGTGAGCACGAGCATCGGCGCGCGGTCCATATTCGAGTCGGCCACCCCGGTGATCAGGTTGGTTGCGCCGGGGCCGAGCGTGCCGAGCGCCCCGGCCGGATTACCGGTCAGGCGGCCGTAGACTTCGGCCATGAACGCCGCGCCCTGCTCGTGCCGGGTCAGCACGAACCGAATCTTGCGAGAGTTTTCCAGCGAGAGCATGAAGTGGGCATTTTCCTCGCCGGGTACGCCGAAGATGTATTCAACCCCCTCCTCTTCCAGGCACCGGACGAACAGATCGGAGGCTTTCACGGTACTTTCACGCGAACATCGCGCGGGCGGCGTCGAAGATCTCCGCCTCGCTGACCAGCACCAGGTTTGCCGCCGCACCGAGCGGAATGTAGCTGTCCTCACCCACCACCCGGCGCTTCACGACACCGGGGCCGCATTCCTCGTCGATGGCGGTGAAAATTTCCTCGGAAATGCTCCCGGTACGCCGACCCTCGTCGACCACGAGAACCCTGCCGATCTCCGCCGCGTGCCTGGCGATGAAATCGCGATTCAGCGGCTTCAGCCAGCGCAGGTCCAGCACACGTGCCCTCATGCCCTGCTGCGCCTCCAGCTGCCTCGCGACCCGCAGCGACATGGGCACCCCGTTGCCGTAGGTGACGATGAGCAAGTCCTTCGCTTGCGGGTGGTACACGCGGCCCTCCCCCAGCGGCACCGCCTGGTCGGGCGCGGGATACGGGAACTGCCACCGGCCGTCTCCCGGTTCGTAGAGATCCTTGGTCATGTACAGGGCAATGGGCTCGAGAAAGGCGACGATACGGCCGTTGACCCGGTTCAGCGCCGCACAGGTACGCAGCATCATCGCGGCGTCGTCGCCGCGCGCCGGGCAGGCGATGACGAGCCCGGGAATGTCGCGCAGCGCCGCGAACGAATTGTCGTTGTGGAAGTGGCCGCCGAATCCCTTCTGGTAGGCCAGCGAGGCCACTCGCATCAGGATCGGGTTGCTGAACTGGCCGTTGGAGAAGAACTGCAGCGACGCCGCCTCGCCGCGGATCTGGTCGCAGGCGTTGTGGAAGTACGCGAGATACTGAATCTCGGGAATCGGCAGCAGACCCATGGTGGCGGCGCCCTGGGCCAGGCCGAGTATGGTGGTCTCGTCGAGCAGCGTGTTGAACACGCGGTGGCCCTTGAAGGTGCGATGGAGATCGCGGGTGACGGAGTACACACCGCCCTTCTGCGCCACGTCCTCGCCGAACAGGATCGCTTCGGGATACTTGGCCATCAGGTCGTGCAGGGCGTAGTTGATGTGGACGGCGAGGTGACGCGGCGGCTGCCTCTCCGGCAGCTTCTCCTCGCCGCCGAAGGCGCGCAATCGCCGCTCCCGATAGTCGGCCCGCGTGGCTTCCGCGTTGACCTTGCCGGCGTCGTAGGGCGCGAGCGGCGCGATGACCTCGGCGCGCGTCTCCAGCTTGCGCGCGGACGCGGCCCGGCGGGCGGCGCTCTGCACGCGCTCGCGTGCCGCTTCGTAACGTGCCAGGAGTTCCTCCGCGCTCAGCAGCCCCGATTCCAGCGCGGTGCGGGCGCTGCGCAGCAACGGGTCGCGCGCTTCCTCGGCTTCCACTTCGGCCAGCGGCCGGTAGGAGGTCTCGACGTCGGAGCCCGCGTGGCCCAGCAGGCGCGTAACGCGCAGGTGCAGCAGCGCCGGCCGCCGCGTGCGCCGCACGTAGCGCGCCGCCTCCGCCGCCGTGTCATGGGCATCCACCAGGTCCAGCCCGTCGGCCACGAAATAGCGAATTCCCGGGCGAGCCCGCAAGCTCTCGGCAATCCAGCCGTCCGGCGTCTTCACTGAGATGCCGATGCCGTTGTCCTCGCAGACGAACAGCACCGGGCACGGCAGCTGCTGGTAGGTCGTCCAGCCGGCGGCGTTGAACGCCGCCTGTGCGGCGGCATGGTTGACCGAGGCATCGCCGAAGCTGCACACCACCAGCGAGTCCGCCGGCACCGGCAATGCAACACCGCAGAGCCGGGCCTGGGCGATCGCGATCGCCGTCCCCACCGCCTTGGGCAGGTGAGAAGCGATGGTGGAAGTCTGGGGCAGCACCCAAAGCGGCGCGGACCCCCAGACCTTGTGCCGTCCGCCGGCGATCGGGTCTTCGGCACTGGCGGCCAGCGACAGGCAGGTATCGTAGACCGGGTCGACGCCCTCCACCTGGCGCGAGCGCTCCATCATGAAGCCGCCGGAGCGGTAATGCAGGAAAGCCGGATCGGTGGGCCGGGTGACCCGCGCCACGGCCGCGTTGCCCTCGTGCCCGGCGCTGCCGATAGTGTAGAAACCCTCGTCGCGTGCGCGCATGGCGCGAGCTTCGAAATCCAGGTGCCGTGAGAGCATCTGGGACTCGAAGAGCTCGAGAAAGGCAGCAACGGTCAGTGCCGTGCCGTCGGCGACCGGCTCCGATGCGGATCTCTTCTTTTCGGCTGGCTGCTTCCAATTTCGAGCAAAGTCGACGAAATTGTCGTCAACGATCTCCGCGCGATTGATAGCACGCGCACCCTGGGAGGCGCGCACCGGACTGTCGATTTTTGCAACCATGGCATCCGTCGGCTGCTGGATGGGATTTCTCAACGATTGTGGCATGCGCCGGAAGGCCGACCTTCGCACGAAAACGCCGCCTTTTGAAGTTTACACCGGTTCCCGTGCCGGCCGCTTGATTCGAATCAAGACCGCCCTGCACTGCGGGCGCAACAATCTCGCGGATCGGTCGGAATACCAAGACAGTAACGGATGACCGGATTCGCGGAGACAAGCTCGATGTCCGGACTCGATGATTCTCGCCACCTGCACGGCGAGTACAAGATCCCCGGCGGCAAACTGGTGGTGGTCGACGCCATCACGCGCCGCGGCATCCTGTGCGCCGTGCAGGTCAGCGGCGACTTTTTCCTGGAGCCGGACACGGCTTTGGATACGATCAATGCGACGCTGCAGAGAATACCGATGCACGCCGACGAGGAGCTCATCGCGAACGAAATTCGCAAAGCGCTGGACCCGGACGTCCGCCTGTTCGGCATCTCGCCGGAAGGCATTGCGACCGCAATGTGGCGCGCGCTGCAAGAGGAACAAGCGACTTGAGTCGCAGCCACTGGGACGATTACCAATGGCGCCTGGTTCACGGTTCGGCGCGTGCCGCCGCCGCGCACATGGCGCTGGATGAAATCCTGCTGGAAGAGCTGGCTGCCGGCCGCCGCGGACCTACGTTGCGAATCTGGGAATGGTCCGGCCCGGCGGTCGTCATCGGCAGGTACCAGTCGCTGCGGAATGAAGTGGACGCGGCGGGCGCAGAGCGCCACGGGATCGACGTCGTGCGCCGCATCAGCGGCGGCGGCGCCATGTTCATCGAGCCCGGCAATACGATCACCTACTCGATCTACGCGCCGTCGGACCTGGTCGAGGGGCTGACGTTCCCGGAAGCTTATGCGCTGATGGATGCCTGGGTCATCGAGGCCTTGCGCGACATGGGCATCAACGCGTGGTACCAGCCGCTCAACGACATCACTTCCCCGGAAGGAAAAATCGCGGGCGCCGCCCAGGTGCGGCGTAGCAGGGCCGTGCTCCATCACGTCACAATGGCTTACGATATCGATGCGGACAAGATGCTGGACGTGCTGCGTATCGGCCGCGAGAAGCTGTCCGACAAGGGCACGGTGAGCGCACGCAAACGAGTCGATCCGCTCCGCCGCCAGACGAACCTGGCGCGCGAGGCGGTCATACGCCGCATGGTCGACACGTTCGGCCGGCTGCACCGCTTGGCGCACGATGAGCTGAAAGAGACGGAACTGCGCCTGGCGGAAGCACGGGCGCGCGACAAGTTCTCGTCCGCGCCGTGGCTCGGCATCGTTCCTTGACTCATCCGGCGTCCCACGCGGTTTTTCCGCGGCCCAGGTGCTCGGCCAGGAAATCGATCAGCACGCGCACCTTCGGTGCCACGTGCTTGCGGGTGGGATACAGCGCGTAGATCCCGAGCTCGGCGCATCGGTACCCGGGCAGGAGCTCCACGAGCCTTCCCTCCGCGAGATCTTCGCCCACCAGGAAGGTCGGCTGCAGCACGATGCCCTGGTGGGCGAGCGCCGCGGCACGGCACACGTCGCCGCTGTTCGTGCGGATGCAAGGCTCGGTCTTCACGATGACGGGCCCGTCCGGACCGTCGAAGTGCCATTCGTCGCCGGATGCCAGGTAGGTGTAGCCGATCACGTCATGCGCCGACAGGTCCGAGGGATGCCGCGGCGTACCGTGCGCGGCGAGATACTCCGGTGACGCACACGGCACGATGCGCGTGGTCGCAAGCCGCCTGCTGATGAGCGTCGAGCTCGGCAACGCCGCGATCCGGATCGCGAGGTCGTAACCCTCCTCCACGAGATCGACGACGCGGTCGGCATGCGTAATGTCGAGGCGCACCCTTGGATGCCGGTCGCGAAAGGCGCCCCAGAGCGACGCGAGGTGCAGGACGCCGAAGGTGACCGGCACGTTGACCCGCAAGAGCCCCTGCGCCGCGCCGGCACGCGAGCTGATCTCGGCTTCCGCCTCCTCGACCCCCGACAGGAGCTCCCGGCAGCGCGCGTAGAAGACCTCTCCCTCCCCGGTCAGCGAGAGGCGGCGCGTGGTCCGGTGCAGCAGCCGGACCCCGAGGCGCACCTCGAGCTGCCCGACGTGGCGGGACACCGCGGCCCGCGAGGCGCCAAGCCCGTCCGCCGCGCCGGCGAAGCTGCCGGCATCGACCACCGCGACAAACGTCTGCATCTCGAGAAAGCGAGCCATTGTTGCGGATTATGCAATAAATTGTCTTCTAGGTGGACGTTTATCCCGCCAATTGATCGGGATACGCTTTACCTCGAATCGGATCCACCTAGAAAAGGAGACATCGTCATGTTCAACCGGCTTTTCCATCGCGTCATCAGCACCGACGCCGGCTGGGCGCCGCTCGCGTTGCGCATACCCGTCGGCATCATCTTCATCGCCCACGGCGCGCAGAAGCTCTTCGGCTGGTACGGGGGCGGCGGGCTGGAAGGCACCGCGCAGTTCATGGTCTCACTGGGCCTGGAACCCGGCTATTTGATGGCTCTGCTCGCCGGCGCCGCGGAGTTCCTGGGCGGCGTGCTGCTCATCGCGGGCTTTCTCGTACGCCCCGCGGGAGCGGTGCTCGCCTTCACCATGGGCGTCGCGATCTTCGCCGCGCATTTTGCGAACGGGCTGTTCCTGAGCAACGGCGGCTACGAATACGGCCTTGCACTGCTCGCGGTGTCCGTCTCGCTGCTGATCAGCGGCGGCGGCCGCGCATCGGCAGACGAGCGGCTGGCGAGCGGCCAGTGGGCCATCGGCCGCGCGCCGGCGACCGGCGATGCCGAGGGACAAATCCAGCCCGGCACCGCCTGAGCCACCGAGAACGGAAGCAGGCACCCGAACGGGTGCCTGTAACGTCTCCCACCGTCAACACCTGAATCGAGCCGGTTCCCTGCCGGCCGCATCGATCAGTCCCATCCGCAACAGGCTCCCGCCAAGCCCGAGAAAGTAGAGATAGCCACGGAGCTCTCCGAACTGCCGGACCCGGTCGTAGAATGTGCCGTCCTCGAAATGCATCAGTGTATCGAGCGCACGCTTCGCCCCGACGTCCCCCGGCGGAAACACGTCGAGGCGGCGAAAGCCGCGGAGCAGCACGAGTGCGGCACTCCAGGGTCCGATCCCCGGCAGCTGCACAAGACGGCGCAGCGCTTCGTCGGTGGGCATCCCGGCAATTTGCCCGGCATCGAGCGTACCCGACGTGATCGCACGAGCGATCGCCCGCAGACTGTCGGCCTTGCGCGCGCTCAAACCGCAAGCGCGCAGCGCGGCCGGACGCGCGGCAGCGATCGCATTGCTGTCCGGCGACGCATAAAAGCGGCGCCCCCGGTACTCGAGCGTTTGCCCGAAACGCTCCACCAGCCGGCCGATGATGGCGAGACCGGCGTCCAGGCTCAGCTGCTGAAACGGGATCACGTTCAGGAACGTCTCGAACAGTCCGGGGAAACGCGGGGGCCGCATGCCGCGGAGTGCGCTCGCAACCTGGCGCAGACCTGGTTGTGACATGGCCGCGCGGTGCAGCGACGCCGGATCGACGTCGAGCCCGAGAATGGCGCCAAGGCATTGACCAACTTGCCGGGATAGCCCGGTATTGCCGTGACTCGACGCGAGCAGCGAGAAACAGAGGTCCGGTCTGGACACGGTACCCCGATTGGTGACCGCGGCCAGCACGTGGCCGTCCTCGACCGTCACTACCCGAAGGTAACGATTCTCATCCCAGACCTCGACCCGATTGGACGGCCGCCTCTGCAGCACGCGCACGGTCGCCTGGAGATGGAACGGCCCGCGCGTGATGAGACGCCGTTGCACCGGCATTCCCCGTGCCCTCCGGCTCACGAATTCTCCTCTCAAACACGGCCTTCAGCTTCTCGAGCACTGGGAACTGCTTCCGACTGATTCTGCACGAAATCCTGTTCGGCGACAGCAGGTTCCGCAAGCCCGGCTCGCCGAGGCGCTGGTCTCGCTTTCGCACGTTACCGCGCGGCAGATCCGGTAGCCGTCAACGAGTGTGCAATTTTGCGCCGCCGAATCTGTGCAATTACACCCGCCGGACCGCAAGCTGGCCCGCATTTTGATTGGCTTCAGCCGATTGCCCTCCACCGGCTGCTCGTGCAAGCGCTGACTGAACTTCTATAATGACGATGGCATAATCTGGATAATCCGTCGAATATGAACTCCGGGACATCCGACCGTCTCGCGCGAGTTCGTTTCTCCAGACATCCCTCATGGTCAGCAACAGCCCAAGACACAGAACTCACGTTCGGTGCTTTCGCGCTCTTGTCGAGGAATCTTCTGATTTCCTTGACGTGGCGTCGGTCGATGGTGTGCTGCAGCACATCGACACGCTCGGGCGCGCTTTCCTCGGCATCGACCGGCTCGCGAGTGGATACGACCTCCGCATGTCCGCTCTCCTCGTTTCCAACGAGCACCGGAACTACCCGGATGCGGCCTGCCGCCTGAGGATGGCATGAAGCCGATGACCGCTGAGCGGATCGTGCACGTCGTGGACGACGATCGGGACGTTCGCGGTTCGCTCGAGCAGTTGCTATTGTCGGTCGGTTTCACCCCGGTACTCTATCCGACGCCGTTCGCGGTGCTCGACGTGGCCGCGGGCTTGAAATCCGGCTGCGTTCTGATCGACGTGAGAATGCCCCGCATGGATGGCCTGACTCTCCTGAAACGGCTCAGCAAGCTTGGCGTGATGGCGCCGGTTATCATCATGACCGGTCACGGAGATACGCGAATTGCGGTGGAGTGCATGAAAGCCGGCGCCGTGGACTTCATCGAGAAGCCATTTGAGAAAGAGCGTCTCACCGATGCGCTCAATGCCGCCCTGAAGCACTCCTGGCGCGCAGATCGATGGAGTGACGTGATCGTCGCAACCCAACGAATCGGTCGCTTGAGCAAAAGGGAGCGAGAAGTCCTCGACGGACTAGTCCTCGGCCATTCGAACAAAGCCATAGCGAATCATCTTGGTATCAGCGTGCGTACCGTGGAGGCGCACCGCGCTCGAATGCTCACCAGACTCGGCGCTCACCAGCTCGCAGAGGCGATCCGTCTCGCTGTAATGGCAAGTCTCGCCGGTACTGGAAGATGATGAACCTAACGGACATCCCGACGCTCCTCGCTTTCGAGCGTCATGCGGTCCAGAATGCGCACGCGCTGAGCGCCGGAAAACGCAATGGCGTGGCGCTCTCTCAGCGAAGTAAAAGCGCGGCTTACGGTCTCTACCGACAGCGAAAGATAATCGGCAATGTCATAGCGCGACATGGGGAGCATGATTTCGTCACGTAGCCTTCCGCGCGTCAAGCGGTCGGACATATTGAGCAGGAACCAACCGACCTTAGCCGTCGCCGTGGGTCGGCCCCGCAGCAAAAGCTGTTGATGAGATCTGGCGATCGTGCGAAATGCCAGATCGCAAATTGCCCTTGCCGCCCCGGCGTGAGCTGCGACGAGCTTCTCGGCTTCATGCTTTGGGTACAATACGACGGCTGTCGAATTCACGACCGCTTCGAGCCAAAGGCTTTCCCGCTCGTCATCTGCGACGGCAAGGAAGTCACCAGGGAGGAGCAGATCGATGATTTGACGGCGGCCATTCGGCAGGACGGAGCAACAACGTGCCACTCCGGAAACTACCCGGTACCAGTATCCCTCCGGGTTTCCGCATCGACTGATGCGTTCCCCGGAGCGAAAGCGCATCAGGGACCCGCAGGCATCCAGTGTATCCAATGCTGCCGCCCTTGCGGCCGGATCTGCCTCCGGGTGTACGGGAGTAGAGTCGAGGTACCTGCGGGAGCGTTCTCGGGGCATGAAACGTCCTTCTGGCTGCGTTTCCGTTCGGGTTGCAGTGAGCCCTCCGTCGCTTAATTGTGTATCAGGTCGACTCGAGCGGCCATTCGGTTTGGTGCGCAAGGTAGAATTACGTAACGGACTACGCGCAATGCGCACGGCGACGCTTCCGCTTTGCGCCACCTTCGCTCCCGCCAGCTCGGGCCTGAAACGATGAGCACCGCCGCTATGGGCCCCACTGCCAGTAGCGACCCACGTGGGGAGCCGCAATCGCAGCTCCGAGAACCTGAAGGACGCCAAGGGCGCGAGCAGCCACCCCATCGATTCCGCAGCGCAGCCGGGAATCCGGTTCGTCGGACGCGCGATCGTTGACAGCGTCTTGCTTACCTCGCCTGAGATCGACTCATGCGCTTTCGCGTTCTCGGCCCACGAGCGCACGGCGCCGGGCACTGCCGACGCCGTGCCGCTCTGTGCGATGGATATCTTCCCTGCTCCACATTCGCCAGCTCGCTTGGACGTTTCTCCGACCCGGCGTTTGATCTCCGCGGGCGGGAATCTGGATAGAACCCCGGTCCGGTTTACGATGCACCTCGCGTGCGTCACCCTTGCCACTGCAAGAGCGGCGCGCTGCCTCTGGTACGTCCAATCGACTGATCCCTCCGGCCTGATCCGATTGCCTTTGACGATGACCTTTATATCCTCCCGGGAACATGGCAAGGCACGCTCTATCACGGCAACCTTGATGTCCGTCGGGTCCATGTCGCCGTCCGAAAGCAATCGTTGCCCAACAGCTTTCCTTGATTTCCCGGTCGGACCTCATTGATATCCTTCCTCGGCTACCGCCATGGTCCGAGTGCAACGGTGTTACGGGCTGACCCGGATCTTGTTATCGACGCGCGTAACGCCGGGAGCGGCCCAGGCCGCCATCTCAGCCTCTGTACGCTCTGCCCAGGACCTTACTGTTCCCCGCAGAGTCACCTCCCCACCTTCGGTTTCGATGGTTATGCGGTCCGCATCGACCTCTGCAAGCCTTCTCAACGCACTCTCGATCTTTTGCTTCACTTCGGTGGGAGCAACTCTTGGCTTCAGCCTGATCAGGTTGTTTATGGACTTGACACCCCTGATCCGTTGCACTGCCTGTTCTGCGCGACGGCGCTGGTAATCCCACTCCAGGTCACCCTCGAGTGTCAGCCTGCCGTCCTTTACAACGACCTTGATGTTCTCCGATGAAAACGGCAACTCGAATCGAATGGCCGAAACGGCATCCCGCGCGATTTCCGGATCCGGGCGCTGGTTGATGTGGGGCAGGCGGACTTCCAGATCGTTCGCCACCCCAACGACGCCTTTAATCCGCTTTGCGCAGGATTCTGCTTGCAGTTTCTGGCTGTAGCTTCGAACATAGCCTGTCAGAGTGACAACGCCGTCTTTGACGGCGACGGCTATGTCCGTGGGGTCGATATCCGGCTCCCAGCGGAGCTCATCTTCGACGTCTTGCTTGATTTCAGTATCAGTTCTCATGGCAATCTCCTGCAGTCTGGATCAGTCTCGTTCCCGGTCTCTCAGCATCGGCACCATAGGTTGCGGCATGTCCTCTCCCCTTGGCATTGACAGATGTCAACTGCCAGAGGGCCGTTGAGTCCGCCGCCCTCCAGGATTAGCTGAACGCTCTTGACAGTGCATCTCTGAGATCGTCGAACAGCCCTTCGCCGGGTTCGCCACGGGCCGTTTTCGTCTCGATCTCTTCCAACTCGCGGTACAGGTTGGCAAATGCGTCCCTGGATCCGTACCCCAGGGCCTGTCCAAGCGCCAACTGCTCTCGCGCTTCCTCCAGATGCGCTGACAGCCGCTTGCTCTCGGATTCGGATCTGGAGTCCTTTCTTGCGAGCCTTTCCACGTCTTCTATCAGCATTTCGGTGCGCAGCTCCGGCAGCGGGACGACGGTGTCGATGACCACCAGCGTGCTGAGAGCCACTTCCAATGCGCGCATCGCTTCCTGTGTTTTGCCGGCTTCGACCAGTGGTGTGACGGCTTTGATGGCCTCGGGATACGTGACCAGCGGAATGCTCGTCACCCCAATCACCAGCTCACTTGCCAAGTCTGAAATCAGATCGCGTGCGTCCTGCACCATTCCATCCTCCAGAAACTTACCGGCACGCTCGATGGTTTCCGCGACGGTCTCTGTACTGGCGAAAAGATCGTATACGGCCAGATCGACGTCGACAGGGGCAAGCGTGAGGTTTGGTTCGCGCGCGACCACCAACTCTAGCTTGCCGACGGCTTTTGCGAGCGACTCCAGCGCGGCTTCTTTGCGGTTCTCATCGAGAGAGGTGAGTGCGCTTCTGGATTCCCGTAGCGCCGCTACCGCGTCCTCTATTATCTGCCCGCGCTTCTCCGCGGAGCGCCTCGCCACCTCGTTCTGTACGTCCGTTGGCACCGATTTTGCCGAGCGACCCTCGCGGGACGATATCTCCTCCCCTGCCGTGCCGGGCGCAGACGCGAAAACCGGCACAAAGAGAACGAGAGCGCGCATGCCGGCAACGCGGATCGAAATCAATGCGGTCACGCTTTTTCCTCTTGAAGAGATCCGGGGTCGGTCCCGCTAGTGTTTCGGGACACTCGAATCGATGCGTTGACAATCGTCAGTTAAGACGGATTGACCATCGTCAATGACAACGAGCGGCACGCAGCGCACAGTCTGACGCTCGCTCGACGGAGTCTCTCTTGGTTTCCGTCGCTGCCAGATCAACGGACGGAGGACGGGCGATGCTGCTGCTGAGGCCGGAGAAGGCGAAGTGGGCGCAGTTCTGCAACGGAATCACGCGGCAAGTCGCAGGCAAGAGCGTGGACATAGAGATTGCGTCGCGTGATCGCGGTTTGCAACGCACGGCTCGCTGGAACCGGCTGGTCCGACTGGAGTACGACCGGAGCAGGAACACCCTGGAGATCGTGATGGAAGGGCCCGAAAAGCTGGTAGTGCAACCGCAGGAACTGTACGCCGAATTCGGGCCACCGGGCCTGGAAACAATAGGTATTCTCGACTCCGAATCTGCGTGGGAGATCATTTGGTTACGGGACCTGCCGATGCTGCCATCCCCACTGTCGATCTCGCCACGCTAGATTGTCGGCAGTATCCGTCGGGCGCATTCGATACCGGTCAATGCGAGTGGCCCTGAGCCCGGGAACCGTTCGAAAGCGTGAAACTCAGAGGTGAGGATCATGAAAACCGACAGCGAAATAAAAGACGACGTGGAGCGTGAGCTCAGGTGGGATCCTGACATCGATGCCGGCGACATCGCTGTCGCAGTAAAGGATGGCGTTGTCACATTGTCGGGCTACGCTCGCAGCTATCTCCAGAGACGAAAGGCCGAACGAGACGCCCTGCGCATCGCCGGGGTAGTGGGCGTAGCGAACGACATTGAGGTGCGCCTGCCTATCATCAATCAGCGCCCGGATCCGGAAATCGCCCGGGATGCGGTCACTGCACTGCGAGCAGAGCTTCCTTACTCGTCTGAGGACGTCAAAGCCGTCGTGAAAAACGGCTGGATCACATTGGAAGGCGAGCTCGAATGGAATTACCAGCGCCAGCGCGCCGAGTACGCCGCGCAGCGGGTTCGTGGTGTCAAAGGTGTGACCAATCGGATCAGAATCAAGCCACGAGTCGCACCTGAAAACATAAGACAAAAGATAGAAGAGGCACTGAAAAGGAGAGCGGCGCTCGAAGCTTCCGGTATTAACGTCGAGGCTGACGGTAGCGAAGTTACGTTGCGGGGCACGGTCAAATCCTGGGCCGAGCGGGAGGAGGCGGAGCAGGCTGCCTGGTCCGCTCCTGGTGTGTCACGCGTCAAAAACCGGCTGATCGTCGTGCCCTGAAGAGCTGCTTCTGGATGTAACAAGTTCCGCCCCTGCAGGCCTCTCTGGGGACCTCATGGATGGCATATGACCACGATTCCGCGCGTCACAGTAGAGACAAGAGAGCGAGTATCCAGAGAGTTCGACGATCTCGGCCCCAAAGCGTGCGTGGGCAGCGTTCTCGAGGACCTCAGAGCGAACAACCCGGAGCTACTCGAAATTGTGACGAAATGTGCCAGAGACATTGAACGTGCCTCGCCGGACGAATCGAGCCCCATGATCGGTTTGTGCATGTTCTATCGCCTTTTGACTCTTCAATCCCAACTCGACCATTTGCTCAACACAACCGGGATCGGTATGGCCGCGTTGCCTCGCGTTACGCCTGAAGTACGTGACTTGATTGTCCGACAAATCGATGAGCAGGGAGTCGAAGCTTTTACGCGTTCATCACTCGACAGGCTGGAGCACGAAAACCCGGAGTTGCTGCAGATGGCCCACGCTTTTGCACTGCGCCGCTCCGATTACTTGCCCGTCATGCAAGGTTTTGTGTTGCTCTATGCATGCCTGAGCGCCCAAGTGGAGATCGATCGTTCCCAGATGCACTAGCTGGCCGGAGTGGCCGAGCAGATGCCCCGCGCATCGAGACACGCCGCCCACGTATCAGCAGAGGCCGATACATCGTCAATATTGATCCCTGTCAATGCGCGGCGAAGCAACGAGCGTTGACAATGGTCCGGCAATGGCGGAAGAGAGCAAGGACATGCCTGTCTATCGACGGATCCTGCTGGCCGTCGACCTGACCCCGTCTTCGCTTTTCGTCGGGCAGCGGGCGCGAGCGCTCGCCGCCGCGCTCGATGCGGAGCTGGAGATGATGCACGTCATCGAGCCGGTAATCCCGCCGGGCCCGGTCACGCCGGATATCGTGACGACCCAAACCGAGCTGATTGAAATCGCGCGGGAGCACATCGGCAAGCTCGCCCGGGAGCTCGGTGTCCCCGAGACGCGCTGGAGCGTCATCGTGGGCGACACCAAGAGCGAAATCGTTCGTGCCGCCGCGCATGGAACAGATCTCATCGTCATCGGCAGCCGGGAGCGACACGGACTCGCCTTTCTCATCAAGCCTACCGAGGACGTCGTCGTCCATCGGGCGCCGTGCGACGTCCTCGCCGTTCATCTGACGGCGGGTGAGGCTCGCAGGTGAAGAGGAAGAAGCGATACATACTATCGAGTTGCCGGCCGGCAGCGAGGCCGCTTGCATCGAGCGGCAAAATCACGCGCGAGTCCCGCTGGCGCTCCAGCCTTGCGATCTGGATAGATGGCGTGACGGGGGATTCGAATCCCGGTTGCCGCCGCGAGAGAGGATGCGCCCCTCCGATAATTCTAACTAATTGATTATAGATGTTTTTTGGTGCCGGAGAGAGGACTCGAACCTCCGACCCACGCATTACGAA
>CAZBGV010000042.1:0-25376 GCA_964491485.1 uncultured Woeseiaceae bacterium | reverse complement strand
ATGTGTTAGGCATGCCGCCAGCGTTCAATCTGAGCCAGGATCAAACTCTTCAGTTAAAAGCTTTGAGCTTAACTTCAGAACGTGAATCCCGAATTACCAAGAATTGAAGGTGTTTCGGTCCTCACGTCAGGTTGCCTTGCGAGCAAGCTCCGACGCGAGCACCCACACAAATTATCTGATCCGATTGTTAAAGAGCGTTCGGGATCCGGGAGGAGCCGCCACCACGGCCCAAGGGCCACGCTGCGGCGAAACCACCCGCGTCAGGGGCATCGGGGACACAAATGTCCTGGATTCCCCCTGACTCCCGGCAGACCCACAATTATACACGCGGAAGGCGGCCGATTGCAGCTCTCGGAAGTTCTCCGGAGGCTGTTTGCGGAGGGCCTTGCCGTGTGTTTTTCGGGGGTCCGGCCGATGACCGCTGGGTCGTCGGCGAGCGGGGCATTATAGCCTTGTACCGGGTGCCGTCAACCTTTTTCGAGGTCTTTTTTTCGCCGGCGCGCAGTATTCTAAATCAACGATTTACGAGCGCCGTTCCCGGTGGCTCCCGATAGTTTTGAACGCTTGGGAAATGGGGATTACGCCGGCCTTTTCAAGGCCCGGATCAGGCGTCTTGCGCCGCCACGCGCACGCGCTTGATGCGGCGCTTGCCGACCTGGAAGACGCTGTCGGTTCCGGGGGCGATTTCCAGGCCGCGATCGAGCACCCGCTCGCCGTCGATGCGCACCGCGCCCTGGCCGATCAGGCGCATGGCCTCCGAGTTGCTGGCCGCAAGCCCGGCGTCCTTCAAGAGGCGCGCGAGGCCCAGTCCGCTGGCGGGCGCGGCGAGGGTCACCTCCTCGATCTCGGAGGGCAGCGCTCCCTGGCTGAAGCGCGCCACGAACTCCCGCCGCGCGTTCCCTGCCGCCGCGGCGCCGTGGAAGCGCGCCACGATTTCTTCCGCCAGCTCGAATTTCACGTCGCGCGGGTTGCGCCCTTCGCGCACCGCCTGCCGGAGCCGCTCGATCTCGGCCAGCGGCCGGAAGCTCAGGAGCTCGAACCAGCGCCACATGAGGTCGTCGGAGATCGACATGATCTTGCCGAACATGTCGTCGGCCGGCTCCGCGATTCCGACGTAGTTGCCGAGCGATTTCGACATCTTCTGCACGCCGTCCAGGCCTTCGAGCAACGGCATCGTGAGGATCACCTGCGGCTCCTGCCCGAAATGCTGCTGCAGGTGTCGGCCGACCAGCAGGTTGAATTTCTGGTCCGTACCGCCGAGCTCGACGTCCGCGGACAGGGCCACCGAGTCGTAGCCCTGCACCAGCGGGTAAAGGAGCTCGTGGATCGCGATCGGCTGGCCGCTGGCGTAGCGCTTCGCGAAATCGTCGCGCTCGAGCATCCGCGCCACCGTGTACTGTGCGGCGATGCGTATGAGACCCGCTGCGTCGATCTTCGACATCCACGTCGAGTTGAACTCGACGCGCGTGCGTTCCGGATCCAGGATCTTGAAGATCTGGCTCTCGTAGGTGCGCGCGTTGGCGGCGATCTCCTCCGGCGACAGCGGCGGGCGGGTCACGTTGCGGCCGGAGGGATCCCCGATCATCCCGGTGAAGTCGCCGATGAGGAACACGACGTCGTGCCCGTACTCCTGGAACGCGCGCATCTTGTTGATGAGCACGGTATGTCCCAGGTGCAGGTCGGGCGCCGTCGGATCGAACCCGGCCTTGACCACCAGCCGCTCACGCTTCTGCAGGCGCTCTGCGAGGCCGTTCTCCGGCAAAATCTCCTCGCTGCCGCGGGCCAGTTCCTCGAGTTGTTCCAGGTGGGCGCTCATCTCGTTCGTATCAGAAGGGCAAACGGGAAGCGATGATAATGCATTCCGCAGCCCGCCCGTTGCCGGAGGGAGGACGGAACGCGTTCTGTCCCGTGTCATGCGTGACCGCCCGTCGTGCCTGCATTGCCGACCGGCAGGAGTGCATGGCCTTCGGCGCGCGTTGCCGTCCGACGTGCGTTGCCGTCTTCCGGCGCCGGCGTCGGTCGCACGTCGGGGAACCGCCGATGTGGATTCGAGCTTGCAGACGTTAACGCCATGAGTTTGAACCGCTTCTTTGACCTGTTCGGAGGCCCGCTGTAGAGTAGCGCGATCACGTCCGGGGGACACAAGAATTGAATCGACCGGCCAGCCCGCTGCTGCACGACTACAAGTCTGCCGGCCCGTCGCCGAGGGCGAAAACACGAAGGAAGACGGCAAAGCTCACGTGGTTCGTCGCAGGTCTCGGACTGCCGCTCGTGCTGCTCTTGATCGTGCTGTGGCTGCGCGACCCGCCCGAAGCCGATGCTCCATCGGCGACGGATATCGGACTCACGCCGATCTCGCTCGCATCCACCGCGGGACCGCCTTCGCTGGTGGAAGCGCTCACCCCCATCCAGCTGCCCGACGCCGAGCCGCTGCCCTCGCTCGAGCCGGTGCCGCAATACGACTCGCTCGCCCTCGAGGTGCGCTCCGGCGACACGCTCGACCGGCTGTTTCGCAAGCACGACCTCAATCTCGCGGACCTCGCCGCGATCGTGAAGCTGCCGGAGGCGCATGACTACCTGCGCCTGCTGAAACCCGGCGACGAGCTGATGATCGAGCACGACGGCGCCAGGCTCGTCAGCCTGTACCGCGAGGTGGACCTCACCAGGGCGCTGCGCGTGACGCGCACCGAATCGGGCTACGCCGCCGAGATCCTCGAGCGGCCGCTCGAGGAACAGAAGCGGCTCTCATACGGGCGCATCGACTCGTCGCTGTTCGAGAGCGCGGCGGCCGCCGGCCTGCCCGACAAGCTGATCATGGCGCTCGCCGGCATTTTTGCGTGGGACATCGATTTCGTGCTCGACATCCGCGCAGGCGACCAGTACTACATCCTTTACGAGGAGCTCTACCAGGACGGCAAGTTCGTCGGCGCCGGCAACATCCTGGCCGCCGAATTCAACAACGCCGGCAAGACGTTCCAGGCGGTGCGCTACGTGGATGCGGACGGCCGGGCCGATTACTACACGCCCGACGGACGCAGCATGCGCAAGGCGTTCATCCGCGCGCCGGTCGACTTCACCCGCATCAGCTCCGCCTTCAACCCGAACCGCCGGCATCCGATCCTCAACACCATCCGCGCGCATCGCGGCGTCGACTATGCGGCTCCCGCCGGCACACCGATCAAGGCGGCGGGCGACGGCAAGATCATCTTCCGCGGCCGCAAGGGCGGTTACGGCAACGCCGTCGTCATCCAGCACGGCGGCAACATCACGACGCTGTACGCGCACATGTCGCGCTTCGGCAAGTACGGCGTGAACGCGCGCGTGCGCCAGGGCGACGTGATCGGCTACGTCGGCGCCACCGGGCTGGCCACGGCGCCGCACCTGCACTACGAGTACCGGCTGAACGGCGTGCACCGGAACCCGCGCACGGTGGAGCTGCCGCAGGCGGACCCGATAAAGAAGGAGTACCTCGCCGATTTCCGGGCGAAGTCCGGACCCCTGCTGGACGAGCTCGCGAATTACAAGCACACCCAGCTCGCCATGGCTGCCGATTGAAGAAGCCTTCTCTCTGCATCGGTCTCATGTCCGGCACGAGCATGGACGGGATCGACGCGGGACTTTTCCGTATCGACGCGCGCCGCTGCACCACGGTCGCGACGAGCACGCTGGCTTATCCCGGCGACCTCCGGCAGGCGCTCGAGCGGGCCAGCCGCAACCCGCGCGAGTGCACCGTCGATGTCATCGGGGAGCTCGATCGCCGGGTCGGCGAGTGCTTCCGCGACGCCGCCGAGCGGCTCATCGCGGAAAGCGGCGCCGACCGCGGCGCCATCCGCGCGATCGGCAGCCACGGCCAGACGCTGCGGCACCGGCCGCACGCCGCCTGGCCCTTCACGCTGCAGATCGGCGATCCGAACGTCATCGCCGCGGGCACCGGGATCACCACGGTCGCCGACTTTCGCCGCCGCGATCTCGCGCTCGGGGGCGAAGGCGCACCGCTCGCCTGCGCGTTCCACGCGTGGGCGATGGCCGACGACGAAGAAGACCGCGCCGTGCTGAATCTCGGCGGCATCGCCAATCTCACGTTGCTCCCCGCGGGCGGCGGCACGGTGCGCGGCTTCGACACCGGGCCCGGCAACGGGCTGCTGGACGCCTGGATCCGGCAGCGCCGCGGCGAGCCGTTCGATGCCGGCGGGCGCTGGGCCGCGAGCGGCCGGCCCGACCGCGAGCTGCTCGACGGCTTCCTGGCCGATCCCTACTTCGCCGCGCCGCCGCCGAAGAGCACCGGCTTCGAGCACTTCAACCTCGAGTGGATCGAAGCGGCGCTCGCGCGGCTCGGGCGCACGCCCGCGGACGAGGACGTGCAGGCGACGCTGGCCGCGCTCACCGCGGCGAGCGTCGCAGAGGCCCTGCGGCGGCACGCGCCCGCGACGCGCCGCGTGCTGACCTGTGGCGGCGGCGTGCGCAATGACCACCTGATGGAGCGGCTGCGCGAGGCGCTCGCTCCGGCAACGCTGGAGACCACCGCCGTCGCCGGCGTCGATCCCGGCTGGGTCGAGGCGGCGACGTTCGCCTGGCTCGCGCTGCGCTGCCTCGAAGGCCTGCCGGGCAACCTGCCCTCCGTGACCGGCGCCTCCCGCCCTACGGTGCTCGGCGCCATCTACCCGGCCGGCTGAGCGCCACCGGCGCATGTGCCGCCGTTAACGGTCCGCCGCGGTACCCCGTTGCTATACTTCTTCGTCCGGCATTTCGCCGGAACGAGTGCTGCAACGTGGACGCCTCCGCGCCGTCAACCGTACCTCCGGCGGTCGACCCGGGCTTCGATCCCGGCATCGATCCCTACATCAATCGCGATCTCAGCCTGCTCGAGTTCAACCGGCGCGTGCTGGCGCAGGCAAGCGATCCCGCGGTGCCGTTGCTCGAGCGGCTGCGTTTCCTCTGCATCTCGTCCACCAACCTCGACGAGTTCTTCGAGATCCGCGTCGCGGCGTTGAAGCAGCGCCTCGAGATCGGCGCAGCGGCGCTGGGGCCGGACCGGCTGACACCGCGCCAGCTGATCGACGAGATCCGTACCCGCTCGCTCGACATCGTACGCCGGCAGTACGAGCTCCTGAACGGGACGCTTCTGCCGGCGCTCGGGCGTGCGGGCATCCGCTTCCTGCCACGCGACCGCTGGACGGCGGCGCAGCGCCGCTGGCTGTCCGGCTATTTCGAGGACGAGGTCGTGCCGGTGCTCACGCCGCTGACGCTCGATCCCTCGCGACCGTTTCCGCGGATGCTGAACAAGAGCCTGAACTTCATCGTGCGCCTGAAGGGCCGCGACGCGTTCGGGCGGCTGCGGCACCGTGCCGTCGTGCAGGCGCCGCGCTCGCTGCCAAGGATCATCCGGGTGCCGGAAACGCTCTGCGAGCCCGGCGAAAATTACGTGCTGCTGTCGTCCGTCATTCACGAGCACGTCGACCGGCTGTTTCCCGGCCTCAGCGTCGAGGGTTGCTGGCAATTCCGCGTGACCCGCAACAGCAACCTGTACGTCGATGACGAGGAAGTCGACGACCTCGTGCTCGCGTTGCAGGGCCAGCTCGCGGCCAGCCGCTACGGCGCGGCCGTGCGGCTCGAGGTCGCCAAAGACTGTCCCGAGAACCTGAGCGACTTCCTGCTCGACCACTTCGATCTCGAGCGCAGCGACCTGTACGCAGTCGACGGTCCCGTCAATCTGAACCGACTCGCCACCATCTGCGAGATGGCGCACCGGCCGGACCTCTGTTACGCGCCCTTCGCGCCGGGAGTACCGTCCGGACTTTCCGCAGAGGAGGACATTTTCGCGGTCATCAAGCGCCACAACGTGCTGCTGCACCATCCGTACGAATCCTTTGCGCCGGTCGTCCAATTCATCGCGCGAGCGGCGGCGGACCCGAACGTGCTGGCGATCAAGCAGACGCTGTACCGCACCGGCGCGGAATCGCCGCTCGTCGATCACCTCGTCAATGCGGCGCGCGCGGGCAAGGAAGTGACCGCCGTCGTCGAGCTCATGGCACGCTTCGACGAGGCCGCGAACATCTCGCTCGCCACGCGCCTGCAGGAGGCGGGCGCGCACGTCGTCTATGGCCTCGTGGGTTACAAGACGCACGCCAAGATGGCCCTCGTCGTGCGCCGCGAGCACGGCAAGCTCGTCCGCTACGTGCACCTCGGCACCGGCAACTACCATCCGGGCACGGCGCGGGTGTACACGGACTACAGCTACTTCACCGCCAGCCGGCAGGTCGGCGAAGACGTGCACAAGCTCTTCATGCAGCTCACGAGCCTCACCGCCGCACGCGACCTGCGGCGCCTGATCACGGCACCCTTCCTGCTGTTCGACGCCATGCGCGAGCGCATCGAGCGGGAAGCGGGGCACGCGAGAGCCGGCCGCCCGGCGCGCATCGTGGCCAAGCTCAATGCGCTCACCGATCCCGGCATCATCGACGCACTGTACCGCGCGTCGGCGGCGGGCGTGCAGATCGATCTCGTGGTGCGCGGCATCTGCTCGCTGCGGCCGGGCATGCCCGGCCTATCCGACAACATCCGCGTCCGCTCGATCGTCGGCCGCTTCCTGGAGCACTCGCGGGTGTATTACTTCGAGAACGACGGCGACCCGGAATACTTCTGCTCCAGCGCCGACTGGATGGAGCGCAACTTCTTCCGCCGCACGGAAGTGTGCTTCCCCATCCGCCGCCGCGCCCTCAAGGAGCGCCTGCAGGCGGACCTGGACCTCCTGCTCGCGGACAACTGCAACGCGTGGCAACTCGCCGCCGATGGCACATACCGGAAATGCGCGCCCGCCGGGACTCCGCCGCTCTCCGCGCAGGAGCGCCTGCTCGCCGAGCTCGCGACGACCGCCAGCACGTAGGGGGCGCGCAAGCCGCTGCACCCGACCGGTAGGAGCGCGCCATGCGCGCGACCGAACATGGCATGGACGGAGCTCGCCGCCAAAGCCACGATCGATCGCGCGCAGGCGCGCCCCTACAGATAGCGGAGGCGGATGCCGGCAGCGTCCAGGTAGCGGGTTTCGCGCGCGAGCTCCGCGTCGGTGAGCGGATTGGCGGTGAGCCACCCGGGAGGGAACTCGAGGCGCAAGCCGTCTTTTTTGACTTCGAGCCGGATTGCCGGCGGCGGCGTCGTGCTGCGGCTGCGGTTCAGCAGCACCGCGAGGCGCAGCAGCACCGCGAGGCGCAGGGCAGGGTCGCGCCAGGGCTTGGGCAGGCGCTTCAGGCCGTCGAGCTTCAGGTCGCGCCGCTGGTTCCCGATGAGGAACGCGAGGAAGAGCTGCTCGGCGTGCGGGAAGCCCGGCAGGTCCGCGTTCTCGGCGATATAGGCGCCGTGGCGCTGGAAGCCGTCGTGCGAGATGTCGAGCCCGATCTCGTGCAGCGTGGCGGCCCACTCGAGCATGCGCGCGGCGAGCGGCAACGGCAGCTTCCACGGCTCGCACTGGGCAAGCAGCTGGGCCGCGGTAGCCGCCACCCGCTCCGCCTGCGCACGGTCGACCGAGTAGCGTTGAGCCAGCGCCTCCACGCTGCGCTGGCGCGCATCCTCGTGCCGCAGGCGCCCGAGCTGGTCGTACAGGAGTCCCTCGCGCAGCGCGCCCTCGGAGACGCGCAGGCGCTCCACGCCGAGCCCGTCGAGCAGCTCCACCAGAATCGCGAGACCGCCGGGCCACACGTCGTTGCGGCCTTCGGGCAAACCGGGCACGGCGAGGCTCGCCGTGTCCCTGTACTCGAGCGCGCGCTCGATCAGCCGCTGTACGGCGTCCCGGGTGAGATCCGGCGAATCGAGCATCCCGAGCTCGCGCGCGGCGGCCGCCGTGGCGAGGATCGTGCCGGAGGTGCCGATCGCCTGTGCGGCGCCCGAATCCGGGAAAAACGATTTCACCGGCGCGATCTCGAGCCTTGCGGCGATGCGCGCGCGGTCGAAGCGGCGGCGGCTCAGGCGGCCGTCGCCGAAGTACGCCTCGGTCAGCGCCACGCAGCCGAGATGCACGCTCTCCAGCGCCCGCGGCTCGGCGCCGACGCCGTAGATCAGCTCGGTGCTGCCGCCGCCGATGTCCATCACCAGCCGCGCACCGTCCCAGGGCGGCAGGCTCTGCATGACGCCCATGTAAATGAGGCGGGCCTCCTCGATGCCGGAGATCACCTCGATCGGATGGCCGAGCGCTTTTTCCGCCTGCTTGCGGAACGCCTGCGCGTCGCGCGCGCGCCGGAACGTGCTCGTGCCCGCCGCGCGCACCGAGGACGCGCGCATGTCGCGCAGGCGCTCGCCGAAGCGGGACAGGCACGCGAGCGCGCGCTCCTTCGCGGCTTTCGAGAGATCGCCGCCGGATTGGAGCCCCTCGGAAAGCCGCACCGTCTCCTTCAGGCGATCGATGATCGCAAGCTGCCCGTGCCGCAGCTCGCCGACCACCATGTGGAAGCTGTTGGAGCCGAGATCGACCGCCGCGATGACGTCAGCGGCAGCCGCCGTATCGTCGGGCGGTGCGGCCCGGAGCGCGTCGTCGGAAAGGGCGTCCCGCGCCGAGCGTGCGGTCACGGGCGGGCCGCGTGTGCGGCGTCAGACGCTGAAGGAAGAGCCGCAACCACAGGTCGTGGCCGCATTGGGATTGCGGATGACGAACTGTGCCCCTTGCAGGTCCTCCTTGTAGTCGATTTCCGCGCCCATCAGGTACTGCACGCTCATCGGGTCGATGAGCAGCGTGACGCCCTGGTTCTCGACCTGGCTGTCGCCCTCCTCCATGCGCTCGTCGAAGGTGAAGCCGTACTGGAAGCCGGAGCATCCGCCGCCTGACACGAACACCCGCAGCTTGAGGTCCGGGTTGTCCTCTTCCTGGATGAGCTGATGGACTTTCCGCGCCGCCGCATCGGTGAAAACCACCGGGGCGGGAATTCCGGAAAATGCCTGTGATTCGTCCTGCATTCGCGTTACCTGTTCGCCTGCTTGATCGGCACCGCGGCTGGCACTTCCTCGCGCGGCCGCGGGCGCGCCTCCATGCGATTGGTGCGCTCCACCAGTACCTGGCCGGCCGGCTGGTGCACCAGCTTGCCGTTGATCTCGGCGCCGATCGCCATTTCGATGAGATTGTAATACACGTTGCCAAAGACCCGCGCCGTGGGCCCCAGTTCCACGTGCTGGCTGGCGATCACGTCGCCCTTCACGAGCCCGTTCAGCAGCACGTAGGGCACCGTGACGCCCCCTTCCACGCTGCCGTCCTCGGCAATCGAGAGCGCCGAGCTGCTCTCGAGATCGGCGGAAACGCTGCCTTTCACCACGCCGTCGACGTGGCAGCGCCCGGAGAAGACGATATCGCCGTGGACCTTCGAATTCGGCCCGACGAGCGTGTCCACCCGGCTTTCCATGTGCGATTTGCGCCCGAACATCCTCTGATTCCTCCCGGGGACTGCCCACCCGCCGGCGCCGCGCGCCGCGGATGCGTCCCGAAACCGCTCACCCCTCGGTGCCCTGCCAGTCGAAACTCTGCTCGATGCTCGCCACCGACTTGGTGTGGGAGCGTACCTCGATGTTGACCTTCTCCGGTGTGAACCCGTCCGGCAGGATCACCTCCCGCTCGAAGGTCTGGAAATAGCGGAACGAGAACGGCCAGGCGCTGTCCTGGTCCTCCGGCACCAGCTGCTCGAGGGTGTAGCTGACGCTCTCGCCGTCCTGCGCACCCTGCAGGCTGAAGGCAACGTCCCCCTGCACCTGCCGGTCGTGCTGCAGCACCTGCACGAGCACGAGGCTCACGCGGTACGAGCCCTCGTCCTTGCCCTTCGTGACCTTGAGGTCCTGGACCCGCAGGCCCTGGCCGCCGTCGGCGGGCGCCATGATACCGCGGTAGAACGCGATCGCCTCGCGCTGCTCCTGCACTTTGCGCTGCAGCTCCTCGAGCGTCGTCTCGACCCTGGCGTACGCGCTCTGGTCGATATCGCGGGACGTCTGGAGCAGCGCAATCTGTTCCTTGAGCGCGACGACCTGCTTCTCCAGCTCGTCGATCGTGTCCTTCAGTGCCTGCCGCTGGGACGCGACCTCGACGATGTTGTAGCCGGCCTGGATCCGCCCGAACTCGAAGATGAGCCACGCCGCGACCAGCACCGCCACGACCGCGCCGAGCCGGAGGATCCGAAACTGCCGGTTGCGATTCAGGCGCGGGATGCCCTTCCTGGCCACTGATGCTCCGTTCCCGTTGCGGATTCATCATGTTAAGCGCCCGCTCCGGGAAACAGAAGTGCGCCAGGTCACGGAACCCGAGCCTCCGCCTTTGCAGCGGCGCAGACGCCGGGCAGACTTGTCCGGGCGCGCACGGCGCGGCCCCGGGGAGCGGCATGCCGGCTCCCGCGCCGGGACGCTGCGGCTGGCGCCGGCGCGGCCTCCCGGCCGCCGGAACGAAGGAACAGGAAATGACCGCAGGCTTATACCCCTGGCTCAAAGGGCTCCACGTGGCCTTCATGGTGACGTGGTTCGCGGGTCTCTTCTACCTGCCGCGCCTGTTCATCTATCACGCGGAAGCCCAGGACAACGTGAGCCGCGAGCGTTTCATCGTCATGGAACGGCGCCTGTACGCGATCATGTCGATCGGCGCCGGCCTGACCGCGCTGTTCGGAATCGCCATGCTGTGGCAGAACCCGGCGCTGCTCCGGGCAGGCTGGTTCCAGGCGAAGCTCGTGCTGCTCGCCGGCCTCGTCGCCTACCACGTGTCATGCCGCCTGTGGATGCGCCGGCTCGCGGCGCGCTCCGAGCCCCAGCCGACCCGCGGCTTGCGCTGGTACAACGAGGTTCCGGCGCTGTTCCTGCTCGCGATCGTGCTGCTCGCGATCGTCAAGCCCGCGTGATCAGGAGGAATCCGCGGGGGCGGCGATGTGGGCGAGATCGCGGGCGAACACCGCCCGCCAGCGCTTCGGCCACCAGCGCGGCTGCGGCGGCAGGCCGGCGGGATAGACGTAGGGACCGAGCTCGTGCAGCGCGCGCGCGTACACGCGGCGCTTGAAGTAGATCACTTCGTTCACCGGCCTCCAGAAGTCGACCCAGCGCCAGCGGTCGAACTCGGGGGTCACGCCGGCATCCACGCGCACGCGCTCGTCCGGCGCGGTCAGCTTCAACAGGAACCAGCGCTGCTTCTGGCCGATGCAGAGCGGCTTCACGCCGTGGCGCACGTAGCGGCGCGGCAGGCGATAGCGCAGCCAGTCGCGGGTCGAGCCCAGGACCTCCACGTCCGCGGGAGTGAGGCCGATCTCCTCCTCCAGCTCCCGGAACATCGCCTCCTCCGGCGTTTCGCCGATCCGCATGCCGCCCTGCGGAAACTGCCAGCCCTTGCTGCCGGCGCGGCCGGCGAGCAGGAGCTTGCTGTCGGCGTTCACGAGAATGATGCCGACGTTCGCCCGGAAGCCTTCGGAATCGATGTGGTCGCTGGTCATGGCAAGTGATCGGCATTGTGCGGTATTCGCGCCGGCCGGCCAAGAAATCCGCGGGTTATGATGGCGGCCCGTCCTGACCTTCGAGCCCGTCCCCGCATGATCCGCCAGCCCGCGCTGTTCCTCACCGGTCTTTGCCTGGTCGCCCTCGGGGCGCTGGCGGTGGCGCTCGCTTCGGGCAGCGCGAGCCCGGGGTTCGCGGCGATGTGGCAGGCGCTGACCGGCGCGGCGCCGACGCCGGTGCGGGAGCTCGTGTGGGAGCTCCGGCTGCCGCGCGCGCTGACGGCCTTCGGGGTGGGCGGGCTGCTCGCGGTCGCCGGCGTGCTGATGCAGGTGCTGCTGCGCAACCCGCTGGCGGAGCCCTACATCCTCGGCACCTCGGGCGGCGCCGCCGTGGCCGCGCTGCTCGCGATGCTCGCAGGACTAGGCAGCGGCGCGGTGGACGGCGCCGCGTTCGCCGGCGCCCTCGGAGCGACGCTGCTCGTGTTCAGCGTGGCGCACGGCACGGGCAGCTGGACGCCGGCGCGGCTGCTGCTCACCGGCGTGGTGCTCGCGGCCGGCTTCACGGCGGCGACGACGCTGCTGCTCGCCTTGTCGCCCGACCAGAACCTGCGCGGCATGCTGTTCTGGCTGATGGGCGACCTGAGCTTCGCGTTCCAGCCGGAGCGGAGCCTCGCCCTGCTCGCGCTGCTGCTGGTCGCCGGCCTGCTGGCCGGGCGCCACCTGAACGTGCTGGCGCGCGGCGAGCTGCAGGCGGCCATCCTCGGCCTGCCGGTGCCCGCGTTCCGTTTCGGCATCTTCACGGTGACCTCGCTCGCGGTCGCGGTGTCGGTGACGACCGTGGGCGTGGTCGGCTTCATCGGGCTCGTCGTGCCGCACCTGATCCGCCTGCTCACGGGCAGCGACCACCGCGTCGTGTTACCCGCGTCCGCCCTGGCCGGCGGCACGCTGCTGGTCGTCGCCGACACGCTCGCCCGCACCGTGGCGGCCCCGCGCCAGCTGCCGGTCGGCGCAATCACGGCCGCGCTCGGCGTGCCGCTGTTCCTGTACCTGATGAGCCGCCGCCCGGATCGCGAGCCGTAGGAGCCCGCGACGCGGGCGATCGCGATGGCGATCGTTGCCACGTCGGGGCTTTCCCGGTCGCCCGCATGGCGGGCTCCTACGCCGGGGCGAGGACGATGCAGTCGCGGCCCGCGGCCTTGGCCTGGTACAAAGCGACGTCGGCGCGCGCGAGCAGGCCTTCGCCCAGCGTCTTGAGATCGGTGTCCTCCGGGCGCGGCGAGACGCTCGCGACACCGATGGAGGCGGTGACCGTGATCTCGCTGCCGTCGCCGACGAGCACCGGCCGCTCGCGGACGATACGGCGGATGCGCTCGGCGAGCAGGCCCGCGGCCTGGGCGGTCGTGCCGGGCAGGAGCACCACGAATTCCTCGCCGCCGTAGCGGGCGGCGACGTCGCTCGCGCGCACCTGCCCTTCGACGCGCTGGGCGAGCTCGCGCAAAACCTCGTCGCCGGCGCCGTGCCCCCATGTGTCGTTGATGCGCTTGAAGTGATCGAGGTCCAGCATGAGACAGCTCAGCGTGCCGGCGTCGCGGCGCGCACGGGCAAGCTCCTCGCCCAGGCGGACCTGCAGGTAGCGCCGGTTGTGCCAGCCGGTGAGCACGTCGGTGAAGCCGCTGCGCAGGAGGCGCGCGCGGTTGACCGCATTCTCGAGCGCGAACGAGGCAATGGCGCCCAGGTGGGAGAAGAAATCGGTCGCGTGCTCGGGGGTGAAGCGCTTGCGGTCGGCGCTGCCGAAGTTGATCGAGCCGATCAGCGTCTTCTTGTGCAGGAGCGGCAGGATCGCGATGCTCTCGAGCGCGGTGCCGGGCTTGAACAGGAGCTCGTGATCGGCGCGGCGATACGGGCCGAGCCACGGCTTGCGCAGCGCGACGTACTGCGGCGCGATGCCGGATAGCGAATCGACGAGGTCGAGGCCGGGCAGGTCCTCGGGCCGGGTGCCGGCCGCGAGCAGCAGGTGGCGGATGTCGTGGTCGGGATCGCAGAGCACGACCGTGACCTGTTTCAGCTTATAGCTCTCGGCCAGGCCCGTGAGCATCTGGTGGAACAGCGCGGTGAGGTCCTCGGCCTGCAGCAGCGCAAGCTCACGCTGCTGCGACAGCTTCAGTATCGCCGTGTTGCGTGCGACCTCGTCGGTGAGCTGCGCAAGCTGCCTGCGCATCCGCGCGACTTCCCACGTGAGGTCTTCCCGCGTCACCATACCGGCTTCCGGCTTCCCCGAGGTTCGTTGAAAAACGTCATCCTGACCTTTTTCAACGTCGCGAGCCGGTGCATGTCCGGACTCGCTCCCGCCAATCTCTACGCGCTCACGCGCTCGAGTCGCGATCGAGACATCCCGTCTCGCGCCGGCAGGCTGTTTCAACAGCCTGCCGGCCCAGGTTGCGCTTTTACCAAAAAGCGGGCGCGGCGTCGCGGCCGCGGCCCGCAGTCTCGCGCGAGCGCCGCCGGGCCGCGGCCGCTGCCGGTTCAGTGACGCCGATCGCGCGGGTGGTGCTTCGCGTGACCGCGCCCCTGCCCGTGCGGGTGGACGTGCTTCCAGTGGCCGCGGCCCTGCGCATGCGGGTGGCGATGCCAGGCGGAATCGCGCCGGTACAGCCGGTAGAGGTGGTGCCAGTCCGGGCGAGGGTGACGGTAGTACGGCCCGTGCAGGTACCAGCGCTGGAAGCCGTATTCGCGAGCGAGCCAGCGCGGCAGCTCCGGATGGAATTTCCGGACGACCTTCCCCTGGTGAATCACGACGGCGTAGCCGGGCTCGTGTGCGACGGCACGCGGAGCATACAGCGTGAGGAGCCCGAGCCCGAGCAGCAGCGCCGAAATGAGTGGTTTCATATTTTGCCTCCGCGAATGGTCGGTTCGCGGGCAGGATAGGCGGGCGGGAGTGAACGCGACCTGAATGCAAGTCACGGGATTGCTGGGCTTTTCCTGAACCCGGGCTGAACGCGGCAAGAGCCGGTGGAGGGAGCGCACGGCAGTGCAGCCCCTACCTTGCCCCGGGCAATCGTGCGACCATTCGGTGACTCCCTTTCATCACCACGGGCATGGGATTCCGACGATGAAGACGCGCGCCGCCGTGGCCTGGGCAGCAGGCCAGCCACTCGAAATCGATACCATCGACCTCGACGGACCGAAGCAGGGCGAGGTTCTCCTGCGCAACGTGGCGACCGGCGTATGCCACACCGACGCATTCACGCTGTCCGGGGACGACCCCGAGGGCCTGTTTCCGGCGATCCTCGGGCACGAGGGCGGCTCGATCGTGGAGGAGATCGGGCCCGGCGTCACCAGCGTCAAGCCGGGCGATCACGTCATCCCGCTGTACACGCCGGAATGCGGCGAGTGCAAGTTCTGTCGCTCCGGCAAGACCAACCTCTGCCAGGCCATTCGCGTGACCCAGGGCAAGGGCGTCATGCCCGACGGCACGTCGCGCTTTTCGAAGAACGGCAAGCCGATTCATCACTACATGGGCACCTCGACCTTCAGCGAGTACACGGTGCTGCCGGAGATCGCGGTGGCGAAGGTAAACAAGGAAGCGCCGCTCGAAAAGGTGTGCCTGCTCGGCTGCGGCATTACGACCGGCATCGGCGCCGTGCTGAACACCGCGAAGGTGGAACCGGGCTCGACGGTTGCCGTCTTCGGGCTGGGCGGCGTCGGCCTGAGCGCCGTGCAGGGAGCGACGATGGCGAAGGCCGCCCGCATCATCGCGATCGACGTAAATCCCGAGAAGTTCGAGCTTGCGCGGCAGATGGGCGCCACCGACACCGTCAACCCGAAGGATTACGACCAGCCGATCCAGCAGGTCATCGTCGACATGACCGACGGCGGCGTCGACTACTCGTTCGAGTGCGTCGGCAACGTCAGGCTGATGCGCGCCGCGCTCGAGTGCTGCCACAAGGGCTGGGGGGAATCCGTCATCGTCGGCGTGGCCGGCGCGGGCCAGGAGATCTGCACGCGGCCGTTCCAGCTCGTCACCGGGCGCGTGTGGCGCGGCACCGCCTTCGGCGGGTGCAAGGGCCGCTCGCAGCTGCCGGGCATGGTCGACCAGTACCTGAAGGGCGAGATCAAGGTCGATCCGTTCATCACGCACACGATGCCGCTCGAGGACATCAACAAGGCCTTCGACCTCATGCACGAGGGCAAGAGCATCCGCACCGTCATTCATTATTGAAGATGCAGGACACGAGGTCGTTCGATCGCCTGCCGGAGCAGTTGCCGGACGATCCGCTGCGCTGGACCGAGGCCTGGCTCCGCGAGGCCGCCGAGCGCGCGGTCACCCGCAACCCGAACGCGATGACGCTCGCGACCGTCGGCGCGGACGGCCGGCCGTCCGCGCGCGTCGTGCTGTGCAAGGCGCTCGTGCCGGATCCCGGTTACCTCGTCTTCTATACGAACTATCGCTCGCGCAAGGGCCGCGAGACCGAGGCGAACCCGCACGTCGCCGCGGTGTTCCACTGGGATGCGCTCGGCCGGCAGGTTCGCATCGAGGGGCGCGCGCTGCGTTCGCCCGCCGCCGAGAGCGACGCGTATTTCGCGACGCGCCCGTGGGGCAGCCAGCTCGGCGCCTGGGGCTCGGACCAGAGCACGCCCGTCGCTTCGCGCGCGGCACTGGTCGAGCAGGTACGGCGGCGCGCTGCCGAGCTCGGCCTCGCGCTCGGGGCGGACACGCAGACGCTCGCCGCCGACGCGGCGCCCGCCATTCCGCGGCCGCCGCACTGGGGCGGCATCCGGCTGTGGGTGGCGGCCGTCGAGCTCTGGGTGGAGGGCATGGACCGCATCCACGACCGCGCCGTCTTCCGGCGCGAGCTCGCGCCGCGCGACGAATGGTCCTGCACCGCCGGCCCCTGGCAGGCGACCCGGCTGCAGCCCTGATGGATCCCGCGCCGGTCACCAGGCGGGTGCGCTGCCCGTACTGCGGCGAGCGCATCGAGATCGTCGTCGACCTGTCGGCCGGCGGCCAGTCCTACGTGGAGGACTGCGCCGTCTGCTGCCAGCCGATCGAGATCAGCTTCGACGTGACGGACGGCGAGCTCGAATCGCTGCAGGTGGATCGTGCCGGCTAGCCTGCCCGGCCCCGGCCGGTCGAGCGGACCCGCACGCCAGAACGCCCTTCTCCCGGGTCCGCGCGGCCGGCCGCGGCTCGCGCGCAGAGCGGGCGGCGCGCTGCTCGCGGCCGCCCTCCTCGCCGTCGCGGACCCGGCGCCTGCGCAGCTCGTCCTGTCGGAAGGCACGAACTTCTCCGTGGACGTCGCCCCCTCGGGCGAGACCCTGGCCATCGACCTGCTCGGCACGCTGTGGGTGCTCGACTCCGGCGGCGGCAGCGCGGAGCCTGTCTCCGCCGGCCTGCAGCCGGCGCGCCGGCCGCGCTGGTCGCCCGACGGCGAGCGGCTGCTGTTCCAGTCGGCGTCGGCATTCGGCAGCCGCATCGGCGTGGTGGCGCCGGGCGAGGCGCCGCGCTGGCTCGACGACGGCCGCTGGTTCGACCAGCACCCCGACTGGCACCCGGACGGCGAGCGCATCGTGTTCTCCTCCGAGCGGCGCGACTCGGGCTTCGACCTGTGGGAGATGGAGCTCGCCACCGGCCGCGCGCGCCGCCTTACCCGGCACGCGGGCGACGAGACGGAGCCCGCGTGGTCGCCCGACGGCGCGGATCTCGCCTGGATCGCGCAGGCCGACGGTGAGTGGCGCCTCGTTCTCGAGCCCCGCGGCGAGCCGGAACGCGTCCTCGTGCGCTCCGCCCTGCCGCTCGCCGCGCCGGCATGGCGCCCGGACGGCACGCTGCTCACCTACCTGCGCGGCACCGCGGACGGCTACCGGCTGGAAATGGTGATCCTCTCCGAGCCGCCGGTCGTGCACACGCTCGCCACCGGTCAGGACTTCTTCCTCGAGCCCGCGAGCTGGCTCGACCGGGAGCGGCTCGTGTACACCGCGGACGGCGTGATCAAGGAGCGCAGCATCAACGCGTGGCAGGCGAAAGAGATTCGCTTCCGCGCGGAGATCGGCACGCCGGGCGACGGGCCCGTGGAGCGTCCGGCCGCGCTCGCCGTGGCGGACGCCCCCGAGGGCCGGCTCCTCCTGCACGCGCCGCGCCTGTTCGACGGCATGCGCCCGGGCTATCGCGAAAACATGGACGTCGTGATCGAGGGCGGGCGGATCGCCGCGATCGCGCCGCACGCCCCGCACGGGAACCTGGCCGAGCTCGACCTCGGCGACGTGACCGTGCTGCCGGGCTACGTCGACGCCTGGACGTCGCTGCCGCCGGGCGGCCAGGCGTCGGCCGGGCTCGAGCTCCTGAGCTACGGCGTCACGACGGTGGTGGCGAGCAACGCGCCGGAGCTCGACCCCGCGCTCTGGGAAAGCGAGGCGACGCCCGGGCCGCGGCTCCTCTTCGCCGCGCCCGCGAGCGAGCGGGCCGAGCCTCCGGAAGGCCGTGCGCCGGTGCTCGTCACCGTGCCGGCGGCGGGCAGCGAGGGCGCGCAAGGCGCCGGCCTCGTGCGCTTCTGGCACGCGCGCGGCGTGCCCGTGCTGGCCGAGAGCTGGAACCTCGGATTTCGCCTGGGCGCCGACCTGTTCCTCGGCATCGACGTGCTGCCCGCCTCGCCGCGGGGGAGGCAGTACCAGGACGTGCGGCTCGCGATGGGCAGCGGCCCGCTCACGATGCTCTCGGGACTCGCGGACCCGGCGACACCCGGGCTCGCGCCGCTCTTCGCTTCCCGGCAGGCGGGCTTCTGGTCGCGACCGTACGAGCTCGCGCGCCGCTACGCCGTGCCGCCCGCCCTCGCCCCGGACAGCGGGCGGGTGGCGGTGGGCAGCAAACCGAACGGCTTCCCGGCCGGGCTCGCCACGCACGCGGAGCTCGCGGCCCTCGGGGCGGCGGGACTCGGGCCGGACGAGGTCCTGTGGGCGGCAGGGCGCAACGCGGCGCGCGCCCTCGGGCTGGAAGACCAGGTCGGCCGCATCGCACCGGGTGCGCTCGCGGACCTCGTGGTCGTCGCCGGCGATCCGCGGGCGCGGGTCACGGACAGCGCGGCGGTCGTGGCCGTGGTGCGCAACGGCCGTTTCTTCAGCGTCGCGGGCCTGCTCGACCGCGCCTCCGCCGTCGAATAATTTTACAGTCCCCGGGCCGGTGTCGCCGAAGGGCGACGCTTACTGCCCTGCCGCGGCGCTTGCACGATCCTGCCCTGGCGGCTTGCAATTTCTGCCTCGGCAGGCACACTGTGCCGGCCGCCCCCGGGAACGTCGGATTTCTTTACAGATTGTGCCCGAGCGGCCGGCGAGGATTTCCGCCTTGCAAGGCAAGTTTCTGAATAGTTGGGCGAAAAATGCCTCTGGCACGCCTCTTGCTACTTGCAGGGTGCCCAAGCGAAGTGTAACTGGAGACGGTCAACGAGTTAGATACAACAGGATTTAGACGCCAGAAGAACAAAAACAAGAACAAGAAAAGGTTCCAGATCCGCATACCAACAACACAAAGTCTGTATCGGGTTGTCCAATTCGGTTACCTCTTTTAAAAATAAAAAGAGTCATTGAACCCCGCCGCTCGCGCCGCGGGGTTTTTTTATTGCCGCGGCACCCCGCGCGAGCCTTTAGAATCGGCGAGCCAAGGGGGAGCTGCCATGCCACGAATCGTCTTCCCGGTCTGGGGGTCGCTGCTCTTGCTCGCCGCCTGCGCGAGCACGGGTGGGCGGGATTTTCGCGAGGCCGACGTCGCGACGCTGCAGGCGGCCATGCAGCGCGGCGACCTCACGTCGCGCGAGCTGGTCGCCTGGTACCTCGACCGCATCGAAGCCATCGACCGGAACGGCCCCGCGCTGCGCTCGGTCATCGAGATCAATCCCGATGCGCTCGCGATAGCCGCCGCGCTGGATCGCGAGCGCGCCGCCAGCGGACCGCGCGGGCCGCTGCACGGGATTCCGGTCATCCTGAAAGCCAATATCGATACCGGCGACGCGATGGCGACCACGGCAGGCTCGCTGGCCCTCGCCGGGCACCGGTCACCGGACGACGCGTTCCTCGTCGCACGCCTGCGTGACGCCGGGGCCGTCATCCTCGGCAAGGCCAACTTGAGCGAGTGGGCCAACTTCCGCGCCTCGCGCTCGTCCTCCGGCTGGAGCAGCCTCGGCGGGCAGACGCGGAATCCGTACGCTCCGACGCGCAATCCCTGCGGCTCGTCCAGCGGCTCGGGAGCGGCCATCGCGGCGAACCTGACCGTGCTCGCGATCGGGACCGAGACCGACGGCTCCATCGTGTGCCCGTCGTCCATGAACGGCATCGTCGGTATCAAGCCGACCCTCGGGCTCGTGAGCCGCGACGGGATCATCCCGATCGCCCACAGCCAGGACACGGCCGGCCCCATGGCGCGCACGGTGCGCGATGCCGCGCTGCTGCTCGAGGTGCTGGCGGCGAAGGACCCCGGCGACCCGGCCGCCGCCGCCCGCGAGGACGCGGTGCCCGATTATGACGGCGGGCTCGCCGCGGCGAGCCTCGCCGGCAAGCGCATCGGCGTGCTCCGCACTTACGGCGGCGCCGGCGACGACGAGCGCGTCGAAGCAATCTACAGCGACGCCATCGAGGCATTGCGCCGGGGCGGCGCCCGGATCGTCGACCCGATCGAGCTCGACACGCGCGGCATGGGCGACGCGGAGTACCAGGTGCTCTTGTACGAATTCAAGGCCGATCTCGATGCCTGGCTCGCGGCGTCGGGTGCCCGGATGCGCTCGCTTGCGGACATCATCGAGTTCAACCGCGCCCACGCCGACCAGGTCATGCCGTTCTTCGGCCAGGACATCATGATCGAGGCGCAGGCGAAGGGGCCTTTGAGCGAGCCGGCCTACCGCGAGGCGCTGGCCACGTCGAAGCGCATCGCGCGCGAGGCCATCGACGGCGCGCTGGCGGAGCACGATCTCGACGCGCTGATAGCGCCCACCAACGGACCGGCGTGGCTCACCGATCACGTGCTCGGCGATCACTTCAGCGTCGGCAGCTCGTCGCTCGCCGCCGTGTCCGGCTACGCTTCGGTCACGGTGCCCGCGGGCTTCGTTTCCGGCCTGCCGATCGGCCTGTCGTTCATCGGCGGTGCGTTCAGCGAGAAGGAGCTGATCGGAATCGCCTACGCGTTCGAGCAGGCGACTCGCGCACGCCGGCCGCCGGCCGTCGCCGGGCGCTGACGGGCGCCGAAAGCGACGCCGCCACCGGTTGGCAGCGGCGGCAAACCGCGTAACGAAGACCATGTTCCGCACGTTACGAATCGCGTTCCTCCTGATCGTGCTGGTGCTCGTCTCCGTGAGCAGCTGGCTCACGCGCGCGCGCAGCACCGACTGGAACAATCCGCTTTGGATCAGGATCTACCCGATCGCGGCCGACGGCGGCGCGGCGACGCTCGACTATATTGCTTCGCTGACGGCGGCGGATTTTTCGGGCATCGAAGCGTTCATGGCGCGCGAGGTGGCGAAGCACGGCGTCACGCTCGATGGCCCGGTGCGCGTCGAGCTCGGGCCCGTCGTCGCCGACGAGCCGCCGGCCCTGCCGGCCTCGCGCGGACGCCTGGCGGTCATGTGGTGGAGCCTCAGGCTCCGCTGGTGGACGATGCGCGTCACCGACGACCCGATCCGCCCGGACGTGCGCGTGTTCGTCCGCTACCACGCGCCGCGGCCCGGCGCGCCCCTCGAAACCTCCGTCGGCCTGCAGAAAGGCATGGTCGGCGTCGTCAACGCGTACGCCGACCGGCGGCACACCGCCACCAACAACGTCGTCATCGCCCACGAGTTCCTGCACACGCTCGGCGCCACCGACAAGTACGACGCCGCGACCGGCCTGCCCCTGTTCCCGTCCGGTTACGCCGAGCCGGAACGCGATCCCCTCTACCCGCAGCGCTACGCCGAAATCATGGGCGGACGCATCGCCATTTCCGATGCCGACGCCCGGATCCCGGCGAGCCTGCGCGACGCCGTCATCGGCACCGACACCGCCCGCGAGATCAACCTCATCCCCTGACGGACACCGCCCCTCCTCCGTAGGAGCCCGCCCTGCGGGCGATTGCGATGTACATCATGACCCGCACTCTCGTGCCTTCGTTCGGTCGCCCGCAGGGCGGGCTCCTACGGGGGCGGGGATTGCTGGTAGGCTTGCGGCGCATGAACGACGACGCCGCATTGCTGGCGTGCCGCGATCTCACGGTCAGCGTGCCGGGGCGCACGCTGGTCGAGGGACTCTCTCTCCAGCTTGCTCCGGGCGAGTTCCTGGCGGTGCTCGGCCGTAACGGCACCGGCAAGACGCTCACGCTGCATACGCTCGCCGGCCTGCGCGCGCCCGCGGCGGGCGAAGTGTGGCTGCGCGGCGAGCGCCTGGCAGCGCTGCCGCGCCGCCGCATCGCCCGCGAGCTCGCGCTGCTCACGCAGACCTCGGAAGACGTGTTTCCCGCGACCGTGCTCGATACCGTGCTGATCGGCCGCCATCCGCACATCGCCACTTTCGGGCGCGAAACCGGTGAGGACCGGCGCATCGCCCGCGAGGCGCTGGAGCACGTTTCGCTCGCCGACTTCGCCGCCCGCGAGGTCGGCACGCTGTCCGGCGGGGAGCGGCGACGCGTCGCGGTGGCGCAAGTGCTCGCCCAGGCGCCCGCGATCTGCCTGCTCGACGAGCCCACCAATCACCTCGACCCGCAGCACCAGCTCGAGGTGCTCGAAGTGTTCCGCGCGCGCGCGGGCGCCGGTGCCGCCGTCGTCGCGAGCCTGCACGACGTGAACCTCGCGGTGCGCTACGCGCGCCGCTGCCTGCTCCTGTTCGGCGACGGCCGCTGGGAGCTCGGACAGACGCAGGCCGTGCTGGACGAAGCGCGGCTGAGCGCGCTGTACCGGACGCCCATGGAGGCGCTGCGCTGGCGCGACCGCGACGTGTTCATGGCCGGGGTCTAGGGGTCGAACCGATTTTTCGCTCACGGCGAAAAATCGGTTCGACCCCTGATTACGGCACGTAGCCGGACAGCCGCTCGAGCAGGCGCGCGTGCAGCGCAGGATTCGCGGCCGCCAGCACGGAGCGCGTCTCGAGGCTCGGCGGGCGTCCGTTCAGGTCGGTGAACACACCGCCCGCCTCCTGCACGATCAAGGCAAGCGCCGCGACGTCGAGGATGCCGACGTCCGACTCGACGACCGCGTCGATCTTGCCCGCGGCAAGCAGGTGATAGTGATAGAAGTCGCCGTAACCGCGGATGCGGTTCACGGACATGACGATCTCGCCGAGCCGCTGCCACCCGTCGCTCGCGGCGAGCGACTTCAGGTTGCCCGTGGAGAGCACGGCATCGCCAATTTCCGCGATCCGGCTCACCTGCAACCGCTCGCCGTTCAGGAAGGCGCCGGCGCCGGCCTCGGCCCAGGCGATCTCGTCGAACAGCGGCGCGCTCGAGACACCGAGCACCGGCACGCCGTCGCGGAACAGCGCAATCTGCGTCGAGAAGAAGGGCTGCCCGCGCACGAACGATTTCGTCCCGTCGATCGGATCGACCAGCCAGAGATTCGGTGACTCGCGCGCCGCAAGCCCCGTTTCTTCGCCGTAGAAGCCGTGATCGGGGAAGCGCTCGAGAATGATGTCGCGGATCGCCTGCTCGCATTCGACGTCCGCCTGAGTGACCGGAGTCCGGTCCTCTTTCGTCCGGACTTCGAAGCCGCCCTTGAACCAGCGGCGGATGATGTCCGCCGCCGCGCGTGCCGCCGCCATTGCCGCTTCGAGCTCTGCTGACATGAGAGGGTCTCGCCCGTTCCTTGACAGGATGGAGCGGCAACTCTATCGTTCCCGCGACATCAGGTGAACCCGGAAAGGCATTTTTCCGGGTGAACGGGAAGCCGGTGAGGCGGAGCGATCCGCCGATTCCGGCGCTGCCCCCGCAACGGTGATCGAGTCAATCCGCGGCCCCCGGCGCGCACCACGCGCACCGGAGCCACTGCGAGTCACGGCTGCAAGGCCTGCTCGCGGGAAGGCGCCGCAGACCGGAGCTCGCCTCGCGCGCTCCACTCGTAAGCCCGGAGACCGGCCTGCTGCTCGTGACGAATGACGCGGTGGGCGCTTCGGACGTGGCGGTCTTTCCAAGGCTCCGGTTCTCCCCTGCGTGTTCGTCGTTACCGACGACAACTGCAGCGTGCGGGTGGCACGCAAAGGGGAGCACCATGCACCGTTTTGTTTTTCCTGCTTTCGCGGCCCTGCTATGCCCGGCACCGGCCGCACTTGCCGACGCCGGCGACGACATCGCACCCGAGGCCGACATCGTGGTGACTGCCACGCGCTCGCCCGTATCCGTCGACGAGACGATCGTGCCCGTCACCGTCATCACGCGGCAGGACATCGAGCAATCGCTGGCCACCGACCTGGCCGAGCTGCTGCGCTTCGAGGGCGGGCTGGACATCGGCCGCCAGGGCGGCCCGGGCCAGGCGACTTCGGTGTTCCTGCGCGGCACCGAGAGCAACCATACGCTCGTGCTGGTGGACGGCATCCGCATCAATCCGGGCACGGTGGGCGGCGCGGCGATCCAGCACATCGCACCGGAGCTGGTCGAGCGGGTCGAGATCGTGAAGGGCGCGCGCTCGGCGCTGTTCGGCACCGATGCGATCGGCGGCGTCATCAACATCATCACGCGCCGCCGCGACCGCGCCTGGGCGGACGGCGCGATCGGCGGCGGCAGCTTCGACACGCGTTCCGCGTTCCTGAGTGCCGGCCGGAGCAGCGAGGAGACGGAGCTCGCCGCGGCGTTCAACTTCCAGACCACCGACGGTTTTCCGCCGCGCACCGGGAGTGACATCGACCGCGGCTACGACAACCTGTCCACCAGCCTGCACGCCGGGCGCCGCTTCGGCGCGAACCGCCTGTCCTTGCGCCACTGGCGCGCCGAGGGCACGAACGAGTACCTCGATTTCTTCCTCGCCCCGCTCGACCAGGATTTCAGGAACGAGAGCACGGCGCTCGAGCTCGATTCCGCGCTCGCGCAAGGCGTGGAAAGCAAGCTGGTGCTGAGCCGCATCACCGACGACATCCGGCAGAACCAGTCCGCCGATTTCGTCGAATCCGTGCGCCATGCGCTCGACTGGCAGGTCGACTTCGCACGCGGCGACCAGCGCTGGATCGGCGGACTCTATTACGTCGACGAGGACGCGGCCGCCGTCGCGTTCGGCTCGGGGTTCGACGTCGGCACGCGGACGAAAGCGGCTTTCGTCGAGCACCTGTGGAACGGTGACAGGCACCGCACGTTCGCCGCCCTCCGGCTCACCGATCACGAAACCTTCGGCAATCACGTCACCTGGAACGCCGAGTACGCGTTCGCACTCAGCGACCGCTGGACGCTGAACGCCGGGCTCGGGCACGCGTTCCGTGCGCCCGACGCGACCGATCGCTTCGGCTTCGGCGGCAATCCGGCGCTCGATCCGGAGCTCGCCGACGAAGCGCAGCTCGGTTTGCGCTTCGTGCCGGACGCGCGGCAGTCGCTGGAGCTCGAGGTCTATTACATGGACATCGAGGACCTGATCGAATTCGACCTCGCGGCATTCGTGCTGCGGAACATCGGCAAGGCGGAGATCCGGGGCGCCGAGCTGCGCTGGGAGTATCGCGGCGACACCTGGTCCGTGCTCGCGAGTGCCGTCCGCCAATCGGCCGACAACGCGCTGGAAGACGTGCGGCTGCCGCGGCGCGCCGAGGAGAGCCTGAGCGTGAAGCTCGTGCGCAACCTCGGCCCGCACCGCGTGGGGCTCGCGGTGCTCGCGAACGGCGACCGGGTGGACGTGGGCGACGTCCGCATGCCCGGCTACGCGGTGGCCTCGCTCACCGGCCAGCTCGCGCTGGGCGAGCGCTGGCGCCTGAATGCGCGCATCGAGAACCTGTTCGATGCACAATACGAGACGGCGGCGGGCTTCCCGA
>CAZBGV010000041.1:23698-25440 GCA_964491485.1 uncultured Woeseiaceae bacterium | reverse complement strand
CTAGCCTGCGGCCGGAGCCGTGTACCGGCCCAGCACGTCCGGGTAGTCGTCGGAGAGCCGCTGCCATTCGAGCCTGAACCAGGGCGTGAAGGCGCCGGGCTCGGCGTCCAGCTCCGCCTGCACCTCGCTCCCGGGGAGCAGGCGTACCGAGTCGATCTCGTGGCGGTTCGGCACGATCTCCTCGTCCGTGCGCCCGAGGAACACCCAGCAGAGCTCGTTCTCGGAGCCCGCGGCGTCGTAACGGGCCGTGTACGCGAACTTGTAGACGAACTCGAGCGCCGCGCGGACGTTCAGCTCCTCGTGCAGGCGGCGCGCGGTCGCCTGCTCCATCGTCTCGCCCATCCGCGGGTGGCTGCAGCAGCTGTTCGACCAGTAGAGCGGCCACAGGCGCTTGTTGGCGGCGCGCCGCTGCAGCAGGAGACGACCGGCCGCGTCGAAAACGAACAGCGAGAAAGCGCGATGCAGCACCCCGGAGCCGTCGTGGCAGGCGGCCTTGTCCAGTCCGCCGATTTCCCGGTCCTGCTCGTCGACCAGGATGAGCTGCTCCTCTTCCGAGGAGACGATGCGGTGCAGTGCGTCGGCCATCAGCGTCCCATCACGGCGACGACGGTGCCGCCGGATTGTTCCAGTGCCCGTGCCACCTCCCCGGTCCGCCCGGGCGCGAGCGCGACGATCGAGCCGCCGCCGCCGGCGCCGGTCAGCTTGGCGCCGAGCGCGCCGTTCTGTCGGGCGACGTGCACCATGCTCTCGAGCTCGGGGGTGGATACCTGCAATGCGTTCAGCAGTCCATGGCAGACGTTCATCAGCTCGCCGAGCGCGGGCAGGTCCCCGCGGCCCAGCGCCGCCGCACCCGCGACCGCGAGCGCGTCGATCTCGTCGAACAGCGCATTGTAGCGATCGCGCTGGCGCTCGAAGCGCGCCCGCACGGCGGCGACCTGCTCGCGCGTAATGCCGCGCGCGCGCCCCGCGGCGATCACCAGCGGCGGGGACTCCAGCAACGCCAGCGTCTCGACGACGCCGGCCTCCTTGCGAAACAGGATCGGCCGGCCAAAAGTCGCGACCGTGTTGTCGATGCCGGAGGGGGTGCCGTGGGCGAGCTCCTCGCAGGCGAAGGCGAGCGCGTTGACGTCGGCATCGTCGAGGCCGAGCGAGAGCACGGCATCGAAAGCCCGCGCCAGCGCCACCGCGAGCGCGGCGGAAGCGCCGAGTCCCATCGCCGGCGGGATCCGCGAGCGGAGCCGCACGTCGAAGCGGCGCTCGCCGCAGCCCAGCCGGCCGGCCAGGAATGCCGTGAGCTCCCCGACGTGCTGCTCGATCGCGACGGCCGCCGGACCGTTGCCGCCCTCGACGTGCACGCGCGCAGGCCCTTGCGTTTCTACAAGGCCCACGGCGACGGCGTCGGGGATCGGCAGCGCGAGCACGTGGCGCCCGTACACCGCCGCATGCTCGCCGAGCAGGATGACCTTGCCGGCCGCGCGCCCGTGCACGCCCGCAACAACCCCCGCAGCCGATCCCGCCGCCCCCGCAGGAGCCCGCCATGCGCGCGACCCTTCGCGGACCTCCGCTGCCCCCGCAGGAGCCCGCCATGCGGGCGACCCTTCGCGGACCTCCGCTGCCCCCGTAGGAGCCCGCCATGCGGGCGACCCTTCGCGGACCTCCGCTGCCCCCGCAGGACCCCGCCATGCGGGCGACCCTTCGCGGACCTCCGCTGCCCCCGCAGGAGCCCGCCATGCGGGCGACCC
>CAZBGV010000041.1:0-23598 GCA_964491485.1 uncultured Woeseiaceae bacterium | reverse complement strand
ACCCTTCGCGGACCTCCGCTGCCCCCGCAGGAGCCCGCCATGCGGGCGACCCTTCCGCACTCGACCCCTCCGCCCCGGCAACAACTCCCCTGTCGCGCGTCCCCTCACTCCCCACGCCCAGCTCGCCGAGCAGCTCCCGCGCGCGGGCCACGCCGACCTCACCGCTCTCCAGCAATCGCGCCGCCACCCTGTCGACGTGCTCCGGCGGGGTGCCGGCGCTCACGGCGACGCTGCGCGCGTGCAGGCGCATGTGGCCCTTCTGGATGCCGTGCGTGACCAGCGCGCGCAGCGCCGCGAGATTCTGCGCGAGCCCCACCGCGCCCATGACGGCGCCCAGCTCGCCCGCGGACTCCACGCCGAGCAGCGCGAGCGCGAGGCGCGCGCCGGGATTGGCCTTGAGCGAGCCGCCGACGATGCCCACCTTCATCGGCATCCTGAGCTCGCCCGCGAGGCGCCCGTCCGCGTCCACGGTCCAGCGGGTGAGCGCCCGGTAGGCGCCGTCGCGCGCGGCCCACGCATGCGCGCCGGCCTCGATGGCGCGCCAGTCGTTCCCGGTGGCGATGGCGACCGCGTCGATGCCGTTCATGACGCCCTTGTTGTGGGTCGCCGCGCGATAAGGATCGGCGTTCGCGAGATCGGTTGCCTGCACGATGGCGTCGCGCACCCGCTCGCCCGGAAAGCCGGCAGTCGCGAGCACGTCGATCGGCAGCGCCGCCGTCGCGGTGACGAGCGCGCGATCGGCGAGGTTGGAAAGGATCGCGAGCGCCGGGCGGCCCGAGGCGATGCGCGCGGCCTCGGGTGCGATGCCTTCGCACATCGTATCGACGATGTTCGCGCCCATCGCATCGCAGGTATCCACGATGAGATGCAGCACGACGGCGTCGCCGCCCGCGAGCGCGCGCTGCTGCGTTTCGATGCCGCGGGCGCCGCCGCCGCGCGCCACGAGCGACGGATGCAGCGCGTTCGCCCGTGCGAGCAGATCGCCGGCGGCCGCCTCGAGCGCGCGCCGGGCGGCAGCCGGGTCGGCCACGTCGACGATGTGGACCTGGCCGATGAGCAGGGATTCCGGCGGCCGCGCGGTGAACCCGCCGCCCTGGCGCGCGAGGCGCGCGGCCGCGCTGAGGCCCGCGACCACGGACGGCTCCTCGATGGCCATCGGCACCACGTAATCGCGGCCGTTGACGGTGAAATTCGGCGCCACCGCGAACGGCAGGCCGAAGACGCCGATGACGTTCTCGGCCATGCCGTCGGCCACTTCCCGCTCCAGCAGGACGGCCGCCGCGGACAGGCGCTCCGCATCCTCCGGCGCGAGCCAGCCGCGCTCGGCGAGCGCGGCAATGCGCCCGGCGATGCCCAGCCGGTGCAGGCCGCGCAGGCGGGAATCCTTGTTCATGCCTCCCTCGTGACGCCGCGCTCGTCCGGTGCGGCGGCAACGATGCTGAAACCGCGCCCGGCGGCCCAGGCCGTGAAATCGTCGAGCGCGTCGCGGTCGCACGCGAAGGCCGCCCCGACGTCACCGCCGCCCGCTCCGCAGGGTTTGTATACGAGGCCGCGGCGCAGTGCCTCATCGTACAGCGCGGCATGCCCGGCGCCGAACACGTCGAGCTCGAGCCTGCCGGCAAAACGATGCAGCGCGCCGGCCCAGGCGCCGAGCGCGGCGAGCGCGGCGGCACTGCCGCGCGGCCACTCGCGGCACGCGTCGGCCGCGGCCCGGCCGAGCTCGGCGAGCGCGGCCTGCCGGCCCGCGCCCGCACGGGCGAGCGCCTCGATCCGCGCCGCCGTGTCGGCCTCGCGGCCGCTCCAGAGCAGCGCCATCCGCAGCCCGGCGGGCCAGGCCAGGCGCGCGACGCCGGGGCCTTCGCGCCGGTATTCGATCACCCCGCCGTGCACGGCGGCGGCGACGTCGATGCCGCTGCCGCCCCGCTGCAGCCCGCGATGGGCAGCCAGCGCGGCCGCCTGCACCGCGGCCGGCCCGGCGCCCGCCTCCGCCAGCGCGGCGGTGAGCGCGACGGCGAGCGCGGCGCTGGAGCCGAGGCCGAGCTTCGCGCCGTCCGCCGCGGCGTAAAAGTCGCGCGTGTCGAGCGTGAGCGCGAGACCCGCGGCCGGCGCCGGCCGCACGGCGCGCCAGACGTGCTCGAGCAGGCGGAACGCGCCGCGCTCGCCATCGGCGTCGAGCCACTCGAGCGTCGCGTCGGGCGAAGCGCGAAACGCCGCTTGCACGCCCGAGTTCGCCGAGAGCACGCGGTGGCGCGGGTCGCTCTCCAAGGGGCCGGCCGGCTGCACCCGCACCCGCGCCCGCCGATCGACGGCGAGCGCGATCGCCGGTGCCCCCTCCAGCACCGCGTATTCACCGATGAGCACCGCCTTGCCGGGCGCGCTCGCCGCAATTGGCCTCACGCCGTCTCCAGCAGGCGTGCGCCGGCACCGAGCGTCGAGTGCAGCACCTCCAGCACCCCGGGCACGGCGGCCAGCGCCTCGCGCACCCGCGGGGTTTCCCCGGGGAGCGTGACGGCCTTGACCTGCGGGCCGGCATCGATCGTGAAGAACACCGGGCAGCCGCCCGTCGCGAGCTCGCGCACCGCCTGCATGCAGCCGACCGTCGCGTCGTTCCAGTAGACGATCGGCGGCCGCGACGTCCACATGAGCGAGTGCATCTTGAGGCAGTTGTGCTCGGCCGTCGCCGCCAGCGCTGCGAAATCGCGCAGCGCCGCCGCGCGCCGCGCGGCAGCGAGATCGGCGGCCTGGCGATCGACCCAGTAGCGGTAAAAAGGCGAGGTCTCGGCGCAGCGCTGCATCGCCTCGCTCGAGCCGACCGGCTTCGCGTGGCGGTCGGTGATCGCCACCAGCACCTCGAGCGGCCAGTCGCGAGCGGCACACAGGCTCTCGACCGCGATCTCGTCCTGCCCGGCGTCGAGCGCGACGATACCGCCGAACAGCGAGCGCGCCGCGGAGCCGGATTGCGCGCCGGCGATGCGCGCCAGGGTGAGGTCGTCATGCGCTTTGCCGGCGGCGCGGCTGGCCGCGACGACGAGCGCGGCGAAGGCCGCCGCCGAGGACGCGAGGCCGGCGCCCACCGGGAAGTTGGTCTCGCTTTCGACCCGCGCGCGCGGGCGGTCGGCGCCGGCGACCTGGTCGAGGCAGCGGCTGACCCGCGGCAGGAGCTCCGGCGCGTCGCGGCCGCCGACGCTCAGGCTGTCGGCGTCGAGCGACGGATCGAGCTCGACCGCCATGCGCGTCCACAATGCATCCAGGGTCACCGACAGCGAGCCGGTCTCGGGCAGGTTGCGCTCTGTATCGCGCTTGCCCCAGTACTTGACGAGCGCGATGTTCGGTTGTGCCTGGGCGAGGGCTCGCATGGGGTTTTTCCGGAGGGATGGCGCAGGGGGCGGCTCGGCCTCCGCGCGGGGCGGGCATTATAGCCTGTCGGACCGCGCATTTCGGTGTAGGCTTGGTGGCCCTCACGCCACGCGAATCGAAAGGAAGGCCGGATTTTGCCGGAGTCATTCGCCGGGCGTTGCCCGGGTTACACGGACCGCATACGCGACTGCCTGGACCGGGCGCTCCCCACCGCCGACACGCCGCCCGAGCGGCTCCACGAGGCGATGCGCTACGCCGTGCTGAACGGCGGCAAGCGGGTGCGGCCGCTGCTCGTGTACGCCACCGGCGAGTGCCTCTCGCTGGAGCCTGCCGTCCTCGACGCGCCGGCCACCGCGATCGAGCTGATCCACGCGTTCTCGCTGGTGCACGACGACCTCCCGGCGATGGACGACGACGACCTGCGGCGCGGCGAGCCGACCGTGCACCGGAAATTCGACGAGGCGACGGCGATCCTCGCCGCGGACGCGCTGCAGCCGCTGGCGTTCCAGGTGCTCGCCGACGCGCCGGGGCTCGACCCGGCGCAGCTGCTCGACCTGGTGCGGCTGCTCGCACACGCGGCCGGGTCGCTGGGCATGACCGGCGGCCAGTCGATCGACCTCGCCTCGGAGGGGCGGCACCTCGCGGCGGAGGAGCTCGAGCGCATGCACCGGCTGAAGACCGGCGCGCTGATCCGCGCCGCGGTGCTGTCGGCCTGCATCGCGCGGCGCGACCTCGCACGGGCGGCGCGCGACCGGCTGGAACGTTTCGCGAGCCTCATCGGCCTCGCCTTCCAGATCCGCGACGACATCCTCGACGTGGAGGGCGAAACCGGGCTCCTGGGCAAGCACGCCGGACAGGACCAGAAGCTTGGCAAGGCCACGTGGCCCTCGGTGTTCGGCCTCGAGGCCTCGCGCGAGCAGTGCGCCCGGCTGCTGGACGAGGCGCTCTCGGTGCTCGAGGCATTCGGGCCGGGCGCCGAGCCGCTGCGCTGGCTCGCGCGCTACATCGTCGAGCGGCAGCAGTGAGCCGCGGAACGGACGCCCGCTGATATAGAATGCCGGACGGCAACAGCATGAATCGCGTGTCGCAGAGAGGCGGTCACCGCCCGATTCCATGTACACCAGATTCTTCGGCCTGAACGAAAAACCGTTCGCGATCACCCCCGATCCGCGCTACCTGTTCATGAGCGAGCGGCACGGGGAAGGCCTGGCTCACCTCGTGTACGGCGTCACCGAGAGCGGCGGCTTCATCCAGCTCACCGGCGAAGTGGGCACCGGCAAGACGACCCTCGTGCGCACCCTGCTCGGGCAGATCCCGGCCGAGGTCGACGTCGCGCTCGTGCTGAACCCCAACCTGACCTCGACCGAGTTCCTGGTCGCGATCTGCGAGGAGCTGCGCATCCCGCTGCCTGCCGCGGGCGACGGCACCAAGGCGCTGGTGGACGCGCTGAACCGCTACCTGCTCGATGCGCACGCGCGCGGGCGCCGCACGATCCTGCTCATCGACGAAGCGCAGAACCTCTCGGCCGAGGTGCTGGAGCAGTTGCGCCTGCTCACGAATCTCGAAACCTCGCGGCAGAAGCTCCTGCAGATCATCCTGATCGCGCAGCCGGAGCTGCGCGAGATACTGTCGCAGCCGAACCTGCGCCAGCTCGCGCAGCGCGTGACCGGGCGCTATCACCTCGAGCCCCTGTCGCGCGAGGAGACGGCGCGCTATGTCGATCACCGGCTCAAGGTCGCGGGCGCGCTCGGCGAGATCTTCGACAAGGGCGCGAAGCGCGAGGTGTTCCGCCTGTCCGGCGGGGTTCCGCGCATCATCAACGTCATCTGCGACCGCGCGCTGCTCGGCGCCTACAGCCGCGAGGCACGCACCGTCGACCGGCGCACGATCCGGCGCGCGGCCGCGGAAGTGTCCGGGCAACGGCTGACGCCGGTGCTGCTCAAGTGGGCGATGCCGGTCGTCGGCATCGTGTGCGCCGCACTCGTCGGCGCGGGTACCTGGTCCGTGCTCGCAAGGGGCGGCGCCACGGAGCCCGCCGCGCCGCAGAGCGCGACGGCCGCGGCCGGCGCGGAGGGAGCGGGCGCGGCGGCGCCGCCTGCCGTCGGGGACGACGCGAGCGCGGGCGAAGCGCCGTCCGCCGGGCCGCCGGCCGACGCGCTCGATCCGCCGCCGGCTCTCGAAGTCGTGCTGCGCGAGGCCCGCCCCGGCGCCACGGACACGGCGGCCGCGATGACGACGCTGTTCGAGCTGTGGGGCGCGGAGTATCACCCGGAAGGCGGAAGCGCGTGCACGCAGGCCGAAGCCGCGGGGCTGCGCTGCTACTCCGATCGCGGATCGTTGAGCGGCATCCGCCAGCTCGATCGCCCGGTGGTCCTGACGCTCACGGACTCGGGCGGGCACGAGCACGACGTGGTGCTGGTCGGCCTCGCGGGCGAAACCGGCACGCTCGCGATCGGCGAGCGCCGCTATACCTACCCGCTCGATGCGATCTCGGATCTCTGGTTCGGCAACTACCTGCTGGTCTGGCGGCCGCCCGAGGGCATAGAGAACGTCATCCGGCCCGGCATGACGGATGCCAACGTCGTGTGGCTGCGGCAGAGCCTCGCGGCGATCGACCCGGATTACCGGCCCGCGAGCCTCGAATCCAGCTACTTCGACGAGGAGCTCGCCGCGCGGCTCAAGGAATTCCAGCGCAGCCAGCGCCTGCAGGTCGACGGCGTCGCCGGCGCCCGCACCCAGATCCTCATCAGCTCCCTGCTCGGCGCGGCGGAGGGGACACCCCGCCTCGTCTCGCCGAATTAGCCAGCAATGTCGTTCATCCTCGACGCGCTCAAGAAATCCGAAAGCGAGCGGCTGAAAAAGAGCACGCCCGGCGTCGCGGACATTCCCGATGCGCGCCCGCCGGCGCGCGCGCCGCGCTGGTTGTGGGGCGTCGCGGCGCTCCTGGTGCTGAACCTCGGGGTGCTGGCGGTGCTGCTGCTCCGCCCCGGGACCGAGGCGGGCAACGCCACGATCACGCGCCAGCTCGACGTGCCCGACGGCGCAACGCAGGGCCCGGCGTTCTCCGAGCTGGTGGCCGAAGCGAAAGAGCGCCAGCGCGCCGAGCCCCCGCCGGCGGCCGCGGTGGAGCCCGGGAACGCCGCGGCCGCTCCGGTCCGGTCGCCCGAGGCCGCGCAGCGCGAGCCGGTGACGGCCCCGGCGGACCTGCCGGTGCGGAGCCCGAGCCGGACAGGGCCCAAGCCGGTCGACGCCGGCGCGCTGCCCACGCTCCTGGAGCTCCAGGCACGCGGCGAGCTCAGCCTGCCGCCGCTGCACCTCGACCTGCACGTGTACGCCGAGCGCGCGGCCGACCGCTTCGTGGTCGTCAACATGCATCGCTACCGCGAGGGCGAGGCGCTCGCCGAAGGCCCGGTCGTGCAGCAGATCCTGCCGCGCGGCGTGGTGCTGGAGCAGCAGGGCAAGACCTTCTTCCTCTCGCGCTAGCGCGTGCGCGGGGCCGCGTTCGAGGAGGCCCTCAGTCCGGCCAGTAATGGGAGTCGGGCAGGGGGCGGGGACCGAAGATCGCCTGGCCCACGCGCACGACGGTTGCACCCTCCGCGATGGCGAGCTCGAAATCGCCCGACATCCCCATGGAGAGCTCGTCGAGCGTGATCCCCGCCGGCGCGTCCTGCCGCAGGCGGTCACGCAGCGTGCGCAGGGTCCGGAAGCAGGTCCGCACGCGCTCCGCATCCTTCGAAAACACCGCCAGGGTCATAAGGCCGCGAACCTTCAGCGCGGCAAACGCCGGCAGCTCGCGCAGGAACGCCGCGACCTCGTCCGGCGGCAACCCGTACTTGCTCGCTTCTCCCGAGGTGTTCACCTGCACCAGCACGTCGAGGCCGCGGCCTTCGACCTGCAGGCGGCGGTCCAGCGCCTGCGCGAGCCTCATGCTGTCGAGCGACTGCACCTCGGCGGCGAAGCGCGCGACGTAGCGCGCCTTGTTGGTCTGCAGGTGGCCGATGATGCTCCAGTCGATGGCGAGATCGGAAAGCGCCTCCGCCTTCTCCCGCGCTTCCTGCACCTTGTTCTCGCCGAACGCGGTGCACCCCGCCTCGAACGCCTCGCGAAGACGCTCCACGGGCACCGTCTTCGTCACGGGAAGCAGCCGGACCTCCGCCGGGCCGCGCCCGGCCGCCCGCGCGGCCGTTGCGATGCATGCCCGCACCTCCGCCAGCTTCCCGGCGATACCGCCATGCCCCGCGCGCTCCATGCTGCCGTCCCGCCGCTTACCAGCCGTTGCAGCGGCTCCACGCGGTGCGCATCTCCGGGCTCGTCCCCTCCACTCCGGCGCGCACGACCTCGATGCATTGCGCCGTCGTGACGGGCGTGGGCAGCGCGACGGTCGCGCCGTCCCGGGGCACTGCGGCGGCGGCGCTCACCGGGCCTGGCGCCGCAGGAGGTATTCGCACAGGACGCGCGCGGCGTTGTGCTCCGTGTCGCGCGCGCTGTAGAGCAGCGTCACGTTGCCCTTCTTCGCGGCCTCGAGGATCGGCCGCCAGGCGTCGGGATTGGCGTCGAGCTCGGCCGTGTAGCGCTTGCGGAAATCCTCCCAGCGCTCCACCCGGTGGCCGAACCACTTCCGGAGCTCGGGACTGGGCGCCACGTCCTTCAACCAGGCATCCAGCTCGAGCGCCTCCTTCTTCATGCCGCGCGGCCAGAGGCGCTCCACCAGGAAGCGCTTGCCGTCGCCGCGGGCCGCCGGCTCGTAAGTGCGCTTGGTGCGGATCCGGCTCATTGCGCCACCGTGTCGCCGACCGGCTCGATCAGCTCGGCGCCTTCGTTCTTCGCGCTGTTGACCTGCCGGTCGACCGGCCACGCCCGCAGCGCCGGCGGGTGCGCGGCCGCTTCCTCGAGGACGCCCTCCTCGCCGGCGAGCCAGCGGTCGCCCTGCTCGCGCGACAGCACGACGGGCATGCGATCGTGCAGCTCGGCGACGAAGCCCTGCGCCTCCGTGGTGACGATCACGGCGGTCTCGAGCACCTCGCCGCGCTCCCGGTCGCGCCAACGCTCCCAGAGCCCCGCGAACGCAAACGGCTCGCCGCTCGCGAGCGAGATGAACCACGGAACCTTGCCGCCGGGCCCCGGCCGCCATTCGTAGAACCCGTCGGCGAGCACGAGACAGCGCCGCTTGCGGTAGGCCTCGCGATACGCGGGTTTTTCGGCGACCGATTCCGCGCGCGCGTTGATCAGCCGGTTGCCGATGGACGGGTCCTTCGCCCAGTACGGCACCAGCCCCCAGCGCAGGTTGACCAGCTCGCGGCGGCCGGGCTCACGCTCGCGCACCGCGGCGACGTCCTGGGTCGGCGCGATGTTCCAGCGCGGCTCGACGCTGCCGACCGGCTCGGCACGGAACAGCTCCGCCATCGCTTCGCTGGATGAATAGAAGGCGAATCGACCGCACATGCCTGGCTCATTCCCTGATGCCGACGCCGCGCTGGAGCAGCGCGAAGCTCACGCCGAAGAGGAGGATCACGAATATCCCTACTATAAGGTAAGCGTGCCCGATTTCGATGTCGGAGGTGCCGAGGACGCCGAAACGGAACGCGTTCACCATGTACAGGATCGGATTCAGCAGCGACACCTTCTGCCAGAACTCCGGCAAAAGCGAGATCGAGTAGAACACGCCGCCGAGATACGTGAGCGGGGTCAGCACGAACGTCGGCACGATGGCGATGTCGTCGAACTTCTTCGCGAACACGGCGTTGATGAAGCCCGCCAGCGAGAACACGACCGACGTGAGCACCACCATGGAGCCCGTGATGAACGGATGCTCGACGCGCAAGCCCTCCGTGAACGCGAGCGCGACCAGCGTCACCAGCGCGCCGACCATCAGCCCGCGGATCACGCCGCCCGCGACGTGGCCGAGGATGATGGTTGCATAGGACATCGGGGAGACGAGCATCTCCTCGATGTGGCGAGCGAACTTCGCACCGAAGAACGACGAGACCACGTTGCCGTAGGAATTCGTGATCACGGACATCATCACCAGCCCGGGCGCGATGTACTGCATGTAGTCGAAGCCTTCCATGCTGCCGACGCGCCGGCCGATGAGGCTGCCGAAGATCACGAAGTACAGCGTCATCGTGATCGCCGGCGGCACGATCGTCTGCAGCCAGATGCGCACGATCCGGTTGAATTCCTTGGCGACGATCGTCTGCAGCGCGACGGCGTTCAGGCGCAGGTCCATGGCTTCCTCCGTCAGGCCGCGCTGCGCGAAGCCTGGCGGCCCTCGACCAGCCCGAGAAAAAGCTCCTCCAGCCGGTTCGCCTTGTTGCGCAGGCTCATGATGCGGATGCCTTGCCGGCTCAGGAGCTCGAACAGCTCGTTCAGGTCGTGCTCCGCGTCGATCGTCACCTCGAGCTCGTACTCGCTGGTGCGCGCCACCTCGAATCCCGCGAGCGCGGGCGCCGTGGCGAGCGGGTCCTTGAGGCTCAGCACGAAGGATTCACGCTGCAGCTTGCGCAGCACCTGCGCCATGCTCGCGTTCTCGATGATGCGGCCGTCGTCGATGATCGCGAGGTGGCGGCACAGGTTCTCGGCCTCCTCGAGATAGTGCGTCGTCAGGATGATGGTGGTGCCGGCCTCGTTGATGCGGCGCAGGAAATCCCACATGGAGCGGCGGATCTCGATGTCCACGCCGGCGGTCGGCTCGTCGAGAATCAGCAGCCTGGGCTCGTGCGCGAGCGCACGCGCGATCATGAGGCGCCGCTTCATGCCGCCGGAAAGCTCGCGCGCCGCGTGGTGCCGGCGGTCCCAGAGGCGCAGCTCGTTCAGGTATTTTTCCGCCCGCTCCTTCGCCAGCCTGCGCGGGATGCCGTAGTAGCCGGCCTGGTTCAGCACGATGTTCTCGACCGTGTCGAAGAGATTGAGGTTGATCTCCTGCGGGACCAGGCCGATGCAGCGCTTCGCCGCTTCCAGCTCGCGGTCGATGTCGTGCCCGAACACCCGCACCTCGCCGCCGGACTTCTTCACGAGCGAGCTCACGATGCCGATGGTCGTGCTCTTGCCGGCGCCGTTCGGGCCGAGCAGCGCATAGAAATCGCCCTGCTCGACGTCGAAGTCGATGCCCTTGAGCGCCCGCACCCCGTTCGGGTACGTCTTGCTCAGGTTGCGGATGGAAAGAGCCTGCATGGAGGCGCGTATTGTATACGCACCCGCCCGCCCGCCGCGGCGCGGCCCGCGGGCAGCGCTGCCTGCGGCGCTCCGTCGCGTGAGCGACTGACAGCGATGGCCTAGCCCTCGTCGGCGACCTGCAGCGAGGGCGCGCGCGTCGCGCAGGCGGCCGCCGGCAGGGCACGCGCCGCGGCCGGAGAGGGGCGCGTGAGCACGGTGTGCAGCGCCGAGATGTGGGCCGCCCGGCGCACGTGCTCCTCGTGGCTGACCCCGCTCGAGACGAGCTTCGACCAGAGCTCGCCGTCCGCCGCGGCGCGCAGCCTGAGCAACTCGTCGCCGAACGCGGCAAACCCGGACAGGTGCAGGAAAGGCAGCTCCGTGAGCTGCTCGCACCAGTGCAGGCCGGCGCCGGAGACGAGGCGCGCGGCGTACGGATTGTGGCGCGCGAGCTGCCACAAAAACCCGAGCCCGCCGACGATGAGCCGCGCGACGTCCCCGGGCGCATCGGTGCCGAACAGGTCGGGGTTGGCATGGCGGGCGAACGCCGCTTCCCAGAAGCGGCTGTCGCGCTCGCGAAACGACATGAGCAGAAACGGCGCCGGCGCCAGCCGCTCGGCCTCGTGAGCGCTGAGCCCGCGCAGCCTCTGTGCGAGGTCCGCGCGCAACCCGGTGAGGCAGCGGCCGGGCGCGCGGCGCAGGAGGACCAGGAATCCCCGGTTCAGGGAGGCCACGTTGTCGAAGTCGGCGGCGCTGGGACCCATGAACTCCATCGAAGCTCCCCCTGTTTTGGCCCGGTCCGGCCAGTAACTCTATTTCGTATTGCCAACCCAGTGTTGATCCTATAGTCTGCCAGTGTACTACATATGGGGTAAATCTCGCATCTCGGGGGAAAAATCGTGCGACTCACCGATAATCGGTACGCGGCCGAACGAGCGCAGTTCGAGCTCGCGTTGCGCATGATCCGGCACGAAGCCCGGACCCGCACCATCAAGGCCTGCACCGGGCTCTCCGACGATCGCATCCGCAAGCTCTACGCCACCTATTTCGGGGACGGCGACACCTCCGGGGTGCGCCGGCGCCGCGGCAAATCGCCGCGCCAGGTCTCGCTGTTCGTGAGGAATCCGCTGAACCAGCTCGAGGCCACGACCCTGGTCGCGCTGTTCTGCGCGAGCCTGCTCCTGCGGATCGACGCCGCGAATCGCATCCAGCCCAGCTGGCCCCGGCCGGACGTCGAATACGGCCATCGCGTGTGCCGCGCCTACGAGACCTACCTGCTGCTGCATCCCGCGCCGCGCATCACGTTCGAGTGGGCGTGGAACCTGCTGCAGACGATCTCCCACAACGACGAGCTGTACCTCGCCGCGTGTCACGAGTGTCGCGCGGCTTACGTGCAGGATGCCTACGCGATCGATCACAAGCGCTGCCCGAGCTGCGAGATCGCGAACAACCGCCTGCGCCGGCCCGGGGGCCGGACCTTTGCCCGCAACCCCGGCGTGCGAGCCACCTGAGCCAATCTCGCTGATCCGCGACGAAACGCCGGCGGCTGTCCCGCGACCCGCCCCCTAAGCTCCTGCAGGAGCCCGCCGTGCGGGCGACCGAATGCCGCCAGCACTTCGCCGCGATCGAAACGACGGCACGTCGCGGCGCCACGACCCCGGCAGGAGCGCGCCTCGCGCGCGACCGGAGGAAGGCCGCAAGCGCATCGGAAATCGGGCGTCCGCGAGACGCCGCAGCAGAGGAGAAACGCCGGATGAACCCCCCGCGCGGCGCCGCGCTCTGCCGCGCCCTCTTCGACCGCGCGCGCCACAGCGTCGTGCTGCAAGCCGAGGCCGCGGAATGCGGTCTCGCCTGCCTCGCGATGGTCTGCCGCCACTACGGCGATCGCACGGAGCTCGCCGAGCTGCGCCGGCGCTTCCCCCTCTCGCTGAAAGGGACCACCCTGGCCGACCTCGTGAGGATCGCCGCGCGGCTCGGCTTCCGCTCCCGGCCGCTTTCCCTGGCGCTCGAGCGACTGCCCGGCCTGGCATTGCCCGCGATCCTGCACTGGGACATGCGCCACTTCGTCGTGCTGGCGAGCGCGAGCCGCTCGCGGCTCGTGATTCTCGACCCGGCCGCCGGCAGGCGCCGGCTGCGCGCCGCCGAGGCCTCGGCGCATTTCACCGGCGTGGCCCTCGAGCTGGTACCGACGGGTTCTTTCGCGCCCCAGCGCAGGCGGCGGGCGATCTCGCTGCGCCAGCTCACCGGCGGCATCCGCGGCCTGCCGCGCGCCCTCGCGCTGGTGCTCGCGCTGTCACTCGGCCTGCAGCTCTTCGTCGTGCTCGGCCCGTTCTTCCTGCAATGGGTGCTCGATCACGTGCTGCTCTCGGCGGACCGCGAGCTGCTCACCGTGCTGGCGCTCGGCTTCGCTCTCGCACTCCTGCTCCGCACCGGCGTCGCCGCGCTGCGCGGCTGGGCGGTCAGCCACCTCTCGGCCGCTCTCGGCCTGCAGTGGATGGGCAACGTGTTCGCGCACCTGCTGCGGCTGCCGCTCGCTTTCTTCGAGCAACGTCACCTGGGCGACGTGGTCTCGCGCGCGGCAAGCGTGCGCGCGATCCAGCGCACGCTCACGACATCGTTCGTGGAAGCGCTCATCGACGGCGGAATGGCCATGGTGACGTTCGGCATGCTGTGGCTGTACAGCCCGGCGCTCGCGGCGCTGTCGGCGGCGGCGGTCGCGTCGTACCTCGGCCTGCGGGCGGCAGGCTTTCGCCCGCTGCGCGACGCCACCGAGCGCCAGCTCGTGTGCGCCGCGCGCCAGCAGTCCCACCTGCTCGAGTCGCTGCGCGGCATGCCGTCGCTGCGGCTCGCCGGCGTGGAGGAGGAACGCGAGGCCGCCTACGCCAACCTCATGACGGACACGGTGAACCAGGAGCTGGCGCTCGCGCGGCTCGGGCTCGTGTTCGGCGGCGCGAGCACCTTCGTGTTCGGACTGGAGCGCATCGCCGCGATCTGGCTCGGGGCGCGGCTGGTGCTGGAAGGCGGATTCTCGGCCGGCATGCTGGTCGCCAGCCTTGCGTACAAGGACCAGTTCGCGGGGCGGATCGCCGCGCTCGTGGACAAAGGCTTCGAGCTCCGCATGCTCAAGCTGCACGGCGAACGGCTCGCGGACATCGTCCTCACCGAGCCCGACCGCGAGTTCGCGGGATGCGGCGGCACCTCGACGATCGAGGACGGCACGCTCGAAGTGCGCGGGTTGTGGTTCCGCTACGCCGAAGGCGAGCCCTGGGTGCTCAGCGAGGTCGCGTTCTCGGCGGCGCCAGGGGAGGCGGTCGCGATCGCGGGTCCCTCGGGCGGCGGCAAGACGACGCTGGTGAAGCTCGTCGCCGGGCTGCTCCGGCCGACGCGCGGCAGCATCCGCATCGGCGGGCAGGACATCGGCGCCGAGGGCGCGCGCGACTGGCGCCGCAGCGTCGGCGCCGTGCTGCAGGACGATCGCCTGTTCGCGGGCACGATCGCGGCGAACATCGCGCTCGGCGACGGCCCGGGCGAGCGCTCACGCATCGAAGCGGCGGCCCGCCTGGCGGCCGTGCACGACGAGATCGCCGCCATGCCGATGGGCTACGACAGCCTCGTGGGCGACATGGGCACGACGCTTTCCGGCGGCCAGCAGCAGCGGGTGATGCTGGCGCGGGCGCTGTACCGGCGGCCGCGCGTGCTGCTGCTGGACGAGGCGACGAGTCACCTCGACGTCGCGCGCGAGCGCATCGTCAACGCGGCGGTGCGCCGGCTCACGATGACGCGTCTCATCGTCGCACATCGACCGGAAACGATCGCGGCCGCGGACCGCGTGCTGGTGCTGCGCGGCGGCCGCCTGCAGGAAATGCGCCCGCCGGCACCGGCGCGCGCCGGCGCGATCGCGTGACGCGTGGCGCAGACGCTGTTCCGGCAGGCAGCGGTCGCGGCGCAGCGCGCGAGCCGGCTCGGCGAGATCTCGCTGGCGCAGCCGCCCGGCGTGCGCGTGCTCGCGGCTTTCGCGCTGCTCGCGACGGCGGCGGCGCTCGCTTTTCTCGCCACCGCGAGCTTCGCGCGGCGCTCGCACGTCGCGGGCCGCCTCGTCCCGGACTCCGGGCTCGTGAGCGTGGTGGCGCCGGCGGCGGGCACGCTCGCCCGTTCCCCGCCCGCGCAGGGCGCGCACGTCGCGCGCGGGGATGCGTTGCTCGTCATCCGCGCCGCGCGCGCGAGCCCCGGCAGCGGCGATACGACGGCGGCGCGCCTCGCGCGCATCGCGGAAAGGCGCGCCGCGCTCACCGACCGCTACGCGGCCGCGCGCCGCCTGCTCGATGCACAGAAGCGGGGTGCGGCGGACCAGCTCGCGGCATTGCGGCGCGAGCGCGCGCAGCTCGCATCGTCCCTCGCGCTCGAGCGCCGCCGGTTGCAGATCGCGGAGCGTCTCCGCTCGCGCCTGGGCGATCTCGCGAGCCGGCAATTCGTGAGCGAGCTCGAGCTCGCGCGGCAGCAGGAGGCAGCGCTCGGGCAGGCGGCGGCGCTCGCCGGGCTCGAGCGCAGCGCCACCGCGCTCGATCGCGAGATCCTTGCGCTCGAGCAAAGGCTGCGCGAGCGCGAGCTCGAGGCCGAAATGCGCGCGGCGGAGCAGGCCGCGGAGCTCGCGCGGCTGGAGGAGGAACGCATCGCGACCGAAGGGGCGGGCGAGGTGCTGGTCGCAGCGCCCGTCGACGGCGTCGTCGTGAGCGCGATCGTGCAGGCCGGGCAGGCGGTGGCCGCGGGGCAGCCGCTCCTCGCGGTCCTGCCGGACGGCTCGACGCTGCAGGCGGAGCTTTTCGTGCCCAGCCGGGCGGTGGGCTTCGTCGCGGCGGGCGATCGCGTGCTGCTGCGCTATCCGGCGTTCCCGCACGAGAAGTTCGGCCCGCGCTACGGGACGGTCGTGAGCGTCTCGGAGAGCGCGCTCGAGCCCGTCGCTCTCGCCGCCCTGACCGGCGGCGCCGTCGCGGCCGGGTCGCCCGGCGCCCCTTATCGCGTGACGGTGGCGCTCGACGAGCAGTTCGTGCTGGCCTACGGTCGGCCGCGCGCGCTCCTGCCCGGGATGCGCGTCGAGGCCGACCTCGTCGGCGAGCGGCGCAAGCTGTACGAATGGCTGCTGGAGCCGCTTTATGCCCTTACCGGGCGCCGGTGACGCTCCGTTGCGGCGGATTCCGGTAAACTTGCGACTGCCGCGGGGCGCCAGCGGATGAGTGTCAGATACCGGGATTTCTCTTGATCGGCCATAACGTTTTTGCCGGCGCCTTCGTCGACCGCTCGGGACATCGACGCGAGGACGCCGCCTGGCTCAAGTCCGCCCTCGCCGCCGAGAACACCGTTTTCGTCCCGGTCTGGGGCGACAAATGCCTCGCCAGCGGCGAGCCGTTGCACGCCGTGCTGCTGGATCGCCGCGACATCGAGCCGTGGCTCAGGGAGCCCGACGCGATCTTCCTCGGCATGTACCGCGACCGGCCGGCGTTCGCCGTGTCCATCGACGCGAAGAACGAGCCGCCGTTCGGCGACATCGGCCAGTTCCACGACCTGCGCTACCTCGGTAATTCCCTGCCCATCGACGAGGCGAACCTCGTTGCGCAGGCACGCGCGCTCGTCGTGTGGCACCAGTCGCAGAAATTCTGCGGGCGCTGCGGCGCGCTGTCGCGGGCGGAATCCGGCGGCAACACGCGCGTATGCATCGGTCCGGACTGCGGTATCCGTATTTTTCCGCGCGTCGATCCGGCGATCATCGTGCTGGTGACGGACCGCGACCGCTGCCTGCTCGGCCGCCAGGCAAACTGGCCGGAAGGGCGCTATTCGACCATCGCGGGCTTCGTCGAGCCGGGCGAGAGCCTCGAGGACGCGGTGCAGCGCGAGGTGCTGGAGGAAACCAACATCTCCGTGCACAACATCCGCTATCACAGCTCGCAGCCATGGCCGTTCCCGTCTTCGCTCATGCTGGGATTCATGGCCGACGCGCTCACCGATGAGATCGCGCTGAACGACGGCGAGCTGACCGACGCGAAGTGGTTCACCGTGAAGGAGCTCAAGTCCGGCTACCCGCTGCTGCCGTACCGGCTGTCGATCGCGCGCCGCCTGGTCGACGACTGGGTGGAAGCACACGACCATCGCGCGCAGCGCCGCGGCTGACGCGCCGTGTGCCTCATCGCTTTCGCGTGGCGCGCGCACCCCGATTACCGGCTGGTGCTTGCCGGCAACCGCGACGAGTTCCATTCCCGTCCCGCCGCGCCGCTCAGCTGGTGGGAGGACGCGCCGGACGTTCTCGGCGGACGCGACCTCGAAGCAGGCGGCACCTGGCTCGCGATGTCGCGCTCGGGAAGATTCGCGACAGTGACCAATTACCGCGAGGATTTGCGCCCGCAACCCGGGCTGCGCTCGCGCGGCGAGCTGGTCACGCACTTTCTTGCCAGTGAGGAAAGCCCGCTTGCGTTCGCCGACGGGCTCGACGGTCGATACGCGGGCTTCAGCCTGCTCGCGGCGACGCTCGCCGGCGACGGCGAGCTCGCCTATGTCTCCAATCGCGGCGATGCGCCGCGCGCGCTCGCGCCCGGTGTCTACGGCCTCAGCAATGCATCGCTCGACACGCCGTGGCCGAAGCTGGTGCGGGCGAAGTCGCGGCTCGAGCGCGTGCTCGCGGAGCGCGTCGGCGTCGACCCGCTGCTCGCGCTGCTCGCGGATCGTGAGCCCGGCAGCCCCGAGGACATCGCCGACGCCATCGCCGACGACCTGCCCGAGCCCACGCTGCGCGCGATCGCCGCGCCCTTCGTCGTCACGCCGGACTACGGCACCCGCTGCTCCACCGTGGTGCTGGTACGCAACGACGGCCACGTCACCCTGCACGAGCGCCGCTTCGATCCCGCCGGCCTCCCCGTCGGCGACACCCGAAAGGACTTCCACCTGGCCCTGTAGGAGCCCGCACCGCGCGCGACCCCTGCAATGGTCGAAAGCTTTCCGGTTCCAGGATTTCGGCCGAAATACGTCAGTTTTGCCGCACAGGCCGGGCAGAGAGCGCCGGCCTACCTGGCCTTCGCGATGAGTGCGCCCTGCTCAGCGGCCGTGCTTCTTCACCTCGCAGCCAGAGGGGCTGCCGGCGGGCAGGCCGCTCGCGCGGCAGGGAGGCCTGGAGCTAAAGGACGGTGGTCAGCCAGCGGCGGATGTCGGCGATCTCGTCGGGGCAGACGGCATGGCCCATCGGGTATTCGTGCCACTCGACGGGGAAGCCCGCGGCGCGGAGCGTTTCCGCGGAGGCGCGGCCGAAAGCGATGGGCACGGTCGGGTCGAAGCTGCCGTGCGCCATGAAGACCGGCACCTCGGTGGCGGGCACGGCGCGGTCGGCGACCGCCTCCGCCTCGAATGTCGATGCGAGCGGCAGCCACGTGGAGAGCGCCATGATGCCGGCGAGCCGCTCGCGGAAGCGCGTGCCGGCATGCAGCGCGATGGCGCCGCCCTGCGAGAAGCCCGCCACGACGATGCGCTCGTAAGCGACGCCGCGCGCGTGCTCGCGTTCGACCAGGTCCACGAGCCGGGCGGCGCTCGCGCGGATGCCCTGCTCGTCCTGCGGCTGGCTGCGATCCAGGCTCACGATGTCGTACCAGGCGCGCATCGGAATGCCGCTGTTGATCGTCACCGGGCGCACGGGCGCGTGCGGGAAGACGAAGCGGATACCCGCATCGCCGAGGTCCAGCTCGGGGACGATCGGCTCGAAATCGTGCCCGTCGGCACCGAGTCCGTGCAGCCAGATCACGCTGCGGGTGACGCTCCCGCCGGTTTCGACTTCGACGGCATCCAGCCGGCTCATGCGGTGCTCCTGGAATGGGGGAAAACACGCCGCCGGCCCCTCCGAATTTGCGCCGGCTCCGCCCGCGTAACCACGCTCTCGTGTGAGCGCTTGGCGCGAGGGCGGCATCTTACCAGCCCGAAGCCCTTGACGGACTATGCGCATGATGTTAGTTATATGCGCATATTTATGCGGCTAAGCCCAATGTCCCCGCCCCTCCGCAAACGTGCCGACCGACGCGAGACGCTGCGCCAGCTCCTGGAGAGCGGCCCCGCGGCGACGCAGCAGGAGCTCGTCGACGCATTGACTGCGCGCGGCTTCCTCGCGACCCAGTCGAGCGTCAGCCGGGATCTCCGGGACCTCGGCGCCGTCAAGACGCCGGCCGGCTACGAGCTGCCCGCACCCGATGCGGCCGGCGGCGACGCGGAGCTGAACGAGGTCGCCGGTCTTTTGCGCGACCTGCAGCCGGCGGGCGCGAACCTGCTCGTGATCAAGACGGCCATCGGCGCCGCGCAGCGCGTGGCGCTCGCGCTCGACCGCTCCGGCTGGCCGGAGATCGTCGGCAACGTCGGCGGCGACGACACCATCTTCACGGCAACGCCGAACGCGCGCGCGCAGCGCGCACTCATTCACCGCATCCAGCGCGCAACCGGGCGCGCCTGAGCGCAACTCAACCTCGAACAAACAGGAGCGACCAGTGGGCCGCGACGACTCACCCATCATCCTTGCGTTCTCCGGCGGGCTCGACACGTCTTTCTGCGTGCCGTGGCTCCGGGAAACCTACGGCCGGCCGGTCACCACCGTGACCGTCGACACGGGCGGCCTCGACGCCGAGGCCGCGGCGGATCTCGAAGCACGCGCGCTCGCGCTCGGCGCCGTCGAGCACCTGCTGGTGGACGCCAAGCGGGCCTTTTTCGACGAGGTGCTCAAGTTCCTCATCGCCGGCAACGTGCGCCGCGGACACCTGTATCCGCTCTGCGTCGGCGCCGAGCGCGGGCTGCAGGCCGCGAGCCTCGCGCGGATCGCGCGCGAGCGCGGCGCGGCGACCGTCGCGCACGGCTGCACGGCCGCCGGCAACGACCAGGTGCGCTTCGAGGTCGCGCTGCGCACGCTCTACCCCGGGCTCGAGATCCTGGCGCCGGTGCGCGACAACCGCTGGGCGCGTCCGGAGCAGCTCGCGTATCTCGAGCGTCACGGGCTGCCGCTGCCGCCGCAGGGCTCCGCCTATTCGATCAACCGCGGGCTGTGGGGCATCACGATCGGCGGCCGCGAGACGCTCACGTCGGAGCGTTCGCTGCCGGAAACCGCGTGGGTGCTGTCGCGCGACGCCTTCACAAATCCGCTGCCCGCCTCGGAGCATTCGCTCGTCTTCGAGCGCGGGGTGCCGACGGCGCTCGACGGCGAGGCACTCGATCCCGTGGCGCTGATCGGCAGGCTCGAACGGCTCGCGGGCGGCTACGCGATCGGCCGCGGCATCCACCTCGGCGATACGGTGCTCGGCACCAAGGGCCGGGTCGCGTTCGAGGCGCCGGCGGCGGACGTGCTGATTACGGCGCACCGCGAGCTCGAGAAGCTCGTGCTCTCCGCGTCGCAGCTCCGCATCAAGGACCAGGTCGCCGCGATCTACGGCGATCTCGTGCACGAAGGCCGGCAGCTCGACCCGGCCTGCCGCGACGTCGAGGCGCTGCTCGCCTCCTCGCAGCAGCGCGTCAGCGGCGCGGTCAGTTTCACGCTGCGCCCGGGCAACCTGTTCGTCACCGGCGTCACGTCGCCGCATTCGCTGCTCGCGGCGACGCGCGGCGTGTACGGAGAGGCCGCGGGCGAATGGACGCCCGAGGACGCGCAGGGCTACGCGCGCATCCTCGCGCTGCCCGGAATGCTCCAGACCCGTGCGGCAGGGGGACTTTGAGATGAAAACGGTGTTTGCCGACAAGATCGCGTCGGTGGCCCAGCACGCGAATCTCGGGCGCGAGCTGCGCGTCTCCGACGACGTCCCCTGCGAGGAAGGCGTGCTGGTCGCGGTGCGCGTCCGCAACAACAAGAACCGTTACAACCAGCTCGAGCTCACCAGCGGGCGCATGGCCAAGGTGAACGCGGGCGACGTGGTGGTCGGCGCGCTCGGCCACCGCAAGGCGCTCTTCGGCTACTCGGGGCATTTACCGGAGTCGCTGTCGGTCGGCGCGTCCGTGCAGATCCTGAACATCGGCGGGGTGCTCGGCATCTGCGATTCCGTGAACCCGGAGGTCGGGGAGCCGTTCGACTGCGAGGTGCTCGGCACCGTGCTCGACTTCCCCTATCTCGGTGAGCGCATCGGCGTGCCGGCACGCGCGGGAGCTACCCGGTTGAATCCCGCGGCGCCGCTCGACCTGCGTGGCGTGCCGGTGGTCGCGCTCGCCGGCACCTGCATGGATTCCGGCAAGACGGCCGCGGCCTGTGCGATCGTGAGCCGTTTGCGGCATCACGGCGCGCAGGTCGCCGCGTGCAAGGCGACCGGCGTCTCGCTGCGGCGCGACATCCTCGCGATGCAGGACGCGGGCGCCACCGAGACGATGCTGTTTTCGGATTTCGGCGTCGTCGCCACGACCCGCGCCAACGGCCCCGCGCTGACGCGCGCGCTGCTCTCGGCGCTCGCAGGGCACGCGCCGGACGCGATCGTGGTCGAGCTGGGCGACGGCCTGCTCGGCGCGTACGGCGTGGATGCGATCCTCGCCGACGAGGCGATCCGCGCTGCGCTGACCGTCGTCGTCCTGTGCGCGAACGATCCCGTGGCCGCGTGGGGCGGCGCGAAGATCCTGCGCGAGCAGTACGGCATCGAGCCGGCCCTCGTCAGCGGGCCGGCCACGGACAACGACGTCGGCATCGAGCAGATCCGCTCCGGCCTTGCGCTGCCCGCCATCAACGCGCTCACGGCCGGCACGGCGCTCGGCGACCGGGTCGCGGCGGCGCTCGGGTTCGCCGCGCCGGAGGCGGCGGCATGAGCATTCCCGCCGTCGTCCTCGGGGCAACCGGCTACGTCGGCGGCGAGCTGCTGCGCCTGCTCGCGCAACATCCGACCTTGCACCTCGCCGCCGCGGTTTCCGAAAGCCGCGCCGGCGATGCGATCGCGGCAGCGTTCCCGCATCTCGCACCGCTTTACCCGCAAGAGCGCTTCGCGGCGCACGAGGGATGGGCGAAAAGCGTCGAGCCGGGTGCCCCGCTCGCGCTGTTCTCGGCTGCCCCGCACGGCGCAGCGGCTGCGTTGATCCGGACGGCGCTCGCGGCGGCGGCGGAACGCGGCAGCGACGCGCACGTGGTCGATGCATCCGCCGACTTCCGCTACCGCGACGCGGAGGCGTGGCAACGCGTTTACGGCGCGCCGCACGGTGCCCCTGAGCTCCTCGACGAGTTCTGCTGCGCGCTCCCCGAGCATTTGCCCAGGGCGAGCGCGCGGCACGTCGGCCATCCCGGCTGCTTCACCAGCGCCGTGCTGCTCGCCGCCGTGCCGCTCGTGGCCGCCGCCGCGGTGGGCGAGGACCTTTACGTCACCGGCACCACCGGCAGCACCGGGTCGGGCCGCTCGCCGCAACCCGGCACCCACCATCCCGAGCGGCATTCGAACCTGTACGCGTACAAGCCCTATGCGCATCGCCACGCGCCGGAGATGGAAAGGCTGATCCGCGAGACCGCCGGCCGCGCGGCGCTGGTGCATTTCGTGCCGCATTCCGGGCCGTTCGCGCGCGGCATCTACGTAACGCTGCAGGCGCAGCTCGAGACGCGCGCGACCCGGGAAGACCTCGCGGGAATCTTCCGCGATGCCTATCGCGACGCGCCGTTCGTGCAGGTCGTCGACGGCGTGCCGAAGCTCAAGGACGTCGTCGCGAGCAACTACTGCCGCATCGGCGTCGCGGAGTCTCGCGGGCGCGTCGTGGTCACCTGCGCGCTCGACAACCTGCTGAAAGGCGCCGCCGGCGGCGCCGTGCAGTGGATGAACCGCTTGTTCGGACTGCCCGAGACCGCCGGGCTGCTCGCGCCCGCACCCGCCTGGACCTGAGAGGAAAAGAAGATGCAAGCGTTCCACGATCTCGCCGATTTTTCCGACGACGAGCTGCGCGAGCTGCTCACCCTCGCCGGGCGGCTCGAAAGGCAGCCGGAGCCGCAGGCGCTCACCGGCAAGGTGTTCGCCATGCTGTTCTTGAGCCCCAGCCTGCGCACGCTCGCCTCCTTCCAGGCGGCGATGACGCGGCTCGGCGGCGGCTCGTTCGTGATCTCGCCTTCGATGTCGATTCACGGTCTCGAGACGCGACCCGGCATCGTGATGGACGGGCCTGCCGCGGAGCACATCCGCGAGGCGATCCCGGTGATCGCTTCCTACGGCGACGCCATCGGCATCCGCGCGTTCGCCGAGCGCCGCAAGCTCGAGCACGACCTCGCCGACACCGAGTTCCTCTCGATGGTGGAGCTCGTCGACACCCCGTGGATCAACATGGAATCCGCGATGCAGCATCCCTGCCAGAACCTCGCCGACTGGAAGACGCTCGACGATCTCGACGTGCCCGCGAACGGCGGCAAGTTCGTGCTGAGCTGGGCCTACCACCCGCTCGCGCTGCCGCTCGCCGTGCCGGCGTCGACGCTCTACATGGCGGCGCGCCGCGGCATGGACGTGACGGTGCTGCGCCCGGAAGGCTTTGCGCTGCCGGAGACCGTGATGCATAAAGCGGCCGCGGCCGCGAGCGCGTCGGGCGGCAGCGTGCGCGAGACGGACGACCGCCGCGAGGCGCTCGCGGGCGCGCACGTGATCTACGCGAAATCCTGGTCGTCCACGAAGCATTACGGCGACAAGCTCAAGGACCAGGACCTGCGGCGGCAGCTCGAGGACTGGTGCGTGGACGAGCCGTGGTTCGAACCCGCCGCGGACGATTGCCGCTTCATGCACTGCCTGCCGGTACGCCGCAACGTCGTCGTGACCGAGCGCGTGCTCGACGGCCCGCGCAGCGTCGTGATCGCCGAGGCGCGCAACCGCATGCTGGCGCAGATGGCGGTGCTGCATCGCATGCTCGGTGCCTCGTCGTGAGGTCGGGACAGGAGCGCGCGGTGGTCGTCTCCGCGCTCAAGCACGCGGCGCCCTACATCCGGCTCTACAAGCGCAAGGTATTCGTGCTGAAAGTCGGCGGGGAGGTGTTCGCCGACGATGCCGCGACGCGGGCGTTCATGGAGCAGGTCGGCATCCTGCACCAGGTCGGCATCCGCATCGTGCTCGTGCACGGCGGCGGCCCGCAGTCGAGCAAGCTCGCGGACGCGCTCGG
>CAZBGV010000040.1:4598-25674 GCA_964491485.1 uncultured Woeseiaceae bacterium | reverse complement strand
TAGGAGCGCGCGTCGCGCGCGACCGGTCCCGGCACCGCACAGGCAAGCGTCAACTACTCCGACGGTTCGAACGTAAAACGAAAACGGCCCGGCAATGCCGGGCCGTTTCGTTGGTCTCGCAGCGGATTCGCTTCAGCCGTGACGACGGCGGCGAATCAGTCCGAGACCGAGTGCCGCCATTCCGAGCAGCCCGAGCGTGCCGGGCTCCGGTACGCTCGTCGGCGGCGGCGGCGTGCCCTCGCCAAACGAGGAGATATGGCTGATACGGACGCTCGGCTCCTTCTCGTTGGGGAACAGGCCCAGGCCGCTGAAATTGATGACGCCCCAATTGAACTCGATGTTGTTCAGGAACAGCACCGTAGTGGTCGAGTTCTTGACCAGGTAGTAGCCCGGTCCCGTCTGCAACCAAAACGCGATGACGTTATCCGTATCGGTGTAGTACCACGGCACGTCTCCCACCTTGGTCATATCGTCTTTCGTGAAATTCGCACCCGGAATGTTGTCATTCACGAAATCCGTTTCGGCCTGTGCGCCCCGGAGCACACCGGCAGTCGCGATGACCTCGTCGAGATCCCCGACGTCGGTGTTCGCGAAAGACCCGCTGGTGATGATTACGGCTCCGGCCTGGCTGCCAATCAGCAACGCTGCGGTGCCGATCAACCCGCCGAGCATTCCCTTTGTTCTCATGTGCCTCAATCCTTGCCTGGTGGTGAGAGCCGCGGGCGGACCGCCCGCGCACTCTTTGTTCCGGCATGCAGACAGCAACTTCCGTGCCATTTACGCTAACCATTTGATTAATAGTGTCATTCTGACGATCGAGTGTCGGCCGGCGCCCTCTGTTGTAAAGGCGTCCGACGCGGTCTCGACTCAGATCCCCCAATTAAGTCGATTCTGCCAAGATTGCTGGCACAACTGACTTAATGGCGTGCCGTCATGGCCCGCCTGCGCGGGCCGGTTCCGCCGCAACGAGGTTGGCCGCGATCCGGGCCAGCGCCAGTGCCGCGGTCAGGCCCGGCGATTCGATGCCGAAAAAGTTTACGAGGTGGTGGATGCCGTGGACTTGCGGGCCGTGGATCACGAAGTCGTGGGCCGGCGCGCCGGCCCCCGCCAGCTTCGGGCGAATGCCCGTATAGCCCGGCACGAGGCGCTCGGCGTCAACAGACGGCCAATAGCGCCGGATCGCCGCCGCGAACGCCCCCCGGCGACTCTCGTCAAAGGCGTAGTCGATATTGTTAACCCAGGCGACATCGGGACCGAAGCGCGCCCTGCCCTCGATGTCGAGGGTGACGTGCACGCCGAGCCCGCCGTCCACGGGCACGGGATACACCAGCCGGGAGAACGGCGATTTCCCCCGGAGCACGAAGTAGTGGCCCTTGGCCAGGTGTCGCTCGGGCACGAGGTGCGGCGGGAAGCCCGCGATGGAGCGCGCCACGGTGGTCGCCTCCAGTCCCGCGGCGTTGACCAGGGTGCGGCAGGCCGTCGCCTGGCCTTCGCCGCCCCGCAGGCGCAACGCGAAGCCGCGGCCGGTCACTGCGACAGAGTCCACCCGGCTGCGGCACAGCACGGTGCCGCCTGCTGCCGCGACATCGGCCTCGAGTGCCGCGATGAATGCGTGCGAGTCGACGATACCGGTCGAGGGCGACAGCAACCCCGCCACCGCACGCACGGCGGGCTCGAGATCCGAGACCTCCGCCGCCGTCAGCCAGCGCAGGTCCTCGATGCCGTTCGCGCGAGCGCGCTGTTCGATGTCTCTCAGCCGGGCGATCTCGGCCTCGCTGCCGGCCACCAGGAGCTTCCCCAGGCGACGGTGGGGGATGCGCCGCTCCTCGCAGTACGCGTACAGCCGGCGCCGCCCTTCGACACACGTACGCGCCTTCAGCGAGCCCGCCGGATAGTAGAGCCCCGCGTGAATGACCTCGGAGTTGCGGCTGCTGGTGTGCATCGCGAGGGCGTCCTCGGCTTCGAGGACCACCACCTCGCGGCCGGCGAGCGCGAGCTCGCGCGCGACCGCCAGTCCGATCACGCCGCCGCCGATCACCACGCAATCCAGCTCGTCCAAAGTGCTTCCCCGCGGAATCCCGTACCGCCGGCGCGTTTTCCTGACAGGCCCGACCTGCCCGGGAGAGAGTTTCCCGGGGCCTTCGCTCCGGAATCAAGGACGCAGTTCCGCCGGCGCCCGCGTACCGGGTCACGCACGCCCGGCCGGCGTTCTGCTAATCTGCGCCGCTGCCGGGACTCCCGCCACTAACGACACCCTATGCTGCTGCACGACCTGATTCTGCCGCGAGCCCGCACCGACGGCTCGCGGACCGCCCTGATCCGGGGCGACGTCGCGCTGGACTATGCCGCGACCGCCGAGGGCATCCTCGAGGTCGCCGGCGGCCTCGCGCGCCTCGGTGTCCGCCCCGGCGAGCGCGTCGCCGTGTACCTCAACAAGCGCATCGAGGCGGTGCTCTCGTATTTCGGAGTGTCGGCGGCAGGCGCGGTGTTCGTGCCCGTCAATCCCTCGCTCAAGGCGGCACAGGTAGGCCACATCCTGCGCGATTGCGATTGCGTCGCCCTGATCACTACGGGCGCCCAGGGAACGTCTCTAGGGGAGGTCCTCGCCGATTGCCCCGCCCTGCGCCGCCTCGTGTTGCTGGAGCCGGCGGAGGCCCTGCCGCCGCTGCCGCCGGGAGCCGAAGCGGTCGAGTGGGCGGCACTGGCCGGGGCTGCGATCGGCGCGCCCGTTCGCCGCATCGACACCGACATGGCGGCGATCCTCTACACCTCCGGCAGCACCGGCAAACCGAAGGGCGTCGTGCTGTCGCACCGCAACATGGTGGCGGGCGCGCTGTCCGTGGCGTCCTATCTCGAGAACCGGCCGGACGACGTGATCCTTGCCGTGCTGCCGTTCTCGTTCGACGCGGGCTTCAGCCAGATGACCACCGCGTTCTCCGCCGGGGCGTCGGTTGCACTGATGGATTACCTCGTGGCGCGCGACGTGCCGCGGGCCGTCGCCCGGCATCGAGCGACCGGCCTCGCCGGCGTACCGCCGCTGTGGACGCAGCTGGCGCGGCTCGACTGGCCGGACGAAGCCGTCGCCAGCCTGCGCTACATCACCAACACCGGCGGCGCGATGCCGACGGCGACGCTCGGCGCATTGCGCGAGCGCCTCCCCAAAACCCGGGTATACCTGATGTACGGCCTGACGGAGGCGTTCCGCTCGACGTACCTGCCGCCCGAAGAGCTCGACCGGCGCCCGACGTCGATGGGCAAGGCCATCCCGAACGCCGAGATCCTCGTCGTACGCGAGGACGGCACGCCCTGCGAGCCGGGTGAGCCCGGCGAGCTCGTGCACCGCGGCGCGCTGGTGTCGCTCGGCTACTGGAACGACCCGGAGCGCACCGCGCTGCGCTTTCGGCCTGCACCCAACCAGCCCGCAGGACTCCCGTTCCCGGAAATCGCCGTGTGGTCCGGCGATACAGTCGTCAAGGACGAGGGCGGGTTCCTGTACTTCGTCGGGCGCAAGGACGACATGATCAAGTCCTCCGGCTATCGCATCAGCCCGACCGAGATCGAGGAAGTCGTCTATGCCACCGGGCGCGTTGCGGAGTGTGCGGCCCTCGGTATTCCGCATTTCGAGCTGGGCCAGGCCGTGGTCGTCGCCTGCTACACTGAAGACGCAAGCGAGGCCGCGCGCGAGGCGATTCTCCTCGCCTGCCGCCAGGCGCTGCCGAATTACATGGTGCCGACCGAGATCGTCTTCCGCGACGTCCTGCCGCGCAACCCGAACGGCAAGATCGATCGCAAGCTGCTCTCGACCGAGCTCGCAAACCTTTTCGATAACGAGAACACCAACCGGCAATGAAGCTGGACGACGACCTCCACGCGGCCCTCGGTACGCTCGAATACCGCGACGGCGTCCTCCTGTGGGGGGGACGCAAGGTCACGGAAATTGAGGAGGAAGCCGGCGGCACACCGTTCTATGCCTATGACCGCGCCCGCATGTCGGCGCGGGTCGCGGAGCTGCGGGCCGCCATGCCCGAAGATCTTTCGCTGCACTATGCGATGAAGGCGAATCCGCTGCCCGCGGTCGTCGAGCACATGGTCTCGCTGGTCGATGGCCTCGACGTCGCCTCGGCCGGCGAGCTGCGCGTCGCGCTTGCGACGGGCGTCGCACCGCGGGACGTGAGCTTCGCGGGGCCGGGCAAACGGGACGAGGAGCTCAGGCTCGCCGCCGAATCGGGCATCACGATCAACCTCGAGTCCGAGGGCGAGATGCGGCGCCTCGCGCGCATCGCGGAGGGGCTGGGCAAGCGCCCTGCCGTCGCCATCCGCGTGAATCCGCCGTTCGAGCTCAAGACCTCCGGCATGAAAATGGGCGGCCGGCCATCGCAGTTCGGGGTGGATGCGGAGCGCGTGCCGTCGATGCTGGCGGAGCTCGCCTCGCTCGATCTCGCGTTTCGCGGCTTTCACGTGTTCTCCGGGGCGCAGAACCTGCGCGCGGAGACGATCGTCGAATCGATGGAGAAGACGGTCGGACTCGTCATCGCCCTCGCTGCCCAACTCGACCTGGCAGTCGACTTCGTCAACCTGGGCGGCGGACTCGGAATCCCGTATTTCCCGAAGGAACAACCCCTCGACCTCTCCGCCGTGGCCGATGCGGCGCATTCGGCGGTCGCGGCACTCAAAACCGCGCTCGGTGACGTCGAAGTGATCATGGAGCTCGGACGCTACCTCGTAGGCGAGGCCGGCATCTACGTGACGCGCGTCCTCGATCTGAAGGAATCGCGCGGGCACCGCTTCGCGATCTGCGACGGCGGACTGCACCATCACCTCGCCGCGTCGGGCAATTTCGGGCAGGTGATCCGCAAGAACTACCCCGTGGCCGCCGTAGAGCTGACGGGTGAGCAAGAGGCCGTGTCAGTCGTAGGACCCTTGTGCACGCCGCTCGACCTGCTCGGCGACCGCGTGACGCTCAGCCGGCTGGCGGAAGGCTCACTGGTTGCTGTGCTGCAGTCCGGTGCCTACGGGAGGACGGCGAGCCCGGAGGCATTCCTGTCACATCCGGCTTGTCGCGAAATCGTTCTTTAGCCAGGCGTCGCGCGCCTCAACTGGTCTGTGCGCCGGCAGGAATGCACAAGCATGCAACACTTCCGCCGAGTGCCGCACCGGAAGTGTGACACAGGTATGGACGTAATCTGCAAGGCCGGGCGACAATCCCGTTGCCGTTGCCAGGCTCGGTCCGGCAGGCAGCAATTACAGTAAATAACAAGGCGGATAGGGCGTCAAACATGTCTGGATCGCTGCACGACCAGATCCGGGGATTCATCCTGGAGAACTTCCTGTTCACCGACGACACGTCCGCAATCGCCCTGGACGACTCTCTTCTGGATCGCGGAATCGTCGATTCCACCGGCATGCTCGAAATCATCATGTTCATCGAAGAGCAACTCGGCGTCACCGTGGCAGACGAGGAAATGATTCCTGAGAATCTGGACTCCGTTAACAACATCGCCCGATTCGTCGAATGGAAACGGCAGGCTGCCTGACTCACTCCGATTCATCCATCGTCGAGTCGCTTGCCGCAATCTGCCGCCGAAGCCCGGAGGCGACGGCGCTCGTCTGGCGTCAAAGCGCCTGGACCTACTCCCGGTTGCTCGAGGCGATAGAAGCCGCCAAACACCGGTTCTCCTGCGTCGATCCGGGCACTCGCATCGCAATACTGCTGAGGAACTCGCCGCAATATGCGGCGCTGTACTACGGCACGCTCGCCGCGAGTTGCGTAGCCGTCCCGCTGAACGCACAGGAGCGTGCCGGACCGCTGGCACGGCAGGTGGAACACAGCGGGGCTCGGGTTCTTGTCGGCGACCCGACCCAAAAGGAATGGCGGGCTCTCTGCTCGTCCATCGATCCCGGAATCGAGGTCGTCACTGTCACCGCCGACCCCTCACCTGGTTCTGCGGAGGCGTTTGTTCGAGAAATCGGCGGACCGGCGGGCACATCCTCCGCGTCCGTGAACCTGGCCAAAGACCAGCTCGCCGTGATCCTCTACACGTCCGGTACAACCGGCCGCCCCAAGGGCGTCATGCTCAGCCACGGAAACATCTCGTCCAACGCCAATGCCATCATCGCCTATCTCCGATTGACCGCCGCGGAACGGGGTCTTTGTGTGCTGCCCTTTCATTTTTCTTACGGCAGCTCGGTGCTCAACAGTCACCTGCTTTGCGGTGCCACCCTGCTGCTGGAGGACAATCTTGCATTCCCGCACCTGACGCTCGAGCGCATCCAGAACGATGCGGTCACCGGGTTTGCCGGCGTGCCTTCGACGTTTGCACTGCTCCTCGGGCGATGCCGCCTGGAGGATTACGATTTGCGCAGCTTGCGCTACATCACCCAGGCCGGCGGCTCCATGCCCCGCGCGACGATAGAACGCCTGCGCGCCGCCACGCCGGGCATCGATATCTACATCATGTATGGACAGACCGAAGCGACGGCACGGCTTACGTATTTGCCCCCGCATCGGCTCGATGACAAGCTGGGCTCGGTCGGGCTGCCGATCGACGGGGTCGACATCGAGGTCCGTGACGATGACGGGGCGCCGATGCCGCCAGGCGTGACCGGCGAGATCTGGGCGCGCGGCCCGAATGTCATGCTCGGCTACTGGAACGACCAGCAAGCCACTGACGAGGTCTTGCAGGGCGGCTGGCTCAGGACCGCCGATCTGGGACATCGCGACGAGGAGGGCTACCTCTATATCGACGGCCGTGCCGTGGAGATGATCAAGACCGGCGCTTTCCGCGTCAGCCCCCAGGAAGTCGAGGAGGCCATCTCCGGTTTGTCCGGGGTGCAGGAAGTCGCCGTCACCGGGATCCCGGACGACATGCTCGGCCAGGCGATCCTTGCCGCCATCGTCCGCAAGCCCGGCAGCCGCCTCGACGTCCGCGCCGTCAAGGCGCATTGCCACCAGCTGCTGGCGGCCTACAAGGTCCCGAAGCAGGTGGAGTTCGTGACTGAATTCCCGCGCACCGCATCCGGCAAAGTCCAGCGGCTCGAATTGGCCAGGCAGGTGACTCCATGAGCAGTGCAATGATGACCCTCGACAGCAACGTTCTCGAATTCGATGCGGCTGAAGCGATCGAGGCCATCGCACGCCGGATGCGGGAAATCGTGGCAAACGACTTGTCACGACGCGGCTTCGTCGTCGCCCTGTCCGGCGGCATCGACAGCTCCGTCTGCGGCGCCCTGGCGGTTCGGGCGGTGGGAGCCAGGCGGGTATTCGGCCTTCTGCTCCCGGAGCGGGACTCGTCTGGCGTCAGCACGTCCCGGGGCCGGCAGCTTGTCGAGCACCTGGGAATATCGCACGAGCTTCACGACATCGCGCCAACGCTCGAAGCGATCGGCTGCTACCGATGGCGAGATGAGGCCATTCGGCGAGTCTTTCCCGATTACGGCGCGGGCTGGAAAAATAAAATCGTCATCCGCGGCGGTCTCGAAGGGCGGGTGAATCACTTTTTCCTCGTCGTGCAGAGCCCCGATGGCGTGGTCCGGGAAAAGCGCCTGACGCTCCCCGATTATCTGCAGATCGTCGCGGCCACCAATTACAAGCAGCGCATCCGCAAGACCGTGGAGTACTTCCACGCCGATCGATTGAACTATGCCGTCGTCGGCACGCCCAACCGGCTCGAATACGACCAGGGCTTTTTCGTAAAAAACGGGGACGGCAGCGCCGATATCAAGCCGATTGCTCACCTCTACAAGAGCCAGGTTTACGCCATTGCCCGCCACCTCGACCTGCCGGACGAGATCGCCAGTGCGGTACCCACCACGGATACATACAGCCTGCCCCAGGGGCAGGACGAGTTCTACTTTGCCCTCCCCTATCGGCAGATGGATCTGGCGCTCTGGGCCTACAACCACGGCCGCAGCGCGGCCGAGCTTGCTGATGCGCTGGGTGTCACCGAGGGACAGGCGGCAAACATTTACCGGGACATCGACTCAAAACGCCGCGGAACCCGATACCTGCACCTGCCGCCGGTATTGGCTGAGCCCGTGCCGCAAGTAAAGCTCTGACGCAACCAGGTGTCACGCTACCGCGTGGCACCGCAGGCGCGCGATGCCGTGGATTCGAGCGCATTTGCGAGCACGCGAACCAGGTCGACGGCGGCAAGCCTCCGGGCCTGCTCGTTGAGATGGCCGCCGTCGTTCGTGTAACGATCTGCCAGGGTGTAGATCGTCTCCCCTCCGCGGTGGAAAGCCGTACGGCTGCCGTCGGGTAAGGTGGATTCCAAAGCCGCCAGGTCGAAAAGCGGCTCGCCGGCGTACCGCTGCCGCAGGGCGCGGTTGAAGGCGTTGCGCAGCACGTTGTCCCTGTCACCGGGCAACGCCAAACGGAGGACGCGTTTGAGCCGGGTCTTGCGGCCCGGCGGATCCGATTTCAGGGGCATCGTGACGTGCACGAGCCGCACCTCCGGCCGAACCGCTTGAATCGTGGCCACCACTCGGTCATACCGGTCGATCATCGCCGCGACATCCAGCGGCGTGTCCCGCCCGAGATCGACATAGCAGAACTTCATTGCGGCGAGATCGTAGGCCGGTTCATCGCAAGCCGTCAGCAGCCGGATAAACACCTCGCACTTGGAGTCGGGATCGCCGTTCTTGCCGATGTTCGAATGAAAGATGCCCGGCGCGCCGTCCGGCGGAGCACCGTCAATCTCGGCAATGCGCAGTGGCACTCCGGCCTCCTGCGAAATTCCCGTGAGGCCCGCGAGGACGTTGCGGCCGACCGATTGGTGGCCGAACAGGATACGTGCCTTCGATACGGTGCGCAGATTCTGTACCACGGCTTCCATGCTCATACCTGTCCTGCTCGCGCCGCTATCCCGTCTCCGACGCGGCATCCGCGCTCGGCGCGGGTTGTCCCGCCCGCGGCTTCTTGCGCCATCCGATCACCCGTGCCGGGTTTCCGGCGGCCAGCGCGAAAGCCGGAATGTTCTTGTTCACGACCGCTCCCGCGGACACGATTGCACCGCGACCGATGGTAACCCCGGGCGCCACGAATACGTTGGCTCCCAGCCAGACGTCGTCTTCGATCGTGACGGGTTTCAACTCGTGCCCCTGTAACAGCCACGGCCGCTCCGGATCGTCGAACCGGTGGTTGATCGACCATACCTTGGTGCCCGGGCCGAACCCGACCCAGTCACCGATCGTGACACCGCCCCCGCCGGTGATGAAGACATCAGACGCGAAATTGCAGTTCGAGCCGATGGCAATGGATTCCGGGCAGACCAGCCGCATTCCCCTCTGGAATACGACATTCCTTCCCATGCTCTTCAGGACGCGCCGAAATATGAACGGGCGGATGCGCACCCCGAGCGCACCCGGGAAACCCGCGGCCAGCGATGCCGCAACCAGTTTCAATTTCCAGTCGTACTTCCAATACGTCCGCTTCCACTTTGGAACGTCGCTCATGCCGTTTCCCTCAAATTGGACCGTCCGGGCTTCGCAACAAAGTGATGATGCAGGAGCTGCAGCGAAGCGATCGTCGCCAGGCCCATCTCTTCGCGTTCGCCGAGTGCCCCGCTCTCCGCCCGCTGCAGCAGTTTTCGGGCAGCAGGCCCCGCAACCAGGCCGGTCTTTTCCAGCTCGTGGTCCTGGAGCAGCCGGGCGGCGAGATTTTCGCGGCCTGCCAGGCAGCCGGCGATCGGCGCCCGGTACGGCTGCTTGGGACGTGTCCCGATCGCTGCCGGCAGCAGGTCCGCAAATGCCCGCTTGAGGATGTACTTTTCATTCATCCCGCGCAGCTTGAACTTCGGTGGAATGCGCGCTGCGAGCTCGATGACCCGGTGATCGAGAAAGGGAACACGCCCTTCCACGGAGTTGGCCATCATCATCCGGTCGCCTTGCGAGCTCAGGAGATAGTTCGGCAGGAACAGCGACAGTTCGAGGTACTGCGCCCGGCAAAGCGGATGCCAGCGTGCACGCCCAGGGCCCAGGTACGCCTCGAGCTCCGACAACATCTCCTCGTCGCTTTGCATCGCCTCACGGATCGGCGCTGCAAAGAGGGCCTTCATCTGTGACGTGTTGTGCCAGCGTATCCGGTGCGAATAGTACGGATCGGAAGTGTTCTCCAGTCCCTTTCGAAAGAACAGCCGCCAGAACGCTTCCGCGCGAGGATCCCGTTCGACATAGGCGTAGAGGCTGGACAACAGCATGGGCCGCCACGACGAATCCGGGTTTCGCGCCCAGAATCGCCTTGCCTTGTCCTCACGGAACACGTTATAGCCGGCGAAGACCTCGTCCGCACCCTCCCCTGTCAGCACGACCTTGGTTCCGCTGGCACGCACCAGCCCCGAAAGCGCCAGCAAGGGAGCGGGAGCAGTACGCATCATCGGGCGTTCCGCAAACCAGACCACGTCGGCGAACGCGTGGCCAATGTCCTCCCCGCCGACTTCGACCTGCCGGTGATCCGTGCCGAGATGCTCGACTACCTGCCGTTGATATTCGCGCTCGTCGAAGCGTGCATCGCCGAAAGTTACGGAAAAGGTGGTGAGGTCGTTGTTGTGATACCGTTTTACCAGTGACGTGAGTATGGAAGAGTCCAGCCCCCCGCTGAGATAAGCCGCTACCGGAACGTCGGAGCGTAACTGCAGGCGTACGGCATCGTGCAGGATCTCCCTGACCTGCTCGCTCCAGTCATCGAGCGGCCGGTCTTCGTATTCATGCTCCGCCGGAAAATCGTACTTCCAGTAGCGATGTTCAGTGCGGCGGCCCTTCTCCAGCACCAGCATGCTGGCGGGCGCCAGCTCCTGGACGCCGCGGAACGGCGTTCGTGGGGGCACAGTCACCCAAAAAGTCGCGATCTGCCCCAGCGCGACCGGATCGATTTCCGCATTCAGCCGACCATGTGCAAACAGGGCCTTCACTTCGGAGCCAAAAAGGACGGTCCCGTCCGGCAGGGCTGCATGGAACAACGGGCGAATGCCTGCCCGGTCGCGCACCAGGACGAGCCGGCGGTTCGCCCGGTCCCAAAGAGCGATCGCGAACTGCCCGTTGAGGTCCTCTACGAACTCGAGCCCCCTCTCCTCGTACAGGTGGACCAGCGTTTCGGTATCGCTGCTCGTACGGAAGCGATGGCCGCGCTTCTCCAGGTCCCTGCGCAGCTCGAGGTAGTTGAATATCTCGCCATTGAAAGCGACCCGGACGCTGCCGTCCTCGTTGCACAGCGGTTGCTGCCCGGTGGCCAAGTCGATGATTGACAGGCGCCGGTGACCGAGGGCGATACCGGCCTCGAGGTGATAACCTTCCTCGTCGGGGCCGCGGTGCGTCAGGCAACCGGTCATCCTTCGCACGGCCGCGGCATCCGGCTCTCGCCCGTCCGGATACCAGATTCCGGCGATCCCGCACATCGGTTCAGGCTCCGTCGGCGTCTCGGCGCCGTTTCCCTCGACAAGGCCGCGAAGTATAAAGAAATTCCGGTGCGGGGTCCGAGAAATCATTCACAGTGCTTCCGACCGTTTGCGGTGGGCAGCCTGCGGGCAATTGAGAACGGGGACTCGGCTTTGGACCGCGAGAAATGGCATCATTCGGCGCCGGGTCAGCGAGCTGCCAATGTATGATGACCGCGCCATCGCCGAAGCAACCTCGGTCTGGCTGCACATGGCCTTCGCACGCACTTTGCCGGCACCGTGCCTCCCCGGAGAGATACTGAATGATCGATTCCGTGGTGCTGTCTCTCAGCACGTCGTCATGGCGCGCACAGTACTGGACGAGCCGGCAGTTCCTCATGTACGAGCTCGCGGAGCTCACCCGAATCGTCTACGCGACCGGGCGGGAAGACCTGCGGAACGTCCTCGCGCCGCGTACCGTGTTTCGCAGACGGGCCCCGCAACCGTTTGCTCCGCCGGCCGGTCTCGAGCTCCTGAGCCCGCGGTGGCCGCGGACGTACAGATATTCCCGGTTGGACCGGGTTTTCTCGCACGCATACGTGAGACGTTTGCAGCGGCGGCTCGATATGGGGAAGGAGCGCACGCTCTACGTCTGGCATCCCGAATTCGTAGAAGTCGTAAAGCGACTGTCCTATGACGTCCTGATCTATCACCCATACGACATGTTCCGGCACTTCTTCGGCGCCACCGATCAGCTCGTGCAGGACGAAGAGGAATTGTGCCGGCTCGCCGATGCCGTGGTCACTCCGCACAGCAAGGTTGCCGAGGCACTTGCACACCCGAATTCACACGTGATTCACAATGGCGTCTTCCTGCCGGCGTTTCCCGACCGTGGCAGCTCGAAAAAACGGGACGCTGCGCGCAAGCGGCCGGCGATCGGCTATCTCGGCATGATCAACGACAAGATCGATTTCGAGGTGCTGCTCGATGTGTTCCGACGCCGACCGGATTGGCAACTGGTTATGGTCGGGTTCGAAGGGCCGGGCACGTGGCGCGAAGAGGCCGCGTATCGGTCGCTGCGTGCCCTCGAAAACGTCCGGTTCGCCGGCCCCGTGCCGATCGACAAGGCCGCCTCCGCCATGGCCGGCTTCGACGTCGGCTTGATCCCCTACGGCCTGTCCGGGTGGGCGAAATTCAGCGAATCGCCCCTCAAGCTCTACCAGTACTGGGCAATGGGAGTGCCGGTCGTCAGCTCTGCCTTACCGACGCTGGAATCGATACCGGTGGCCCTGGAGGTCTCCCATTCGAGGGACGGCTGGGAGGCGGCAATCGAGACGCAGTTGCGGGCGCGCGCCGACGGATGCCGCGATCGCCTCAGGCAGCTGGCGAACGGGCATTCCTGGGGTGCCAGAGCACGCCAGGTACTGGAAATCATCAGGAACTGCCGCCATTAGCCCGCGGCAATCCGCCCGTCCGGCTCGACGTTCGTCCATTGCCGCCCGTCCTCATTGCCCTGTTGGCGTCAACTCCGCTCGGGTTCCTTTGATCTTGGCGAGCACGAGCATAGCCACGCGATACTCGGCGCTTTTTGGCCGGCCAGCCGCCACCCAGAGAAGAAACATCAGGACTGAATAGACCGCCACACCCAGGGGTACCAGCAAGAGCAGCCTGAACCAGGAAGGATGATGCAACTGCAGCATATCGATGCTCAGGATCGTGCAATACATGAAAATGCTGCACAGCACGGGGCGCCAGATTACCCCCAAAACATCCCGGTATCGCAAGCTCAACTGCCGGCTGGCATGCCAATACACCAGCGGCGCAATCAAAACCGCGGTACTCAAGTAGCCGACGGCGACGCCGATCGCACCGAAGATCAGCGCGAGAGAGATGGACAAGGTGAGCAGCAGCGCAGCATTGATCAGGCCGATCAAGGTACCCAGGTAGGGTTTGCCGATCGCATTGAATGCATATCCCGTGTTCGAGCAGGTGGCATCTATCCCCCCGTACACTGCGAGTATGCCGACTATAGGGGCAGCACCTCCCCACTTGCTCCCCAGGACGAGATCGACCAGCGGCGCTGCGACTGCAGCTATACCGAACCCGGCAGGGACAGCGATCGTGGCAATCATCGCGAGCACGTCCAGATAGCTCCGACCCAGCAGAGCCGGGTCGTTGCCAATCTTCGAATAGCCCGGAAACACTGCCCGATTGATCGGCGCAACCAGCTCGGTCGTCGGCAGTGTCGAAATTTCATACGCGACCGAAAACAAACCGAGAGACGAGGTACCGAACATCCTGCCGATGACGAAATCCGGTGAGCGCATGCGCAGGAAATTGATGATGTTGTTCAGCATCAGCCAGCGAGAGAAGCGAAACAGCTCCCCCAGGGCCGAGACAGAGAATCTCGGACGGAACGGATGAAGCAGGTAGCTCAACAGGACAGACAGGGCGTTGCCCAGTACCATCCCGACGACGAGCGCCCAGTAGCTCCGCATAACGAACGCGAGTGGAATCGTCACGAGGAAGCCCGCCAGCTTCTTCGACAGCATCATGATGAAGTCTTTGCGGAAATCCAGCTCCTTCCGAAACTGGACGATGCCGATGTTTTCAAACCCCTGGACCAGGAACCCTGCACCAAGAACATAGATGACGTTGGTGAGACGAGGGTCCTGGTAGAAGGCCGCTGCGCTGTCGGCGAGCAGCACGAGCACGATGGTCAGCGCCGTGTAGAAAGCGACATTCAAGGTCCAGGCGGAATCGAAATGTGACCGGTCGGCCTGCTGGTTCTGGATCAGCGGAGTATCGAAACCGAAAGCCGTGGCCAGCTGCAGGAACGCGAGAATGGAAGTGGCCATCGCGACCAGGCCGAAATCCGCCGGCACCAGGAGGCGCGCAAGGATGACGGTGCTGACCAGGCCAATGCCACGGATCGACATGCGCAGCACGCTCATCCAAAGGGCGCCGCGGGCCATCTGGCGATGAAGATTCGTCACTGTTTCGTTTGGAACGCCGTTGCGGCGGCATTATCCCCTACACGGTCGCATCCGGCGCAACATTTGCCGGAGCGAACGACGGCTCTCGGTAAGCTCCGGTCGCCGCGGCCCAGAGCTGCGCCGAATCGCTGGATGCCATCGTGAACCCGGCGGGGCCCCTCGGCAGCAGCTAGAAAGCCAAAGAGGCTTTGCGGCAATGGAACGCTTCCGCATAGCCCGTCGGCGACCGACACTCGATGCCCCGCAATCGCATCAATGCGAGGAAAGTATCGCGCGTAAACCAGTCCTTGCTCCGTTGCGTACCGAAATGGCGCTCGAGAGCCGAAAGTTTCCCTTCACGCGATCGCTCCGAGATCGGAACGTGCAGGTTAGGCACACCGAGATCGCCGTCGTACTTCGGAATCTCGTACTCGAGGACCAAATGGTCCCGAAATGTCTGCCAGGTCAGATCGGAAATCAATCGATGATCCTGGTGCCGATCTTCCCGGAAATGGGTGAAAACGATATCCGGCTGCAATTCGCTTTTCAGGCTCTCAAAAATACGCTTGATCGCAGACGTGTGAGACGGAAAGAACCCGTCCTCGAAAGCATGGACATCGATGCGCCTCCGGGTGAACGCCGCTGTGAAGTGCTCGCCGCTGGCCTGCGCCTCGGAGCGCCGTTCACCCACTCCGGAGAAGACTACCCAGGTAATCTCACCGGATGCATGACGTTCTCCGAGCTCCAGAATCGTTCCGCCGGCGCCGATCTCCAGATCGTCGCTGTGCGCGCCGAGGCACAACAACCTGGGGCAAGCAGGATCGCCGAATCCGGGATGAATGGAAATCATGCTATTGCCGTTCGACCCAGACTTCCCACGGCCGCTCGCCGCGCCCGTGCATCCGGTCGAACATGATCTTGTCCTTGAAAGTATCCATCGCGGCCCAGAACCCGGTGTACTTTATCGATCCGAGCCTCCTCTCCTTTATCAGTCGCTGGAACGGCTGCTCGACAAGCTCGTCACCCGGCTCCATGTAGTCGAAAATCTCGTTGCTCAGGACCATGTAGCCGCCATTGATCCAGTACTCGGACTGGGATGCCTGACCGAACAAGGTCACGACTCCATTCTCGTCGATTTCGAGATTGTGCATCGACTGGGATGCCGGCCTGGCGCTCAGGAAAGCTGCTACGAGATTGCGTTCCTTCTGGAACTGGATCAGCTCGGGAAGCGGAAAATCCGACAATTGATCGCTGTAGTTGGCAAGAAACGTGTCTTCCCCTTCGAGAAACTTGCGCACCGCGAGCAGGCGCTGCCCAATGTTGGAGTGCAGCCCCGTGTCGACGAATCGAATGGTCCAGTCGTCGATGTCGCTTCGACCTGGCGTAATGCTTCGACCGCCGTCTTTCATTACGAAGTCGCGATACGAGTAGCTGTTGTAGTTGAGGAAAAAATCCTTGATCTGCTCTCCCTTATATCCCAGGCAAAGAATGAAATCCTTGTGCCCGTAATATGCGTAGTACTTCATGAGATGCCAAAGTATCGGTCGATTCCCGACATCGACAAGCGGCTTCGGAATCACGTCTGAATGCTCACGGAGGCGAGTACCGAAGCCGCCGCAGAACAGGACTACTTTCATATCTCCCCCTCCCGCTTCACCTCAGTCTTCCTGAGCAGTCCCGCTCGCTCGAGCTCGGCGGCGACTGCGGCGAGCGACTCGACCCGGATGTTCGATCGAAGAGCGATGTCCAGAACCGAGTGGTCGCCATCCGACTGATTCAACAACCATAGCATGGCGGATTCCCGATCCTCTATCGCCGTTCCTCCCGTGGGTCGATACAGTCCCCGGCGTCCCAGCTGGGGCTCCCCGTACGGCGCCGTATTGACATAATGGAAGTCCGCCTCGAGCACCTCGACTATTTCCTCCAATGCCGCCAGGGAGTCGCCCAGCTGGCCTTCGGTAACGAGGTCCAGATCATCGCCCGAGGTGTGGTACTCCGGATATCCCCCGTTTTCCGAACGGGTCAGGCGCCCCACCGGAAGCCGTATGCCGGGTGATCCGAACTGACGTTCGTCATAGCCATATGGGCTAAAGTCGACGATCCGATACGGCTTCCCCCGCTTTTCCAGCACATACTCCACCACCTGATCGATTCGCTCGGTGCCGCTTCGCGTCCGCTTGTACGTGTGCCCCGCACTGTCCCCCAGAAGTCCGAGCACCAATCCGTGGCGAATTCTCCTGAGCCGGTCCTGGTTCTCGCTCAGCCAGGTAATGGATCCGATCGTGCCGGGCCCGAATATCAGCCGGTACGTATACCGCCGGTCTGACCGCCCCGCCAACCATCGCCCCAGGGCCGCCGCGACCGCTATGCCGCTGAGATTGTCGTTGCACAGCGAGGGATGACAGACATGGGTATAAAAAAGGATCTCCTCCTCGCTGTTTCCGGGCAGTACACACTCCCCGTACGTCAGACTCCCATGCTCGAGAGAGGAATCGATACAAACGTCATACTCGTCCGCCGTGAGCGATCGCTTCTGGTCCTCGGTGATGCAAAAACCCCAATTTTCCGTGTAGTAAGAAGTCCGGTAAGGAATCAGCTGCGGCTGTTCGGGCAACGAGAAAATGTGATCGAGAAGCTCTTCACGCCGTATCCTCGCCTTGATGGGCACGCTGTAGTTCAGTACATGCAGGTTACATCGACGAAAATCGATGATTCGCCGTCCGTCCAAGTCCGCAATGTACGCATCCCGGATATTCCACTCTTTGGGAACCGTCCAGTCAAATACACGCGTGCCCGTCGGGACCTCCCGAACAGTCAAAGGCACCCAGCCCTGCACTGCTGCCAATGTCTGCCTCACCCCATCCCCGGTCAGGCTCCTGCAGATCGGATACAGCTCTCGTACGAGCTCCATCATGCTGCCCGCCGGAGAGCTGCCGGAAATCACTCCGCTCATGGCCGCCGGAAAACTTCGAGCTGCTCGCTGTCCAAATCAGGATATCCGGCGTCACGTGGGTGGATAGTCGTGATTCCTGGCAGGTCGCCGAGTGAAAGCATCGAGTCGTTCCACCGAATCCCCCGGGCAAGCTCCGGGGCAAAATAGTCACTCATCTCGTACAGCACCAGCGTATCGTCCTGTTCCGTAATGAACCCGTGCGCGAAGCCCTCGGGCACGAATACAGCCGCGAGCACGCCAGCGGAAAGGGATATCCAGGCATGCTCCAGAAAGGACGGAGAATCGGGCCGCAGATCAACAATCACATCCCGAATGGCGCCTTTCAGGCAACGGACCAACTTGCTCTCGGTGGAAGGTGGCACCTGAAAGTGCAACCCCCGAAACGTACCCTTGTGTTCGTTGAATGAAAGATTCGTCTGAACGAATGTTTCCGGCAACCCATGCGCCGCAAATTCCCTCGAGCAGCGCAAGCGAGCAAAGAAGCCCCTTGAATCCGCGTGAGTTTCCGATTCAACGACGAAAGCGCCCTCCAGCGCGGTCGGTATGAACTGCATTTGCTACTTCGCTCCGGTTCCCATCGTACTTCTCAGCCCGGCGATCGGCCAATCGGCACTTCTTTCCCGTGCCTTCTGCTTCGCATGTAATCTACTACCAGCGCCTCCGGGCCGTCACTCCGGCTTGACAACGTCCAAAGGCCGAAGAGGCAAGCGCAAAATATGCAAACCCCTCCTAAAACCGCGGTCAGCAATCCGATAACCGGCCCCGTGCCGATCCATGCACTTATCTGATCAGGTGTAATCTGCGAGAGAAGAGCGAACATGACCGCAGCGGCGGCCGAGGTACGCCACGTACGCCGGAGCAACGAACCGAGCCCCAGCATCCCCAGCGCCCTTTGGGTAAACAGTGTGCAACCCGCGTACAGCGCACTCGAGGCAAGCACACCCCAAGCAACACCCTCTACGCCCCCCCAGACCCATCCGGCGAACAAGCACGCGGCACGCAGCACCAAACCAACCATCGACACCTTCGCGAGCACATCCACTCGCCCGAATGAAATGTACCCCGCCGTGGACAACGACATCACGGCGCGGAAGATCCCGACAAAAGCCAGAATCTGGATTAGTGCCGCGGCATCGAGCCATTGATCGCCGAGAGCGACCTCCGTGATGTCCCTGGCCAGCACGCTCATGCCGCATGCTGCGGGTATTGCGAGGAATAGAACGAGTGAAAGTGCTCGCTCATACATGCCGGCGAATTGCCCGCGAGTTTCATTGAGGACAGCAAGACCCGGCATCACCGCTCTCGCGACCGGCATCGCCAGCTCGCTCGAAGGAGCACTCGCGATCTCGTAAGACACGGTATAGAAGCCCAGTGAAGCTGTCGGCGCGAACCGACTCAGAACCAGGGTATCGAGCTTTGAGGAGATGCTGCCGGCAAATGACGATACAAGCATCCATTTGGAAAAGTGGAAAAGAGGCCGCCATTCCGACAACGTCAGCAATGGCCTATAGCTCGACATCCTGAAACTCGCTAACACTGACACCGCCGCGCCGACGGCGACCCCGACAACGAACGCCCAATAATTTCGCCACACGAGTGCAAAGGCGATGGTCGCAACAAACGACGAGACCTTGACCAGGACGTTGAAGGTGAAGTCGCGGTTGAATGTAAGCAGCTTGCGGAAATCCACGATGCCGACATTCACAAACCCCCGCAGCGCCGTGACACCGGCGTAACAGTAGATCACGGTGTCCAGCTTCGGCTCGTTGAAAAATACCGCCGCTGGATACGCACTCGCCGCGAGAATACCGGCGATTCCGAAGCCCCGCAGGACGTTGAGCGTCCAGACAGTGTTGTAATGCGCCCTGGTCGCCTTCTGATCGCTGATCAGGGCGGAATCGAGCCCGAAGGTCGTCAACAGTTCAAGGATGCCCTGGAGCATCGCTGCCTTGGCGACGATGCCGAAGTCCTCGGGTACCAGCAGCCGGGCAAGGATCAACACGCTGACGATCCCCAGCAGGCGAATTGCCAGCTGCATGCCCACTGTCCAGAAGCTTCCACGGGCGACGCGCGCCCCGAGTGAGCCGGTCATTGTCGGGCCGACCCCGGCCAGAGCTCTGCGGCCAGGCGTGATTTGGCCCACCAGAACTGCCGGGCAAAATACGGCAGCAGGCGCAATTTGACCCCCATTTCAATGGGCAGCCTCATCACTCCCAGCACCCTGCGGTACAGGTGCTCGAGAGTGCTGTGTCGCACGACATTTCGCGGCTCTTCCGCATAGAAAACACGCTTGCTTGTCGCCTTGGAGTGCGCGCCGGGGGCTTGTCTGCGGAAGAAGAACAGGTTCGGAAGCTCCACGAAGCCGCCCAGCAGGATCAGCTCTCCCATCATATTGAGGTCGGAGCCCATGTAGACTCCATTGAGCGACGTCCTGGCCGCGGGCTCCCGCCGCATTACTCCGTTCATCACGTTGTTCAGCTCGAGGCTGAAGGCCAGGGCCAGGTATCTTTCCACCGGATCCGGGCTGTCGAGCTTCGGCAATGCAGGCACCGGCTTGCCCCGTGACGGATCGTCGTCGAAAAGCACGGTCCGGGTGGCAGCAAGAACAATTTCCGGCCGTTGCTCCAGAACATCGATACAAACGGAAAGAAAGTCCCTGTCATAGAGGTCGTTGGACGATGCCCACTTGAAGTAAGGCGTCCTCGCCTCGTGAAACACGTAATCATAGTTCCGGAATATGCCCAGATTTTCGGCATGCCGGATATACCGGATCCTGCTGTCCCGCTCCGCAAAGTCGCGGCAAATCTCCTCTGTCCGGTCCGACGAGCGATTGTCGGCGATGATCAGCACGTAGTCCTGGTAGCTCTGGTCCAGCAGGTTCGAAAGCGTCGCCTCCAGGTACCGCTCCCCGTTGTAAACGGGCATCCCGATTGTCAGGTCGATCGACATCGGCCGATTACCTCGATAGCACGCGCGTACTGCGACTTGACGGCTGCGCGGCTCCGGTCGACGAATTGACGCAGTTCCGCCTCGCTTTCGCGGCGCCGCGCGCGCGCCCTGCGGATTTCAAGGGCGAGCACATCTGCTCTCGCTCCGTCGAACGGAATGGCGGACCCGGCTGTGCCGACCTGGCAGAGAAACTCTCGCTGCTTATCGTCCTTCCATATCCCAACCACCGGGGTACCTACCAGTGCGGCAAGTATCAGGGCATGCAAACGGGAGGCGACAAGAACCTCGCAGCTCGAGAGCACCTTGAGAAGTTCATGAACGGATCCGGGATAGGTCGCCGGCAACTCCACGTCCCGTGCGAGCAGGCGCTGTACGGCAGCTCGCAAGTCGTCAGCGGCAAGCAGATCCTTTGGCTGAGTTGCAATGAGCGTCACACGGCGTTCCGCTTTGCACAGGTCGGCAACGACCGTAGCAACAGTCTCTATGTAGGCGTGATAGCGCCCGCCGTCCGCGGTGTGCCAATAGCGGGCGTCGTAAATCGGCATTATGTTGACGCCGATGTGCCCCTCGACAGGTCCGGAGTGTATCGGAGGATCGACGTCAAGCCCCAAAGCCAGGTCCGGTGCCACTCGGGCGGGAATGCCGGAAACAGACTGCATCAAAGCGGCGGAGGCTTCGTCCCTGAAGGTCGCATAACGCGCCCAGCGCACACACCGCCGCAGAAACCACCGGCTGAGTTTTCGCTCGATCGGCCCGGCTCCGGAACTCAGGACGACTACCGGCACACCGCTCAGGCGTGCCGCCAGGGACCATTTGAACAGCGTGTAGGG
>CAZBGV010000040.1:0-4498 GCA_964491485.1 uncultured Woeseiaceae bacterium | reverse complement strand
GGAATAGCTGCGGAGCCCGACACTCCTGATCCCGTGACGCTCGGCGGTATCCGCGGGGTTCATCGAGATACCCACGGGCTCGATGCCGTCGGACAGCTCGAGCAACGCCCCGAGCACAGATTCGATGATCGCCTCGTCCCCCAGGTTCCGGGTTCCGTAATGGCCGAGGATCCCGACCCGCAGCGCGCACTCACCCCTCAATTGATAGGGTCTGGCGATCACCTGCGCAGCCTGCGGCATCAGATTCTGGAGTCGCCGTCGATCCCCGGCTTGGTGGCGTATGGGCTGTCCAGGCGGGGGGCGAAGCGCATCAGTCGATCCAGTAATAGTCGCCGTCGATCTGCCCGGTTTTGAGGAGGTGCTTCAGGCACTTCAGCCGGGTATATGGACGGAGCTCGAACACGTCGCCGCTCATATCGATACGCTCAAACACGCGCCGGAGTTGCTGCGCACCCATGCGCGCTGTCCAGCGCGTTTCGAATCCCGGGAGGCTGGTGTGGATCTTGTCGAAATTCACACGATAGCTGCGATTGTCGCCGCCACTGGGTCCGAATGTGACTTCACAATCCGGAAACGCCTCTTTGACGATCTCGGCGATCTCCCGAATGCGGTAGTTCTCGCTGTTCGCACCGACGTTGAAAACCTGGTTATGTATGCTGTCTGCCGGCGCCTCCAGGGCACAGATGATGGCCGTGCAGATATCCTCGATGTGCACGATCGGCCGCCACGGGCTGCCATCGCTCGTCATCGCGATTTTTTTCGTTGTCCAGGCCAGCCCGGCGAGGTTGTTCAGCACGATGTCGAAGCGCATGCGTGGTGATGCGCCGTATGCCGTTGCGTTGCGCAGAAACACCGGCTCGAACTTTTCGTCCGCCAGTTTGCCGAGATCCCTCTCCACCATCACCTTGCATTCGGCGTAAGCCGTCTGCGGGTTGACAGGTGAGGTCTCGTCGACGGTGCCCGCTTCGGCTACGCCGTACACGCTGCAGGAAGATGTGTACACAAACCTGCGCACCCCGGCCTTTCGTGCGGCCTCGGCCAGTTTCAGGCTGCCTTTGTGGTTGATGTCGTAGGTGACTTCCCGATTCGACTCGCCAAGCGGATCATTCGATAGCTCGGCCATGTGCACAACGGCGTCGAAGCCTTCGAGATCCGCGGGAGTGACCCTGCGCACATCCCCAAAAACCGAGGCGGGCGCGCGGCGCAGCATTCCGACGTCCGTAAAAAGCCACCCTTCCCGGTAGTATCCGGCGTCGAAGCCCTGAACTTCGTGCCCACGCTCGAGCAAGCGTGCTCCCAGAATGGCTCCGATATAGCCTTCCGTTCCTGTAACGAATACCTTCATCGCCTGAGTGCTCCAATGGCTCTTGGTGTGGCTGCCTGACCCGCCCCTACGGCGACAGGATCTGGAGCTCGGGAATGGGGACCACGAACTTCGCCCCCCATTCGCCGACACCGGCGTTAGAGCCAACGATCTCTGACTTCAGGTTCCAAGGTAAGATCAGGATGTAGTCCGGCTTTGTCTCGTAAATCGCTTCCGGCTTCAGGATCGGAATACGCATGCCTGGGGTAAACTTTCCCTGCTTATAGGGATTGCGATCCACGGTGTAGTCGAGGAAATCCGGACCAATGCCGCAGTAGTTGAGGAGGGTATTCCCCTTGCCCGGCGCGCCGTATCCCACAACCGATTTTCCGGCGTTCTTCGCGTCGATGAGAAATGCGAGCAAGTTCCGTTTGATTCGATTCACGCGCTCCTGAAACCCGCTGTAGGTCTCCGGCCGGTGCAGACCGGCAGCCTTTTCCCTTGCGAGCAGCTCTTCAGTGGCTTTGCTCCTGTCGCCGTCGCGACTGCCGGCGCGCCTTGCATAGATCCTGAGTGAGCCGCCGTGAGTCGGCAGCTCGTCCACATCGAAGATCTCGAGGCCATGGTGGGCAAACACCTTCGTTACGGCGAGGAAGGAGAAGTACGAAAAGTGCTCGTGATAAATGGTGTCAAATTGCACCTCATCCATAAGGCGCTGCAGGTGAGGGAACTCCATCGTCACGACGCCGTCGTCGGCCAGCAGCGTGTGCAACCCCGCAACGAAATCATTCAGGTCTGGCACGTGCGCGAGCACGTTATTGCCGATGACCAGGTCGGCACGGCCGCGGGTCTCGGCGAGCTCGCGCGCCGTCTCTCTGCCGAAAAATTTCGTGATCGACTCCACTCCCACGTCGCGCGCCGCGGCGGCCACGTTGGCCGCGGGCTCCACCCCAAGTGCCGGTATTCCAGCCGCTACGAAGTTCCGCAGAAGGTAGCCGTCGTTGCTCGCGATCTCGACTACGAAGCTCTTCTCGCCCAGCCCGAAACGATCGATCGCCATCTCCGAGTAGCGCCGCGCGTGTTCCAGCCACGATTCAGAATACGAGGAAAAGTAGGCGTATTCTTCAAAGATCTCGGAAGCTGCCACGTACTGCTCCAGCTGAACAAGCAGGCAGCGGTCGCACACGAGCGCATGCAGTGGGTAAAATGGCTCCATGCGGTTCAGGTCATCCCGCGCAATATGCGTCTGGCACAGCGGCGTAACCCCCAGATCGACGAAGGTACGCCCGAGCGGGGCTTCGCAGAAGCGACAACTTGCTGATGGCATCGGGTATGGCTCCCCAGCTCTCTCTATGTCTTTCCTTGCAGACTGCAGCCGGGCTGTTCAGCCGCGGCGCCGGAATACGGGTCGAACCGGGCGTCCTCGGAGATATCTGCCGATTCCGTCGTTCAGCGCAGCTGCATAGACCGACAGAACTTCCCGCAGGATCTCCAGGGTTTCCTCTATGACGTCGGCCGTATGCGACCATGTGAGGACGAACGACGGGGCCAGGAGTCCGCGCATCATCGCTTCCTGGAGGAACAGTGTGCGAAATTCCTGTGAGGGATTCCCTTCCGGATCACGCGTCGCGTAGACGAGGTCGGTGGGGAAACCGATCACCTCGAACTCGCGGGCGATCCCCAGCTCTTTCGTGATTTCGGAAACACCGTCACCAAGCTGCTTGCCGCGCTCCGCGATATCCGAGAGGACACCGCGGGCTTCCAACAGGCTCAACGTGGCGATCGTAGCGGCAAGCGCGTGCGTCTCGCCTCCGTGAGTCGTGGAAAGCAGGAACACCCTGTCCTCGTCCTGGCTGAACCCACCCAGGCGCATCAGCTCACGGCGTCCCATCAAGGCCGCGTTCGCGAAGCCATTGGCGATGCACTTGCCGTATGTCACGAGGTCCGGACGGACCCCCTCCCTCAGGTGCACCCCGCCGAGGTGATGCCGGAATCCGCTGATCATCTCATCGAAGATCAGGCATACACCATATTCGTCGCAGAGCTTCCGTACGCCTTCCAGGTAGCCGGCCGGCGGCGGTGAATACTTTTCCAATTCCAGAATGAGGCAGGCAAAGCCCTGGCGCTCGCTTTCGAGAAGGCGCTCCAGAGCCTGGAGGTCACCGTACGGAAACCCTCGCGTCAAATCTCGAACGCCGGCCGGAATTCCCGCGCTCATCGGCGTCGTGCCTATAAACCAGTCGTCCACCGAGAAAAACGGATGGTCGCTGCAGATGCCAACAAGCGGGCGTCCCGTGTACGCGCGCGCAAGCTTGACTGCCGCCGTCGTGACATCGGATCCATTCTTTGCGAATTTCACCATGTCCATGGTCGGTACCATCCGGAGCATCAGCTCGGCGCACTCGAGCTCGTAGCGGCTGGGACGCACAAAATTGCATCCATTGGCCATCGCTTCGTTCGCCGCCTGAACGACGTCAGGGTATGCGTGCCCCAGGATCACCGACCGCAGCCCGCTCCCGAACTCTATGTACTCGTTACCGTCCAGGTCCTCGACGCGACAACCGGAACCCCGAGCGATGACGACGGGCATATCTTCGGGGTACTGGTCCGGTCCGCGGGCATAGGCATGCGCGCCCCCGGGAACCAGCCCGACAAGCCGTTCCGCTGCCTCGCGAGATTTCGTGAAAGCCCTGGTCATCTGAAGCAGGAAAGCGTCGTCCCGCTGCTCCTGGTTATTCCTTGTTAGGTGCGTCGATGGAACGTCCGGGTCCTCCGGACCGCCGGCTGGTCTCGTTCTCCCGGCCATCTGCCGCGAGCATAGCCGCCTGTCGGTCTGTGCGCAAAGACGGCGATCACAGTTGCCTGCGTGAGATGGATCATCTCCGGGGGCTCTCCGGCGCAACCCAAGCGAGTTCCACCAGGCTCCTGATGCTATTGATTTAGGTCATTATTCGAGCGAACATGCCCCAAAGTCGCTGGAACCATCATGGGCTTCCTGTCCGCCTCAGGCTTGCGCCGCCAACTGCCGGCACTGGCCATGTTGCTCTTCAGTGTGAACGCTTCGTCGGCCGAACAGTCCGCGGCCAGTGTGCTTTCGGCGGGGTCCAACCCCCTGTTCTTCAGCACGCAGGAAGGTCGCCCTATTGCGCTCGGTGGCTCGCATGTCTGGGAGAACATGAGCGACCAGGGCCCCGT
>CAZBGV010000039.1:0-27247 GCA_964491485.1 uncultured Woeseiaceae bacterium | reverse complement strand
AGCGCTTCTTCCGGGAGCTCCGCGTCGACCGCATCTGGGAAGGCACGAGCGAGATCCAGCGGCTCATCATCGCGCGCGGACTGCTGAAGCGAGGCCTCGACGGGTTGTAATGCGCTGACAAGGCGGAACATGAGCAGCAGGAGCGCGCAGCGCGCGCGACACGATACGCGGCATCGTCACCGGTCCCCTCGGCTCGTCCCGTCGCGCGCGCTGCGCGTTTGCGTTCCCGCACAAGGTCTGTCGCGCGCGCTGCGCGCTCCTGTGCTGGTCCTGCTGGTCGCCGTCGTCGCGGCCTGCAGCCAGGGCGGCACGGCGGAAGAACGGCCCACCGGCCGCAACGTGCTGAACGTCTACAACTGGTCCGACTACGTCGCGCCGGACACGATCGCGAATTTCGAGCGCGAATACGGCATCCAGGTCAATTACGACGTCTACGACTCGTCCGAAATCGTGGATGCCAAGCTGCTGGCGGGCCGCAGCGGCTACGATATCGTCTTCCACGATTACCAGTTCGCTTCACGCCTCGCGCCGCTCGGCATTTTCCGGAAGCTCGACTATTCGAAGCTGCACAACTACCACTACCTGAACCAGAAGCTCCTCGAGAAAATCGACGTGTACGACGACGTGAAGGGTTATCCCATCCCGTACATGTGGGGCTCGACCGGCTTCGCCTACAACTACGACATGGTGCACGCGCGGCTGCCCGACGCGCCGCTCGGCAGCTCGGCAATGCTGTTCGATCCGAAGGTGGTCTCGAAGCTGGCCGATTGCGGGGTGACCTGGCTCGACAGCCCGACTGACGTGATTCCCCTGGTCCTCGCGTATCTCGGTCGCGATCCGAACGCGGTCGACGAGGAGAGCCTCGCCGCGGCCGAAGCCCAGCTCGACCTGGTGCGGCCGTACATCCGCTATTTCAGCTCGACCAAGATGATCAGCGACCTGCCGAACCGCGAAGTGTGCGTCGCGATGAGCTGGTCCGGCGACTACGCGCAGGCGGCCGCGCGCGCGGACGAGGCCGGCATTTCGATCGACCTGCGCTACACGATCCCGAAGGAGGGGTCGCGGCTGTGGGTGGACGGCATGTTCATCCCGTCCGACGCGCCGCACCCCGCGAACGCTTACCTGTTCCTCGACTACATCATGCGTCCCGAGGTCACGGCGGCGATCTCGAACTACATCTTTTACGCGAGCGCCAACGAGGCGGCGAAGCGCCTCCTGGACCCCGAAGTCCTCAACGATCCCGGCATCTACCCCGATGAGGCAACTTGGGATCTGCTTTATCCGGTATATTTCGGCGAGCCGGCGCGGGAGCGCCTGCGGACCCGCACCTGGTCGCGGGTGAAAAGCGGCATATGATTGCCTGCCCGACCGTCACGGCAGGCGCGGCGAGCAGACAGCAAAAGGGATGGAAGCGGCCATCGAAAGGCAGGACGGACCGGCTCCGCTGATACAGATCCGCCAGGTCAGCAAGCGATTCGGCGATTTCGTCGCGGTTGATTCGGTCGATCTCGACATCCAGCGCGGCGAGCTCTTTTCCATTCTCGGCGCCTCCGGCTGCGGCAAGACGACGCTCTTGCGCATGCTTGCCGGCTTCGAGCGGCCGACGAGCGGCCGCATCCTGATCGACGGGGCCGACATCACCGACCAGCCGCCCTACAAGCGGCCGGTGAACATGATGTTCCAGTCGTACGCGATTTTCCCGCACATGACGGTGGAGAAGAACGTTGCGTACGGGCTGCAGAAGGAAGGGGTGCCGCGCGACGAGGTGCAACGGCGGGTACGCGAAATGCTCGAGCTCGTGCAGCTCGAGGGGTTCGCGACGCGCAAGCCCGATCAGCTCTCCGGCGGCCAGCGCCAGCGCATCGCGCTGGCGCGCGCGCTCGTGAAGCGCCCGAAGGTGCTGTTGCTGGACGAGCCGCTCGCCGCGCTCGACAAGAAGCTGCGCGAGCACACGCAGTTCGAGCTGATGAACATCCAGGACCGGCTCGGCATCACCTTCATCGTGGTGACCCACGACCAGGAGGAGGCCATGATCCTGTCGAGCCGGATCGCGGTCATGAACCAGGGCCGGTTCGAGCAGGTCGGCACGCCGAAAGAGGTTTACGAATACCCGAACAGCCGCTTCGTCGCCGATTTCATCGGCACGATCAACATGTTCGATGCGGTCGTCGAGAGCAGCGGCGACGGGCGCCTGCTGGCGCACTCGCCGGATGCCGGCAGGCTCCTGACCGCGTTCTGCGACGAGCCGCTGCCGGCCGGGAGCGGAGTCTGCATCGCGGTCCGGCCGGAGAAGATCTTCATCAGCAAGGGGGAGCCGGAAGGCCTCGAGGACATGCGCCTCAAGGGCGTCGTCTACGATCTCGGCTATTTCGGCAACCTGTCGCTGTACCGGATCCGCCTCGAGTCCGGAAAGATCATCCAGGTCAGCGCGCAGAACCGGCGCCGCTCGGCCGAGCGCTTCCTCGAATGGGATGACGAGGTGTACGTCTCCTGGCAGGCGCAGAGCGCCGTGGTGCTTGCGCGCTGACATGGCGGGGCGTCGCGACTTCTGGCAGCGCATCACGATCGCCCTCCCGTATCTCTGGCTGCTGGTCTTCTTCCTCGCGCCGGTCGCCATCATCCTGAAGATCAGCTTCGCCGACCCGATCATCGCCCAGCCGCCGTTCACGCCGTTCTTCGACGACCAGGGCCGGCCCGACCCGACGCTGGGCAACTACGCCTTCCTGCTCACCGACAAGCTGTACGTCATCACGTACCTCAAGTCCGTGCTGATGGCCGCCGGCGCAACGGTGCTGTGCCTGCTCCTCGGGTTCCCGATGGCGTACGGCATCGCCCGCGCGCAGGCGCGCACGCGCAACGTCCTGCTGCTGCTCATCGTGCTGCCGTTCTGGATTTCGTTCCTGCTGCGCGTGTACGCCTGGATGGGCTTGTTGAACAACTACGGTTTCATCAACAACCTGCTCATGTGGGCCGGGCTGATCGACCAGCCGATCCAGATGCTGTACACGGATTTCGCCATCTACGTCGGTCTCGTGTACTCGTACCTGCCGTTCATGATCCTCCCGTTGTACGCGACGCTCGAGCGCATGGACCTGGACCTGGTCGATGCCGCGCAGGATCTCGGGGCATCGCCGGCGCAGGCGTTCCGGGACATCACCTGGCCGCTGGCGCGGCCCGGGGTGATCGCCGGCAGCTTGCTGGTGTTCATTCCGGCGATGGGCGAATACGTGGTTCCGTACCTCCTCGGCGGGCCCGCGTCGCTGATGATCGGCCGCGTGCTGTTCGACGAGTTCTTCGTCAATCACGACTGGCCGCTCGCATCCGCGGTGGCCATCGTGCTCTTGGTCCTGCTCGTCGTGCCGATCGCCCTGCTGCAGCGCAGCCGCGCCCGGGAGATCGAAGGGTGAAGCGCCGCTCTTACTTCGTGCTGTCGGTGCTGGCGTTCGGCTACGCCTTCCTGTACATCCCGCTCGTCTCGGTCATCGTCTATTCGTTCAACGATTCGCGGCTCGCCACGGTCTGGGGCGGCTTCTCGACCCGCTGGTACGGTGAGCTCCTGCACAACCGGGAAGTGCTCGACGCGGCGGCGCTGAGCCTCGAAGTCGCGTTCTCGACGGCGACGCTCGCGACGATACTGGGCACCATGGCCGGAATGGCGCTGGCGCGCTTCGGGCGATTTCGCGGGCGCACATTGTTTTCGGGAATGATCACGTCGCCGCTGGTCATGCCGGAGGTCATCACCGGGCTGTCCCTGCTGCTCCTCTACGTCAGCCTGCAGCAGCTCATCGGTTGGCCGGAGCAGCGCGGCTTCACCACCATCACCATAGCGCACACGACGTTCGCGATGGCGTACGTCACGGTCGTCGTGCAGTCGCGCCTCGCGGGCATGGACGAATCCCTGGAGGAGGCGGCCATGGATCTCGGCGGCCGTCCGCTGCGCGTCGTTTTCGACATCACGCTGCCGCTCATCGCACCGGCGATGGTCGCCGGCTGGCTCCTCGCGTTCACGCTCTCGCTCGACGATCTCGTCATCGCGAGCTTCGTGTCCGGGCCGGGTGGCAGCACCCTGCCCATGGTGATCTTCTCGAAGGTGAGGCTCGGCGTTACGCCCGACATCAACGCGCTCGCGACGATCATCATCGCCATCGTCTCGCTCGGCGTCCTCGTCGCCTGGTGGGTCACCGGACGTTCGCGCCGGCGTACTTCCTGAAAAAGCCATTGCGCGCGGGGTGCGGGACCTGCCGCGCGGGTGCTCCGGACCTGGGCTCCGCCGCCCGGGCCGCGCCGGGGCGCTCAGGCCGGCTTGGACGCCGCCGGCGCGTCGGGCTGCCGGGAGGGGTGGGCGGCGGCGACCGGCTCGAGCTCCGTGCAGTGCGCGTGGATGGAGCGGATCGTCGGGTAAGGGGTGAGATCCATCGAAAAGCGGCCGGCGTTGTAGACCTGCGGGATCAGCCACGCGTCGGCCAGCGTGAGCGCGGACCCCACCGAGTACCGGCCGTCGCTGCTCCAGGCGCTCGCCCGGGCCTCGAAGGCCTCGAAGCCCGCGGCGATCCAGCGGCGGCACCACGCCGCCACGCCGGCATCGTCCTGGCCGAAGTCGCGACGCAGGGCCTCGTGGACGCGCAGGTTCTGCAGCGGGTGCACGTCGCAGCCGATGATGCCCTGCAGCTCCCGGACCCGGGCGCGCTCGAACGCATCGCCCGGCAGCAGCGCCGGCGCCGGATGGCGCTCTTCGAGGAGCTCGGCAATGGCCATCGACTGGGCGACCCGCCGGCCCTCGCACTCGAGGACCGGGAGCAGCGAGGCCGGGTTGACGGAGGTGAAGCCCGGCTCGCGATGCTCGCCCCGGTTCAGGGCGACGCTGGCGTATTCGTACGAAATATTCTTGTAATTCAATACAATACGTATTCTGTAGGAGGCGCTACTACGCCAGTAGGCGTACAGTTTCATGCGATTGTGCGACCTTGAAAAACGATCCGGGAGCATAACATCCGGGCGGAATACGGCACGGCGTGGAACCGGTGAGTGCAGGCTCTCCGTGCTTCGCGTATGCTTTGAAGGCAGAAAAAGAGGCGGCACCAGGGAAGCGTGCCCGGAGGTTCAGGCCCGAAACGGGCCCTATGCGTAGACAACCCGTCATTGGCGTGCCGGCTGACCGGCGACTGATCGATCCCCATCCTTTCCACGTAGTCGGCGAAAAATACCTGGCGGCCCTGAGCGACGCGGCGGGGGCGCTGCCGCTCATGATTCCGGCCCTCGGGGCGCACCTCGACCCGGAGCAGGTGCTGGCGAACGTCGACGGCCTGCTTTTCACGGGCAGCCCGTCCAACGTGGAGCCGCATCGCTACGGCGGCGAGCCGAGCCTGCCGGGCACGCTGCACGATCCGGAGCGCGACGCGACGACGCTGCCGCTGATTGCCGCGGCGCTCGAATCAAGCGTGCCCGTGCTCGCGCTCTGCCGCGGCTTCCAGGAAATGAACGTGGCGCTCGGCGGCACGCTGCACCAGCGCGTGCACGAGGTGCCCGGTTACGGGGTGCACAAGGAGAACCCGGACGATCCGCTGCACGTGCAGTACGGCCCGTCGCACGCCGTCAACCTGTGCGACGGCGGACTGCTGCGGCGGCTCGCCGGCCGCGACCGCGTCGAGGTGAACTCGCTGCATTCGCAGGGCGTGGCGAAGCTCGCGAAGGGGGTCATCGTCGAGGCGGTGGCGGATGACGGCCTGATCGAAGCATTTCGCGTCGACGTGGACGCGTTCGCGCTGGCCATCCAGTGGCATCCGGAATGGCGGGTCAGGGAGAACCCGTTCTCAACGGCAATTTTCGAGGCATTCGGCGACGCCTGCAGGCAACGCGCCGCACGGCGGACGCCCGTGAACAAGGTGTAACGTGAGTGAAAGTGACAAGCAGATTATCCAGGAGTGGCTGAAGCAACACAGGATCGAGGACGTCGAGGCGATCGTTCCGGACATGGCGGGCGCCGCGCGCGGCAAGCTCCTGCCCGCCGACAAGTTCGGCAGCGCCGACATGAAGATGCCCGAGGCCGTCTTTGCGCAGACGGTCTCCGGCGAATACGTCCTCAACAAGGCGAACGTAGAGGACCGCGACATGTGGCTGCGGGCCGATGCCGCCTCCCTGCGACCGGTGCCGTGGGCGACCGACCCCGCCGCATCCGTGTTCATGGACTGCTTCCGCAAGGACGGGACCCCGGTGGACACGTCGCCGCGGCGCGTCCTGTCTTCCGTGCTGGAGCTGTACGCGGCCAAGGGCTGGAAGCCCGTGGTCGCGCCGGAAGTCGAGTTCTACCTGATCAGCCCGCACGCTGACGCGAACGCCGAAGTCGAGCCGCCGGAAGGCCGGCTCGGGCGGGTCGACATGTCGCGCCAGCCGTACAGCATCGACATGATGAACGACTTCGACCCGTTCATTAACGACGTGTACGCCTACTGCGAGGCGCAGGGCATCTACATCGACACGCTGTCCCAGGAAATGGGCCCCGCGCAGTTCGAGATCAACTTCCTGCACGGCGACGCCGTCGCGCTCGCGGACCAGGTGTTCCTGTTCAAACGCACGGTGCGGGAAGCGGCGATCGAGCACGAGATGCATGCGACCTTCCTCGCGAAGCCGATGTCCGAGGAGGCCGGCAGCGCGTTGCACATCCACCAGAGCGTGGTGGACATGGAGACGGGCGAGAACGTCTTCACCCGCAGGGACGGCGAAGCGAGCGAGCTCTTCTATTCGTTCCTCGGCGGGCTGCAGCGCTACATGCCCGAGGCGATGCTGATCTTCGCGCCGTATGTGAATTCCTATCGCCGGTTCCTCAATTCGTGGGCTTCCCCGGTGAACCTCGAATGGGCAGTCGACAACCGGACCGTGGGCCTGCGTGTGCCCGACGCCGAGCCCGCCGCGCGCCGCATCGAGAACCGGCTCGCGGGATCCGACGTGAACCCGTATCTCGCGTTGGCCGCGAGCCTCGCCTGCGGCTATCTCGGGATGCTGGAGGGGCTGAAACCGAGCGAGCCGATCACCGGCAGCGCGTACGACCTGCCGTTCATGCTGCACCGGCACATCTACGCCGCAATCGAGGCGATGAAGAACAGCGACGCCATGCGCAAGACGCTGGGCGACAACTTCGTGACGCTCTACTGCCTGCTGAAAGAGAGCGAGGAGCGGGAGTTCGAGGAGATCATCACGCCCTGGGAGCGTGAGATCCTCATGTTCAACGTCTAGCGCCCGTCCCCCGTTGCCGGGCAGGACCCCGGCGGCTGTCGTCATGCGGCCGCCCGGCGGCCGGCCGCTCGGCCGGACCCACCGCGCGAACGGCGCCTCGCGCCATTGCGCGCCGTGCCCGGCCGGGGCTACCTGCGAGCGGCGATGATCTCGCCCAGGTAGTCCGGCGTGCCCTCGACGCGCACGAGGTGCGGGTACTGCAGGCCGCCGTGGTAATCCACGGGCACGGTGCGGTACTCGTCCAGGTATTCCAGCAGCAGCTCGATCGGCGCCTCGTCCGTGTGCGCCGCGGCAATCGCGTCCTGCAAGACCTCACGCGACCAGGCATGGCCGTTGACCGCCACCAGCGTGGCGCCGGTGCCGACGCCGGCACGGAAAGCGGGTCCCTGCCAGCGCACGTCGTTGATCCTGCCGTCGTCCGTGAGGGTCAGTCCGATCGACCAGGTGAAGTTGTACAGGTGGCGCGATGACTGCCGCTGGTTTTCGTATTGCCGCTCGAATTCGCTCGGCTGGTCGGTGTAGACGAGCTTCCAGCCGGCCGCCTGCAAACCGTCGAGCGGCGGCTCGTGCCCTTGCGTCCGGGCGCGCAGGTAGCCGGCCCAGTCGTACTCCGCCACGCCGTCGAGGGCCGCGACGAGGTCGTCGAACGTGTACGTGCGGGTCACGTAGCTGCCATCGTCCATGCCGAAGAAGGCGCTTGCGAAATCGTCCAGCGATTTTGCATCGTGCGTGAGGCTGCGGATTTTGGCGTCCACCGCGAGCCACAGCATCTGCCCGGCGCTGTAGTATTCCTCGCTCATCTGCCAGCTTCGGTAGGGCAGGGCGGAGCGGTGCGCCGCGGTCGGGTCGTTCGTGGTGTCCTCGAGCGTGCGCCACTCGAAACCGGCGCGGTTGCGCTCGTAGTTTGCGGCGACCATGGCGAGCGCGCCGCGGAACTGCTCGGGCGTCCACAGGCCGGCGCGCGCCGTCAGGACGTAGCCCCAGTATTGCGTCTGCCCCTCGTACACCCACAGCAGCGAATCGCCCATCGGCACGTTGAAATTGGGCGTCCACAAGTCGGCCGGCCGGCGGAACTTGCCGTTCCAGGAATGCGTGTATTCGTGCGCCAGCAGGTCGCGGTTGGGCGCGCCCTGGTCCCAGCCCGTGAAGTAATCGACGCCGACGCCGTCCTCGCTGGACTGATGATGCTCGAGCCCGTTGCCGCTCAACTGGTCGGACAGCGAAAACAGGAAGTCGTAATGGTCGTAGTGGTACGAACCGAACAACTTCAGGGCCTGGGCGACGAGTGCCCTGTGCGCCTGCTCCTGTTCCGGGGTCATCGCCAGGTATTTCGGCGTGTCGGCGACGACGTCGAGGTACACCGGTGCCGCGCCGCGCGGAGTGAGGTCGACCCGCTTGAAATACAGGCCCGCGTAGAGCGGAGAATCGACCAGCGTGTTGAAAGTGACGTCCTCGAAAGTCGTGGTGTCGCCCGACTGCGAGGCTGTTTCGAGCGCCGTGGCGAACTGCCAGCCGTGCGGCAGGGTCACGCTCGGCGAGAAAGTGATGTCGCGGGAGTAATGGCCCGCCGGGTACAGCGCCACCTCGTTCCACACGAGGTCCAGCATGCGGTCGGTCATCTCGATCGTGGCGTCCTCGCCGCGGCCGGACAGGTACTGGAAGTCGACCTCCAGTCGGGTGACGTCCGACGGCACGTCGACGTGGAACGCATAGACGTCGTATTCGTCCCGGGTCCAGGCGAGCGGCTCGCCGCCGGCGCGGATCACGAGGCCGGCCAGCATGGAAACCGGGCCGCTCGGCGAGTGGTCGCCGGGAATCCATTCGGGATACAGCAAGGTCAGCTCGCCCGGCTGCACCGGTATCGTCTCGTGCACCCGGAAAATGCCCTGGGACGTATCGCTGGCGTCCACGTGGATGGCGATCGTGCCGGGATACGGCTCGTCCTCGGGGGCCGGCATGCTGCCGCTGCGTGCGAGCGCCGCATGCGCGATGCCGGCGGCGAGCAGGATCGACAAGGCGAAGCCGGCGACGGCAGCGCGCTTTGTTGCCGCGGACGCGGCAGGAAGACGGATCGTGCACATGGCGTTTCCCGACAGGAGCTCGAGGGCCGCGAACTTACCACAACCGTCCGCCGCGCCGCGAACAGCGGACGTCCCGTCCGCGCGCCGGACGCGAGCGTGGGTGCGGCGCGGCGAGCGAAACGCATCATGGCTTCCCGATCGGCCGCCGGGCTCGCGCAGCGGCCTCTTTGCGAGCGCAGGCCGGCGGCCGACCATCCGCTCAGGCAGCACGAGAAGGATCGGCCACGGGCCCGGGTTCCTGCAGCGGCTGTCCGTCCCGCTTGCGGAAGAAGAACCTGAAGAACAGGTTTTCAGGAGCCCTGCTGAGCATTCGGGCTATCAAGGCGGTTGCCGCGACGGCAAAGACCAGCCGGCCGGCAAACACACTGGTGAGGTCCGCACCCACGGCGACGACGATCAGAGTGTCCTCTACGATGCTGTGGGTAAAGCCCATGAAGACGCAGGCGAGGAAGATTTGGCGCGGCTCCATTCCGGACGTTCGCGCTTCGCCGATCAGCAGCCCTCCGCCATAGGAAATGCCGAGGAACAGCCCGACCGAAGCGAAAGGTACCGTTCCGGAGGCGATACCGGAAAGGCGGAACAGGGGCGCAAGCCCCCTGTTCAGTCGGCCCAGGATTCCCGACAGCCTGAGAAGCTCCATCAGCCAGCTCAACGCCAGGAGGACGATCAGCATGGTCGCCAGCGTTTTCAGCAGGCCTGCAAAAAAGCCGGGCCAGCCGGTACTCTCGCTCATCGGCGTCCACGCCGCCTGCACCGGCGCGGACAGCCATCCGGTCGCTGCGAATACCTGGTGCAGGAGCATCGCAAAGAGCAGGCTGCCGCCGATTCGGAGCACCCCCGTTATGATCAGGCTCGGGCCGGCCCTCTGGATGATCCGTTGTTCGACCGGAAGCGCATGCGCCATCAGCAACAGGACCGAAAAAACGGTCATGTCCGCGGTGCTGAGCGTGGACGCCGGCGCGAGCGTGAACAGGGTTACCAGGCCGCCCCAGAGTCCGACCAGCAAACCCGTGAGCCAGCTCACCGCGAGCTCGGGCGGCAGGCCGACGAGCTTCATCACGGGGGTCAGAACGGGCGAGATCGCCCGTATCGCACCGACGTCCTGCAGGAACTGGGTGGCGATCGTGACCGGGACGATGATCCGGACGAGCTCCCAATAGATTTGCAGTGTTCCCAGCGTCTTTTTGCGGAGAGCGGCGAACACCGTCATCGCGACAACTCCATCCCTGACGGCGTAAGGCTACCCGGGACGCTGCGCATTGCGGTCGGAATTTGCAGAATTGCGCAACAAAATTGCAGGCCGCGGCGGGCGTCGGTCTCGCTCGGGACGATCGAGGAACACCTGCGTCGACCTGCGGGACGGCTCGCGCCGCCGTCATGCACGCATGCCCGGCGCATCAGCGCTGGAGCGCGCCGACCCAGTCGCTGATCGTCCGGACCGTCGCCTGGCGGGGGAATACCTTCTCCGTGAGGACGCGGTGCACTTCCGGGTCGGAATCGGCACAACCGTCCTGCAGCACGGTGATCCGGTAATCCAGGTCGGCCGCCAGCCTGACCGTCGACAGCACCACGCCGCTGGTGGCCACGCCCGCCAGCACGAGCGTGTCGATACCAGCCGCTCTCAGCACGGTGTCGAGATCGCTGCCGGAAAAGGCGCTGATGCGGCGCTTGGTGACGATGACGTCGCCCGGCTCCGGCCGCAGCTCCGGGTGAAAGTCGGTCTGCGGGTCGCCTTCGACGAGACGCCGCGCCTGCCGAAGGGCCGAGAAGGACTTGTTGCGCGGCGACACTTCCGGATAGCCGCTCCTGAAAGCGACCTTCACCCAGATCACCGGCAAGCCGGCCTGGCGCGCCGCATCGACCGCCTGCCTGATGCGCTCGAGGAAAGCGCTATCGGCATGGGTTTCGAGGATGCCGCGCTGCAGGTCCATCAGCACCAGCGCAGTGCCGTCGTCGTTTGGTCGTGTCATCGTCAGGGTCCCGTCGTCCCGCGCAGGTGCCTGCCCCCGGCCGACCTCCCGGCAGGAGACGCATCGCCGGCGTGCGCGTACAGGTTACGCGCGCGGCGGCCGGATCGACAGGCGGCGGCCTGCCGGGCCCGGCATGAGGGTTGCGGGAAGTACGATTCACCTGCGCAAGGGAAATGCCGCAAAATCCTTCAATTGCGCCTCCTGGATTCCAGATCGTGACAGCGGGCGCGACCGGCGGAATCGCGCTGGTTATGATGCCGGGATCCGCGAAATTACAACTGATGGAGTGCACGCGATGCAAAAAAATCGCTCACGCGCCGAATGGCAGGATCTCGATCGCGATCATTACCTGCATCCGTTCACGGATCACAAAGAGCTGGGCGAGAAGCGCAGCCGCATCATCGCGCGGGCGGACGGCGTGTACATCTACGACGTCGACGGCAACGAAATCCTCGACGGCATGTCGGGACTGTGGTGCGTGAACGTCGGATACGGGCGCGACGAGCTCATCGACGCGGCAACCCGGCAGCTGCGCACCCTGCCGTATTACAACAGCTTTTTCCAGTGTGCCCACCCGCCGTCGATCGAGCTGTCGCGGCTCCTGAAAGAAATTACGCAGCCTCAGTTCAACCGCGCTTTCTTCACGAGCTCCGGGTCGGAATCGATCGACACCATGATCCGTATGGTGCGCTATTACTGGGACCTCGTGGGCCAGCCGGAACGGCAGGTCATCATTTCCCGCGAGAACGCATATCACGGGTCGACGATCGGCGGCACGAGCCTCGGCGGGATGAAGCCGATGCACGGACAGGGCGGACCCTGGGTGCCCGGCATCGAGCATATCGCGCAGCCGTACTGGTTCGGCAGTGATCGCTCGCTCTCGCCGGACGAGTTCGGCGTGAAAGCAGCGGGCGCGCTGCGTCGCAAGATCGAGGAAGTCGGGCCGGAGCGCGTCGCCGCGTTCGTCGGCGAGCCGATTCAGGGCGCGGGCGGCGTGATCATACCGCCGGAAACGTACTGGCCCGAGGTGCGGGAGATCTGTGACGACTATGGCATCCTGCTGGTGAGCGACGAGGTGATTTGCGGTTTCGGGCGCCTGGGCGAGTGGTTCGGCTCCGATTACTACGACACGCGGCCGGATCTCATGACCTTCGCCAAGGGGGTGTCGAGCGGCTACCTGCCGCTCGGCGGCGTGATGGTGTCCGATCGCGTGGCCGACGTGCTGATCGACAGGGGCGGCGAGTTCTTTCACGGATACACGTATTCGGGGCACCCGGCCGCCTGCGCCGTCGCGATCGAGAACATCGAGATCATTCGCCGCGAGCGGCTGGTCGAGCGCGTGCGCGATGACATTGGTCCGTACCTGCAGGAGCGTTGGCACTCGCTCGCGGAACATCCGATGGTCGGCGAGACGCGTATGGTCGGGCTTATGGGTGCGCTCGAGCTCGTCGCCGACAAAACGACGCTCCAGCGTTTCCCGAAGCAGCGCGCCGCGGGGCTGATCTGCCGCGACACGATGGTGGAGAACGGGCTCGTCATGCGTGCCGTCGGCGACACGATGGTGATCGCGCCGCCGCTCGTGCTGACGCACGCAGAGGCCGACGAGCTGATCGAGAAGGCGTGGAAGTGCCTCGACCTCACGCGTCAGGCGGTACTCTCCGGGTGACGCTGAAGAAGGCGGGCGACCAGGCGTTCCTGCGGACGGATCCGCGAGGAACGCACAGCGAGCCGACTTATGCCGGGGCGCTGTCGTTCATGCGCCGCAAGTACACGCGCGACCTCGACGGCGTGGATCTCGCCGTGACCGGCATACCGCTCGACCTCGCGACCACCAACCGCCCCGGCGCGCGCTTCGGTCCGCGCGCGATCCGCGCGGCATCGAGCGTCATGGCCTGGGCGCGGCCGTACGGCATGCCGTTCGATCCTTTCGATCGAGTCGCCGTCGTCGATTACGGCGACTGCCTGTTCGACTTCGGCCGCCCCGAATCCGTCCCGCAGGCCATCGAGCGCCACGCGGAGACGATCATCGGCGCAGGCCCGGCGCTGTTGGCGCTCGGCGGCGATCATTTCGTCAGCTGGCCACTGCTGCAGGCCCACGCCAGGCGGCACGGCGCGCCGCTGTCGCTGCTGCATTTCGACGCGCACACGGACACGTGGAGCGACGAGGAGGGCCGCGTCGACCACGGCACGATGTTCTGGCACGCGGTGCGCGAAGGGCTGGTCGATCCGGCGCGCTCCGTCCAGATCGGCATCCGCACGACCAACGACGACACGCTCGGCTTCAACATCATCGATGCCGCACGCGTCCACCGGCAGGGCGTGGACGCCGTGGTCGCCGAAACGCGGCGCATCCTCGGCGACCGGCCCGTCTACGTCACCTTCGACATCGACTGCCTCGATCCCGCCTTCGCCCCCGGCACCGGCACCCCGGTCTGCGGCGGCCTCTCCACCTGGCAGGCCACCGCCATCCTCCGCGGCCTCGCCGGCCTCCAGGTCATCGGCATGGACGTCGTCGAGGTCGCCCCCGCCTACGACGTCGGCGAAATCACCGCCCTCGCGGGCGCCACCGTCGCCATGGAGCTCATCGGCCTCTACGCCTCCAGGTGAGGACACCCATCAGTCCGCGGCCCGGCGTTTCCTCGCCGCGGGCGCTTGATAGCGCTCGATCGTGGACATCCACTGGACTTCGAGCTCCGGCTGCGCTTGGAGGCTGCGCTTGGACACCCACCGGACTCCGGGCTCCGGCCGCTTGGTAGCGGACACCCACAGTGCGCGTCGTAGTGGACACCACCGGATTCCGGGATGCGGCGGCGAGGCGGTTGAACGTCACCGGGGCGAGGCAGGCAGGCCGCCCGCCGGATCCCGGGATCTGCGGGATGTTTTTCGGCCGTTTCAGGGAACGACCTGGCCTGGCTGCTTTTCAGGTGTTCTGATCAGACGGAGTCGTTGGCCAGGCTCCGGAAATTGGTGGGTGTCCCGGATTACCCCCTGCCTGATGGGTGTCCCCGATTAACGCCCGTTTAACGAGACTCCGGAAATCGATGGGTGTCCCGATTGATGGCCACAAGCCGGCCCGGAACGGTCGATGGGTGTCCCGGATCAGAAGCTCGGCGGAGTGCAGGCGGAGACCACGATGCAGTCGTCGCTGCCGGGGTTGCGGAAGCGGTGGGGGAGGCGGCTGTTGAAACGATAGGCGTCGCCGGCGGAGAGGGTACGGACCTGGTCGGCGACGGTGACTTCGAGGCGGCCGGAGAGGATGATGCCGCCTTCCTCGGCCTCGTGGCTCAGGAGTGACTGGCCGGTGTCCGCGCCGGGGCGGTAGCGCTCGTGCAGGATCTGGAGCTTGCTGTCCACGAGATCGCCGCCGACCTGGCGGTAGGAAATGGGGCCGCTGCCGATCTCGGTCAGCTCGTCCCGTGCATAGAAGTAATGGCCTCCGTTGTCGCGCCGCGACGAGAAGAACTCGGCGAACGAGACGCCGAGCGCGTCCAGGATGCGCCGCAACATGCCGAGCGACGGGTCGGTGCGCCCGGCCTCGATCAGCGAAACCGTCGCGTTCGACACGCCCGCAAGCAGCGCGAGCTGCCGCTGTGACAGGCCCTGGCGGCTGCGCAAGCGGCGGATTTCCAGCCCGATCGTGTCCATGCACCTGAACCCGTTTGTTGAATCGTTGAATAAACAGAACAATATCGATCTCGCGGAGCCAATATTCAATCACTTATCGGCAAGTATTTAAATATTGTTAACTTTTCTGGCCTGGAGTAGGCTGGCAGGCCATGCTGGACACGACCCGCCACGTCAATTCCTGGTACGCCGCGACGGTCAACCGCCGCACGGACTACCCCGTGCTCCGCGACGAGATCCGCGCGGACGTGGCGGTCGTCGGCGCCGGCTTCACCGGCCTGTCGACGGCGCTGTTCCTCGCGGAGCGCGGCTACGACGTCGTCGTCCTCGAGGCGAGAAAGGTGGGGTGGGGCGCTTCCGGACGCAACGGCGGTCAGCTCCTCGACGGTTTCGTCGAGATCGACAAGATCGAGCGCCGGCTGGGCCACGAAGCCGCCCAGGTCGCGTGGCGCATGGGACTCGAGTGTCGAGACATCGTGCTCGAGCGCATCGAGCGCTATGGCATCGACTGCGATCTCAAGTTCGGGTATCTCGACCTCGCGCTGAACCGGCGCGACATCCAGCACTTTTACAGCGAAATCGAGCGCAAGCGGAGCCTCGGCTACCCGCATGCGCTCCAGTTCGTGCCCAAAGACGAGCTGCCGGCCTACATCGGCTCGGAGCGCTATGTCGCGGGCCTCGTCAACCGCGCGAACGGGCACCTGCATCCGCTCAATCTCTGCATCGGCGAAGCCGCGGCTGCCGAAAGCCTCGGTGCGCGCATCTTCGAGCGCTCACCAATCACGCGCGTCCGCCACGGGCGCGAGCCCGTCGTCGAAACGGCGAACGGCCGTGTGCGCGCCGGCAAGGTCGTGCTCGCCGGCAATGCCTATCTCGGCCGTGTCGAGCCGAAGCTCTACGGGACCGTGATCCCGTCGGGCAGCTACATCATTGCCACCGAGCCGCTCGGCCCCGAGCGGGCCCGCGAGCTCCTGCCGCAGGACATGGCGGCCTGCGACCAGAAGGTGGGGCTCGATTACTTCCGGCTCACGCCGGATCACCGCCTGCTGTTCGGCGGCTTGTGCAACTACTCCGGAAGGGATCCGAAGGACATCACCGGGGCGTTGCGGCCGAACATGCTGAAGGTGTTTCCGCAGCTCGCCGACGTGCGCATCGAGTACGAGTGGGGCGGCTACATCGCGATCAGCATCAAGCGCATTCCCCAGTTCGGTCGCATCGGCGAGAACACGTATTACGCGCACGGTTATTCCGGGCACGGTCTCGCGCCCTCGCACATGGCGGGCAAGGTGCTGGCCGATGCGATCGGCGGCGACACCGAGCGCTTCGACGTGTTCGCGCGCATCCGGCACCTCAAGCTGCCGGGCGGCAAGTGGTTCGCCAATCCCGTGCTGGCGCTTGGGATGCTTTATTACCGTTTGAAGGAATTGCTGTAGGAGCCCGCCATGCGGGCGACCGACAGATCGTCGCCGCCCGCATGGCGGGCTCCTACGGAGCCACACCAGGAATTTCACATGGCACAAAACGCAGCACAGACCGTCAACGAATTGCCGGACCTCGAGGCGTACTGGATGCCGTTCACCGGCAACCGCTACTTCAAGAAGCATCCTCGCGTGATCGCGCGCGCCGAAGGCATGTATTGCTACACGCACGACGGCAAGCAGCTGCTCGACGCGGTGGCCGGACTGTGGTGCTGCAATGCCGGGCATTGCCACCCGCGCATCGTCGAGGCCATCCGCGAGCAGGCGCAGACGCTCGACTACGCGATGTCGTTCCAGATCGGGCACCCGCGGGTTTTCGAGCTCGCTAACCGCCTCACCGGCATCGCGCCCGAAGGCATTGACTACGCGTTCTTCGTCAATTCGGGCTCCGAAGCCGTCGACACTGCGCTGAAGATGGCGCTCGCGTACCATCGCCTGCGTGGTGAGGCATCGCGCACGCGCCTGATCGGGCGCGCGCGCGCGTACCACGGCGTCGGCTTCGGCGGCATGTCCGTCGGCGGCATTGCGGCGAACCGCAAGATGTTCGGCCAGTTGCTGCCGGCCGTCGATTACCTGCCGCACACGCTCGACCTCGAGCACAACGCATTCACGCGCGGCCTGCCCGAATGGGGCACGCACCTCGCGGACGAGCTGGAGAACATCGTCGCCCTGCACGACGTCTCCACGATCGCGGCGGTGATCGTCGAGCCGATCGCGGGCTCCGCCGGAGTCATCCTGCCGCCGCAGGGCTACCTCGAGCGGCTGCGCGAGATCTGCGATCGCCACGGCATCCTGCTGATCTTCGACGAGGTGATCTGCGCGTTCGGCCGCTGCGGCGCAAGCTTTGCGGCGACCCGCTTCGGCGTCACGCCGGACCTCATCACCACGGCGAAGGGCCTCACCAGCGGCGCGGTGCCGATGGGCGCCGTACTGGCCTCGCGTGACATCTACCAGACCTTCATGACCGGCCCGGAAGGCGCCATCGAGTTCTTCCACGGCTACACCTATTCAGGCCATCCGCTCGCCGCCGCCGCCGGCTGTGCGGCGCTCGACGTCTATCTCGAAGAGGGGCTGTTCGAGCGGGCGCGCGATCTCGAGAAGACCTGGGAAGACGCACTGCACGGGCTGAAAGGTGAGCCGCACGTCATCGACGTGCGCAACTTCGGCCTGATTGGCGCGGTCGAGCTCGAGCCGATCGCAGGCCAGCCGACGGCGCGCGCCATGCAGGTCTTCCGCGACTGCTTCGACGCGGGCGTCATCGTCCGCACGACCGGCGACACGATCGCATTCTCGCCGCCGCTCATCATCGACGAGGCCCAGATCGGGCAGGTCGTCGACACCGTGCGCAAGGCGTTGCGCGCCTGAACCATCAAACACCAAGGGGAACGCCAATGGCGAGGAAAGCCGAAAACCTGCAATCCATCCGTACCGTCGGCAACTGGATCGGCGGCGAACGCCGGCCGTCCGCATCGCAGCGCTACGGCCAGGTGCACGACTCCGCGACGGGTGAGCTGTGCGCCGAGGTCGTCATGTCGACGGAGGAAGACGTCGCCGCCGCCGTCGCCGCCGCGGCCGCCGCGTTCCCGGCGTGGTCACGAACGCCGGTGCTGAAGCGCGCCCGCGTCATGTTCAGGCTGAAGGAGCTGATCGAGCGCGATCGCAAGGAGATTGCCGCGCTCATCTCGCAGGAGCACGGCAAGATCGTTACCGACGCCGAAGGCTCGGTGCAGCGCGGCCTGGAGGTCGTCGAGTTCGCCTGCGGCATCCCGCACCTGATGAAGGGCGAATACAGCGACCAGGTCAGCACCAGCGTCGACACCTGGTCCATGCGTCAGCCCCTCGGCGTGTGTGTCGGTATCACACCCTTCAACTTTCCCGCGATGGTGCCGCTCTGGATGTTTCCGCTTGCCATCGCCTGCGGCAACACCTTCGTCCTGAAGCCGTCCGAGAAGGATCCGAGCTGCTCGTTGAAATGGGCCGAGCTGCTGGCCGAAGCGGGCCTGCCGCCGGGGGTGTTCAACGTCGTGCAGGGCGATGCGGTGGCCGTCAACGCACTGCTCACGGACGAGCGGGTCGCCGCCGTGAGCTTCGTCGGCTCGACGCCGGTGGCGGAGCACGTCTATCGCACCGCCGCCGAGCACGGCAAGCGCGTGCAGGCGCTCGGCGGCGCCAAGAACCATCTCGTCGTCATGCCGGACGCGGACATGGACCTCGCCGCCGACGCGCTGATCGGCTCGGCCTACGGCTCTGCCGGCGAGCGCTGCATGGCGATCTCCGTCGCCGTGCCGGTCGGCGGCGCCGCGGAGCCGCTGCTCGCGAAACTCCTGCCGCGCATCGAGAAGCTCAAGGTCGGCCCGGGCAGCGATCCCGCGAACGACATGGGACCGCTCGTCACCCCCGAGCACCGCGAGCGTGTGCGCTCCTACATCGAGCTCGGCGTGCGGGAAGGCGCGAAGCTCGTCGTCGACGGCCGCGAGCACCCGAGCGTCGGCGGCGCGGGTTACTTCCTCGGCCCCACGCTCTTCGATCACACCACCGCAAACATGCGCATCTATCGCGAGGAGATCTTCGGCCCGGTGCTCGCGATCGCCCGCGCGGCGACCTTCAACGACGCCGTGCGGCTCGTCAACGAGCACGAGTTCGGCAACGGCACCGCGATCTTCACACGGGACGGCGACGCCGCCCGCGAGTTTGCGGCCTCGATCCAGGTCGGTATGGTCGGCATCAACGTGCCCATTCCCGTGCCGCTCGCCTTCCACACCTTCGGCGGCTGGAAGCGCTCGCTGTTCGGGGACACGGGCGTTTACGGCATGGAGGGGGTGCGCTTCTACACGCGCCTGAAGACCGTGACCTCGCGCTGGCCAACGGGGATCCGCGCGGGCGCCGACTTCTCGATGCCCACGCTCTGAGCCGTCGCCGGAGATCCCACCGCAGCGGGTGCGCATCGCGCATACTGCGGTGGGAGCATCGCGGCACGCACTCATCGGCTCGCATCGTTCACGCACTGCGGGTGCTGGCCAGGGCGGCGCCGCGACCGGGGGTGCTCCCGAACGTGCTGCGAAAGGGACACGCAGGCCGCGAGGAACTTCACGCTCCGTTCGAGGCGGCAGGTCGCGGACCGGCGAACCGCGCATCAGGTGAAACGGGACGGACGGTTTTGTTGAACCGCCCGCGGGGTTATCGGACACTGCCGCCATGCGCCAGCCTGCTCACCTGCCACGTCACAACCTGTTCCGCCGGACTTTGGAATCGGGTCGCTTCGCTTTCACCGCTGAAATCACGCCCCCGCGCGGCGCGAGCCTCGCACCGCTCACCGCGTGTGCCCGCGATCTCGGCCCCGTGGTGTCCGGCATCAATCTCACCGACGGTGCCGGTGCCCGGGTGCGGATGTCGAGCCTCGCCGCCGCCATTCACATCAAGCAGCTCGGCTTCGAGCCGATCCTGCAGATGACCTGCCGGGATCGCAACCGCATCGCCCTCCAGGGCGATCTTCTCGGCGCCGCCGCGTTCGGCATCGAGAATGTGCTCGTGCTGACCGGTGACCCGGTCGAGGCGGGCGATTCCGCGGCGAAGGGGGTCTTCGACCTCAACGCACGTTCGCTGCTCGCAGCCCTGCAGGCGATGCAGACCAGCGGGACCACGCTGTCCGGCAACGAGCTCGAAGGGCCGGTGCGTTTTTTTCCGGGCGCGGCCGACATTCCGTTCGAGCCGGGCTCCCGCTGGACGACCGATGGCCTCTCGGCCAAGAAGCGGGCGGGCGCGCGCTTCGTGCAGACGCAGTTCTGCTTCGACATGGAGCTGCTCGAACGCTATACGGCGCACCTGCGCGCGCAGGGACTGCTCGACAATTTGTTCCTGCTCGTCGGCCTCGGACCGCTGCGCTCGGCCGAATCGGCGCGCTGGATGCGTGACCACCTGCCCGGCACGAGCATGCCGGACGGCATACTCCGGCGAATGGAAGCCGCGCGCGATCCGCGCCAGGAAGGCATCGCCATCTGCGCGGAGCTGATCCGCGACGCCCGCGACATCGAAGGCGTCGCGGGTGTACACCTGATGGCGCCCGGCCAGCACCAGGCCATCGTCGAAGCCGTGCAACGTTCCGGATTGGGTTGAGGCGCGAAGGCATGTCCGGCGCGGCGCGGTGACGGTCGGCGGGAGAGCGGCGTGACCTGGCGCGATCTGCACGCGTCGTTCGAGACCTGGCGGGCCGCGGGCGAGCCGCTCGTGCTCGCGAGCGTGTACGAGACGGAGGGTTCCACCTACAGCAAGGCCGGCGCGCGCATGCTCGTGACCGGCGATGGCCGGTACCAGGGCATGCTGTCCGGCGGCTGCCTCGAGGGCGATCTCGCGCTGCGCGCGCGCACCGTGCTCGAGTCCGGCGAAGTGCAGGCCGCCACTTACGATCTCCGGATCGGCGAGGACGGGGACGTGTGGGGACTCGGCGTCGGCTGCGATGGCCTGATCCGCGTGTTTCTGCAGCCGCTTCTGCCGGCGCGACACTACGAGCCCTTCAGCGCGATGCTCCGGGTGCAGGGCGGCGATCGGACGGGAGTCGCCGTCACGGTGATCCGCTCCGGAGAGCCCGGGCTGCCGGCCGGCGCGACCGGCGTGATCGCGGGCGACAGCGCCGAGTGGCTCGACTTTGCGCCCGCGTTCCGGGATGCGGCCGGGCGCGCGGCCGCCGCGGCGCTCGCGCACGGGCGTTCGGGCGTCGCGTCACTCGAGGGCGCCGATGCCGAGCTCCTGTGCGGCTTGCTGGAGCCGCCGCCGCGCATCCTCGTGCTCGGCGCCGGGCCCGACGCCGAGCCTGTCGTGCGGCTGGCGGCGGAGCTGGGCTGGCGCGTGACGGTGCAGGATCATCGCCCGGCGTACATCGAGAGGGGACGCTTTGCGGCGGCGCAGTCGGTGCTCTGCATGCCGGCCGCTGAGGCGGGCGGGGCGCTCGATTTTGCCCGCTATGCCGCGGCGATCGTCATGAGCCACCACCTGGAGAGCGATCGGAGCTACCTGGCGCAGCTCGCCGCGACCGATATTGCCTATGTCGGACTGCTGGGACCCCGGCACCGGCGCCGCCGCCTGCTGCGCGAGCTCGGCGATGCCGGCGCCGCGCTCGAGGGCCGCCTGCACGGCCCGGCCGGGCTCGACATTGGCGGAGAGGGACCGGCCGCGATCGCGCTCGCCATCGTCGCCGAGATCCACGCGACGATCGTCGGGCACCGCTCAGGCGACTGAGCGACGGAGCGGGTGCACGCGGAAGCAGCCGCCGAGCCGGGCTTTCGGATCCGGCGCGGTTGAAAAGGCCGCGAGCCGGCTACTGGAGATCGAAGGACAGCCGGACCGCCACCCGCCGCGCGACCGGCACGCCATTCTCCATCGGCGGCTCGAAGCGCCACTGGCGAATGGCTTGGATCGCCGCTTCCTCGAAGACGTTGCCGGGTTCGGCGTCCAGGATGCCGACGTCCTCGACCCGGCCCTGCGGCGTAACGATGAAGGTCAGGTCCACCCAACCGGTCAGGTTGCGGCGTTGCGCCGTGCGCGGATATTCCGGCACGACATAGTTGGTGCGCGTGAGGGAGCTGATCGGCACGTATTCGGGCTGCGCGGGCTCCGCGGGCGCCGCAGCGCTGCGCTCGGCGCCTGGCATGGCATCGGTGCCGGTGGGGACGAACGCCGTCGCGCCGGCTGCGTCGCCGGCGGCCGGAACGGACGCACCGGCCCCGGGCGCAGCGCCGGCAGCCGCATCCGTGTCAGCCCGGGCCGCGAGCTCCGCTTGCCGCTCGGCTTCCGCCGCGGTCGCGCGCGCGCTCGCCAGGGCCTCGGCTGTCGCGCTGAGATCGGCGTTCGCGGGGTCGAGGGCGCGAGCCTTGTCGAGCAGCGCTTCGGCATCGTCGAACCGGCTCTCGTCGACGGCGGCCGCCGCGCGAATCACGAACTGGCTCGCGAGCGCCTGCACGGCTCCGGTGAGCTGGCCGCTCCTGGGGTCGATCTCACGGGCGTCCGCGAGCAGCGATTCCGCCTCGTCGAGCCGACCCTCATCGATAGCCGTGCGCGCACCGAGCACGAGCTTGCTCGCGACCGCGACCAGGCCCTGCCGGGCAGCGGTGTTGCCGGGATCGCTGCTCAGCACGAGCTCGTAGTAGTAGCGCGCGTTGTCATTGGACGGAGCGACGAGGCGGTTGTCCGTCAGCCGCTGGTTGGCGCGCGCGAGCACCTGGTCCACTTGCTGCTCGCTGCGCGCGGTCGCGAGCTCTTCCTGGAGCAGCTTGAGCTCGTCGGTTTCCGTGCCGGCCAGCGCCTTGGCTGCCGTCAACGCGCCAGCGGCATCCTCGAAGCGACCTTCGCGAATCGCGATTCGGGCTTCCCCGAGACGGACGCGCAGCACGCGCTGCCTGACCTGTGCGTCGAGGAAGGGCAGGCGCGGGTGATCGGGGTTGGCGAGGCGCACCATCGCGAGGGCGTCGGCTGCGTCGCCGGCCCGCTCGTCGAGGAGGGCGGTCTCGGCGAGCGTGAGCACCTGCTCGATGACGCCGTCGAGCTCGGATTGAATGACCGGCTCAGCAGGCGCGAGGGCGCGCGCGGACAGATAGAGCTCGACCGCGTTCGATCCGGGCGGCGCGATCAGCTCGCCGACATCGCGGGCAATGCGGGCCTCCTCGAGGGTGGCCTGCCAGGGCGGCGGCGTGCCGGCCGCAGGGCCCGCCGTGGGGATGTCGGTTTCCACGATCGAGGGGGAGGACTGAACGACGGTCTCGGCAGGTGTCGCAGCGGCGGCGCGGGTCGTGTCCGGACCCTTGGGTTCCTGCGAGCCGAGCATCAGCCAGGCGGCGCCGCCGGCAACGAGCAGCACGGCGAGCGCCGCGGCCGACAGCAGCGCCGCCTTCGGCAATCCCTTGCCCCCTTCGGCGGCGGCGGGCGCGGAAGCGGCGCTCTCGGTCGCCGGAGCTGCCGGTGGCGGGGAGTCGGCCACCGGCGCGCGCCGGGCGCCGCTGTCGCCCAGGCGTCCGCTCTGGCGCAGTGCGGGATCCGCCGGCCGAGGCGGGGCGGCCTGCTGGCGCGCCGGGCGCGCGGCGGGGGGCGCGGGCTTCGCCGCCGGTCGCGGGGGTGCTTTCGCCGCCGGGGCAGCGCCGCGCGTCTTCGGGGCAAAAGCCGAGTCCGCGGCCTCGAGGTGATGATTGACCGAGGCTTCGATGGCGAGCCGCGCACGCCCGGGCGAGACCGGCTTCAGCAGGAAGCGGTAGACCTGGCCGCGGTTGATGAGGTCCATGAGCAGCTCGCCGTCGTCGCGGCGCCCGGCGACGATCGCCACGAGGCGGGGGATGGCACCGCGCAGGCGCTCGGTGATGCTCTCGATCCCCGCACCGCCGATCGCGGCATCGGTGACCAGCACGCCGACCTTGTGCTGCCGCACGACGGCCTCGGCCTGGCCCACGGAGCTCGCGTAATGGACGTTGTGGAGACCACGGGACGACTCCTTGATGGTCTCCAGGAATTCCTCGTCTTTCGTAAGGACGAGCACATCGACCTCGCGGCCGCCGGCGTTGGGGGAGACCGGCGGATTCTGCGGTTGCAGGACCGGGATGGACGACGCACTGATGATGGGGCGGCCGTGCTCGCCGGTTTCCATCACGATGTGCTCGCCCGCCGGCTCGTCGACGTCTGCCGCCTGGTCGTTGGCCGATTCGGAAATCGCGAGCAGGCGGATGCGCTTGGTCGCCGTATCGATCAAATTGCGGAGGCCTTCGGGGCTGATCGCGCCGCGCACGATCTGGAACACTTCCTTGTCACCAACGAGCGCCTCGAGCCCGTCGTCGCGGTCGTTGCCCGCGAGCAGGATGCCGATCGTGTCCGGCGAGCGCTTGCGCGCCTCGCGCAGGGCCTCGAGCCCGCTCATGCCCGGCAGGTCCTGGGCGGACACGATCACGTGGATCGGCGTTGCGCCGAGCGTGTTCAGCGCTTCCGCGCCGCTGGTCGCCACGTGCACGGAGTAGCGGTCGCCGAATCCGGCGCTCAGGGCGTCGAGGGTGCTTTGCTGGCTGTGCAGCAGCAAAACCTGCGTCTTGAAGTGCTCCAGCGCCACGTTGCTTCTCCCGGCCGTTATGTCCAATGCGGGCAGGTTCCCCTGCCGCCGGAGTATATCCCCCGAAAAATGAGCGATGACCGGCGCGGCATCACAGATTGACAAATCTGTGACATGGAACACGGTCGACCGACCGCCGATCCGCCGATCCGGGCGCCGGGCCGGGCGCGAGCCGGGGACGCCCACGAGCCGACCGGGCGAGCCGGGGGGGGCGAGCCGGGGACACCCACCGGATGGGGGAGGCGCCTCGAGCGGGGGGCGAGCGGGGACACCCACCGGATGGCGAGCCGGCGGGAGCCGGGGGCACCCACCGGATTGGGGAGGCGCGAAAGGGATAAAAGATCGGAAGGAACCGGGACACTCACTCAATAGGCGAATCAGGATATGCACCGGATTGCCGGCGCGATTCCGCACCCGACCTTCGGAAATCAGATCGCTGTCCCCGACTCTGGGATTCCGCACCCGACCATCGGAAATCCGATGGCTGTCCCCGACCCCGATCGAAGATCAAGGAAAGCCGCAGGCGGCCGGATACCCACTTACATGGGCACGAAGCCGATGATCCCGATCCCGGCCTGACAGGGATGCGGCCAGGCAGTGCAGGTCCGGCGCAACTGGCCAGGCCACGCGGGCTGAAACTCAGGCGGCCAGGCGGCCGCGCGTTGCGATCTCTTCGCGCAGTTCGGAAATCGCCTGGCCGAGCGGCATGACCTTCTGCGCGTTCGAGCCCAGGCGACGGAGCGCGACGGTCTTCTGCTCGACCTCTCGCGCACCCACCGCAAGCAGCACCGGCACCTTTGCGACGCTGTGCTCGCGCACCTTGTAGGAGATCTTCTCGTTGCGCAGGTCAGCTTCTGCGTCGATACCGGCATTGCGCAGCTGCTGCACGACGTCGAGCGCGTAGGCATCGGCATCGGAGGTGATGGTCAGCACCTTGGCGGCAGTGGGAGCGAGCCACAGCGGTAGATGTCCGGCATGATGCTCCAGGAGTATGCCGATGAAGCGTTCGAGCGATCCCAGAATGGCGCGATGGAGCATCACAGGTGTGTGCTTCTGGCCATCTTCGCCGACGAAAGTGGCCCCGAGCCGCGAAGGCATGTTGAGATCCACCTGTAGCGTACCGCATTGCCAGTCGCGGCCGATCGCGTCCCGCAGTACAAATTCCAGCTTGGGCCCGTAGAATGCACCTTCGCCCGGGTTGTGGCTGTAGTCGAGCCCCGTGACTTTCAACGCTTCGAGCAGAGCCCGTTCCGCTTTGTCCCACACATCGTCGGAACCAACGCGCACCGGAGGACGATCGGCGAACTTGATGCGGACGTCTTCAAAGCCGAGGTCGCGATAGATGTCGAGGATCTGGCGGCACACCGCGATTGATTCCGGCGTGATCTGCTCCGGCGTGCAGAAGATGTGAGCATCGTCCTGGGTAAACCCGCGTACACGCAGCAGTCCATGAAGCGAGCCCGAGGGCTCGTAACGATGGAGTTTTCCAAATTCCGCCAGCCGGCGGGGCAGCTCCCGATAACTGGTAATACCCTGCTTGAAGATCTGTACGTGCCCGGGACAGTTCATGGGCTTTATCGCGTAACACCGGCCGTCAACCGTCTCGGTCGTGAACATGTTGTCGCCGAACGATTCCCAGTGACCGGAAGCTTCCCATAGCGAGCGGTCCATCAGCTCCGGGGTGTTGACCTCCTCATACCCGGCCTCGGCCTGCCGCTGCCGCATGTAGTCGACGAGCTTCTGGAACAACGTCCAGCCCTTCGGATGCCAGAACACCGCGCCCGGCGCTTCTTCCTGGAAGTGGAACAGGTCCATCTCGCGGCCGAGCCGTCGGTGGTCCCGCTTCTCCGCCTCCTCGAGCTGCTGCAGGTATTGTTTCAGTTGCTTTTCCGTCGCCCAGGCAGTGCCATAGATGCGCTGCAGCATCGGGTTGCGCGCATCGCCGCGCCAGTAAGCGCCCGACACGCGCAACAGGTGGAAAGCCTGGCCGAGGCGACCGGTGGAGGGCAGGTGCGGGCCGCGGCAGAGATCGATGAAATCGCCCTGGCGGTATACGGTTATTTCCTCCTCGCCGGGAATCGACTCGATAATCTGCGCTTTGTACTCCTCGCCCTGGGCGCGGAAGAAGGCGATCGCCTCGTCACGATCCCAAACCTCCCGCACGATCGTTTCATCGCGCTCGACGATCGCTTTCATGCGCTCCTCGATCACGGCGAGGTCTTCCGGCGTGAAAGGCTCGTCCCGGTCAAAGTCGTAGTAGAAGCCGTTCTCGATTGCCGGGCCTATGGTGACCTGTGTTTCTGGCCAAAGCTCCTTCACGGCTTCCGCCATCACGTGCGCGGCATCGTGGCGCAGGAGGTCGAGGCCCTCCGGGGATTCGCGAGTCACGATCTCGATGGCGGCATCGGTCGCTATCGGCCGCGTCAGGTCCCATAGCGACCCGTCGACCCGCACCGCTACGGCGTCGCGGGCCAAGCCTTTCCCGATCGCCTCCGCGATCTGCAGTCCCGTCACAGGCTGGTCGTACCGACGGGTGGAGCCGTCGGGTAGTCGAATAGTCGGCATTGCTACTAGTGGTGCTTATCGACCGGCCGCGCGGCCGGGCGCGCTATTGTAACCGAAAGGTGACCCGAGGCACGCAAGTGCCCGTGCACCTCTCGCATCCCATGATATCCACGATGCCGGAAGAGGGCGGCATTCGGCAGAGCTCCGGGCAAGGGGAGAGCCGCTCCGGAGCCAATCCGGGAGCCAATCCGGGACACCCATAAGATCGGTCGATCGGCGGTC